>JADHWP010000009.1 GCA_016783425.1 Candidatus Shapirobacteria bacterium
ATTTTAACGACTATTATTTCCAATTGGGAGCAGTAAATTATGAAAAGAGGATTTACCCTGGTGGAAACTTTGGTTTCTTTGGGCATTTTGGCAATTTTATCCAGCGTGGTTTTGGCGATTATTTTTGTAGTTTTTCGCTCTTCGGAGAAAATAGAAAAAGTAAAAGAGGTAAAGCAAAACGGAGAAGCGGCCATTTCGGTAATGACTGATTTTATTCGCCAAGCCGATTCTATTGACTGCAGCGGTTTACCCGGCAGACTGGAGGTAGAGAAGGATGGAGAAACGACTATATTTATATGCAATACTTCTACTTCTCAACGGATTGCTTCCAATAGCGCCTACTTAACCTCATCTGAACTTAGTTGCGATAGTAGCCTAGAGTTTAGTTGCGAAACGGGCGGGGGCAATACTTCTTTAGTCAGTTTTTCCTTTACTCTTTATTTGGACAACTATTCCAGCGATTTTAGCGGCAAGGTTATGCTTTTAACTCAGTAGGAATTGATTTTCTTATTTAATCTGGCTATATTGAAAGTAGATGAGTGGACAAATCGGTTTAGACATTGGCGTTAGCTTGACTAAGATCGCTTGTTTGGAAAAGCGAGGAGAGGGCTGGAAATTATTAGGTTTAGGAGAAACTACTTCTCCTCCTGGGGGCACCCAACTTTTAAGCGCTGAATCTCGATTGGCGGAAGCAGTTAAAAAGCTAGTGGCTGATTTGGGGATTAAAACTCGGGTAGCCATCAGCGCCTTGCCTGAAGAAAGCATTACCAGTCGAGTTCTTTCTTTTCCGCCCATGAAGGAAGAAGAGGTTTATAAGGCTATTTTTTATGAAGCGGAGACTTTCGTCCCCTACCCCTTAGAAGAAGTTCAAGTTGATTATCAAATATTACAGCAAACCCCTGATCGGATTTTAGCTTTTGTGGTGGCGGCGCAAAAAACTATCATTGAAAGGTATGAAAAAATTATTAATGAAGCTAATTTAGTTCCGGCGGCGATTGAAACTACGGCCACTGCCTTGAGCCGCTGTCTTCCGGAGAGTATGGAGAAACCGGCCATGATTTTAGACTTAGGAGCAAGAAATTCAACTATGGTAGTGACTAAAAACGGATCAATTTATTTTACCAGGACCGTTCCTTTTGGCGGAGAAGCCTTTACCCGTTCTCTAAGCGTGGCTCTAGGAATGGATAATTTTCAGGCGGAAGAGTATAAAAAAGCTTATGGTTTTAAGGGAGGAGAATGGGAAGGAAAAATTCACCGAGCCCTTCATGATGTTTTTGTTCGCCTGGGCGAAGAGATTAAAAAAGGCCTTCTCGCTTTTCAAGAAGAATGGCAGGATCAGGTGGGCTTTTTAATGATTGCCGGAGGAGGGGCTTCTTTGCCGGGTTTAACCGAAGAGCTAGTAAAAATCCTGGGAATTGAAGTTCAGATTAATCAACCCCTGGCGGGAATTGATCTTGAGGGAGCTAAATGGTTAGTCCAATCTAGAGAAGATTTGGCCCGATTTGCCGTAGCGGTCGGCCTGGCCAAGAGAAAAACATGAAAGAGTCAATTAGTATTAATCTATTACCGAGTAAATCCAGACTTCAATTAAGGCAGCTGGAAATTGTTCGCAAAGTTAATCAGATAGCGGGAATTGCCCTTGTCTTTTTTTTACTTACAGGAGTAGTAGTTCTTGCTCTTGACTTCTTTTCACAAAACCAAATTAAAAAAAATGCGAAGGAATTAGAGGCGGCCAAACAGCAGTTTATTCAATTTGCCGATCGAATTGATGAGCTTCAAGAGTTACGTTTTCGAACTAAACTGGTGGCCCAAATATTAGATAAGCGGTTTCTTTTTGCTCCAGATATAAAAAAGCTGGAAGAACTGCTAGGGCCAGAGGCGAACCTCTCCTCCTTGACTTTAAAGGGGGGCCTGATTACGGCCAAAGGAGAGCTGCCAAAACTTGCTTTTTTAAAGATACTTGAAGAAAAACTGAATAGAGAAAACTATCCGGTTGTGGCCTTAAAGGGTTTAGGAGTTAAGGAGAGTGGTAGAGTAAGTTTTTCTTTGGAGATTAGTTTCCAATGAAAAAATTACTTGTTCCGGTTGCCGGAGGTTTAATTCTGGTCATTGTTAGTATTTTTTTAATTTTACCGAGGATCAAAAAAATCAGAAAGCAGTTTGGGCAGAATAATAAACTAATCGAAGAGAGGAGGGATTTTATGGACAAAGCCCAGCTTATTGCTTCTCTAAATGAAGAAGAGTTAACTTATAAAGCTCAGCTGGCAACTTTGGCGATGCCCAAAGAAAAAGAAATTTCTTTGATTCTTTATGCCTTGGGTGATCCAGTGAGGAATAATGGTTTTTACACTGACCAGCTAGAATTTAATTTAGGAGAAATTACTAGTGGAGAAACTAAGGAAGAAGATCTTAATAAAATAAAAGTAAAAAAACAAGCTGTTGACCAGGTTCCAGTGACGATGCGGGTTTTGGGTCCAGGAAAAAATCTAGCCTCTTTAGTAGAAGAGATGGAAAAGGTTTTACCATTAATTGCCATTAATCAATTAGGAGTGGCTTATAGCCCTAGTGGCCGCTCAACAGTGAGCTTTGATTTTCACCTTTCTGTTTCCAGCCGCCAGCCCAGCTACGATCCGGAAAAACTAACTCTTAAGGACCTGGTTTTATCATCCCAGGAAGAGGATCTCCTGGCCCAGTTGGATAACTTTAAAAAGGCGAGTTTTTCCAGCGCCTTAAACCTGCCGGAAGTACCAATTGGCCCAACTGGTCGGGAAAATCCTTTTTCTTTAACTCAGTGAACTTCAACCCGCCAGGAACCGGGAAGTTTTTCTTTATTGGCTTTTGCTCCCACTAAGGTCCTGATTGCCTTGATTACTCTTCCCCCCCGGCCTATCACTTGGCCAATTTTTTCTTGAGGAAGTTTGACTTGAATAATAGACTGGGTTTCGCTTTTAACAATAGCTACCTCGCTGCTTTCGCCGGTAATCTGATCAATAATATACTTAACCAGCTTTTCCATTACTTTTCTTTCTCAATGAGCTTCCTCACTCCCGAAGTTAGCTGAGCGCCTTTTTTTTGCCAATCAGCAAGCTTTTTTTGATCAATTTTTAATTTTTTAGTATGGGGATTCCAAAAACCCAAAGAGTCCGTAAATTTACCGTCTCGCTTGCTTTTGGCCTCGGCCACTACCAGGCGGTAAGTCCTTTGTCCCCTTTTGCCTCTTTGAAAAAGTTTAACTTTAAGCATTCTGACCTATTCTACTGCTTTTTTTTAAAGCAGTCAATCCCTGGGCGGCGGCCTTTTCTTCAGCCTCTTTTTTAGAATGGCCTGAGCCAGTAGCTAATCTTTTTTTACCCACATAGGCCCCTACCTCAAATACCTTGTCATGTTCCGGCCCGGTTTCCTTTAAAACTTGATAGCGGGGAGTAATTTTTTGCCTTTCCTGGATTTTTTCCTGAAGCAAGGTTTTAGCGTCTTTAATATCTCCCTTTCCTCCTAACTTTTTAAGATCAGCTAGAAAAAACCTGTTTAAAAATTTTTCCGCTCCAACCAATCCCTGATCAAGAAAAATGGCTCCTAAAACAGCTTCAAAAACATCCGCTAATAAAGAAGGATTTTCTCCTCCGCCACCTTGCTCTTCTCCTCGTCCCAAGAGTAAAGATTCATTAATTCCCAATTCCTGGCTTTTTAAAGCCAGGTTTTCAGTTCTGACCAAAGCCGCCCTAATATTAGTTAAAGAGCCCTCTGGAAGTTTAGGAAAAAAGTGAAAAAGATTTTTAGTGGTCCAAAACTCTAAAACGGCATCTCCTAAAAATTCTAAACGCTCGTTGTTTTCTATCCCCTTTTGCCGGTTCTCATTTACCCAGGATCGATGAATTAAGGCTTTTTCTAAATAGCGGATATCTTTGAATTTAATTTTTAGTTTTTTTTCCAGTTCTTTAGCTTTTTCCATTTTTCTCCTTTTTAGATGCAAGATCCTTATAAACTGTTCCCAAGGCTCCGTTAATAAACCCGGGGCTGCTTTCTCCTCCGTATTCCTTTCCCAGTTCAATCGCTTCATTAATAATCACTTTAGGGGGAACTTTAGAACGGTAAAGCAACTCCCAGACAGCCAATCTTAAAATCGCCAGATCAACCCGATTTATTTTTTCCAAAGGCCATTTGGGAGCCGACTTAACAATCGCCTGGTTAATGGACTTTATCTTCCCAATCACTTTTTTGGCCAAAAGATCACTTGGCCGGGCGCTTTTTCTTCCTACGATTTTATCAAAAGAATAGGCAAAAAGATATTTAACGGCTTTTTTTCTTTCCTGATGCCGAGGATCGATTTTTTGGCTTTGACTCATTTTTAGGCTTTCCCCATTCACCGCAAACCGGGCAGACTAGATGAGGAGCTTTTTCTTCTCCGCAATGCGGACAAATAGTCAAATCAGGCAAGGACAGCTTTTGGCTGGCCCGCCGGCGTCCCTGGCGATGAGTTGAGGGTTTTCTTTTTGGTAACGCTCCCATGGTGTTATTCTACCGAGTTATGCCCGCGCTTGCAAGCACCAAGGGGTAGTATTACTCCCCCGAGGTGGGCTTTGACTCCTCGGGGGTTGGCTCATTTCGTTCACGATCGAAAACAAAACGAGCCAACCGCTAGAACATTCCCGGAATGTGAGAACTTACATTCCGGGAATGTTCTGGTTAAAACAACGAGGTTTGGAAATTTTTAGGCAAGGGAAGGCCGAGGTGTTTAAAAGCTTTGGGAGTGGCTACTCTTCCCTTTTTCGTTCTTTTCAGCAATCTTTTTTGGATTAGGTAGGGCTCGATTATGTCCTCCAGGGTGGTGACATCTTCCGAAATGGTTATTGCCAGCGTTTCTGCGCCAACCGGCCCTCCTTGATAGTCCAGGCACAAGGTTGTTAAAAAGTCGCGATCCACCTTATTTAGACCAAATTCGTCTATCTCCAAAATTTTTAAAGCCTCTTTTAATATTTCCCGGTTGATTACCCCCTTGCCTTTGATTTGGGCAAAATCCCTCACTCTTTTTAGTATTCGGTTGGCTGTTCTGGGAGTTCCCCGCGATCTTTTGGATAATTTTGCGCAAGCGTCGTTCTCAATGGGAATTTTTAAAATGCTGGCTGATCTTTTAATGATTTGAGCCAAGTCTTTCTCGTTGTAAAACTCCATTCTGAAAATGATTCCGAACCGATCTCTCATCGGTGAAGAGATTAGGCCGGCCCTGGTGGTGGCGGCCGCAATGGTAAATTTTGGCAGTTCCAGCCTTACTGTTCTGGCGGACGGCCCCTTACCCAGGATAATATCCAGACAAAAATCTTCCATGGCGGGGTAAAGCGCTTCTTCTACCGGCTTATTTAACCGATGAACTTCGTCAATAAATAAAATGTCACCCTCTTTTAAATTCGTTAAAATACTGGCTAAATCTCCGCTTCTTTCCAAGGCCGGACCGGAGGTTACCCGGATATTAACCCTTAACTCTTTGGCGACTAAATGGGCCAGCGTTGTTTTTCCCAAGCCGGGCGGCCCATATAGAAGCAGATGATCCAGAGGCTCATTTCTTTTTTGAGCGGCTTGAATAAAAATTTCCAACTCTTGTTTGATTTTTTCCTGGCCCAAGAATTGGGACATTCTTTGGGGCCGCAATGATTCCTGGAAAGCTTTTTCCTGGTTCTTATCCGGTTTTTGAGTTTTCATTGGCTAGTTTTTTAGAGCCAGCCGGATCTTTTTTTCCAGGGGCAGATCCTTTTTAATTCCTTTAACCGCTTTTTTGATCTCTTCTCTGGAAAAACCCAAACCTTTTAAGGCGGCCAATAAATCCTGGTCCTGATCGGCTTCAAACACCAGTTCTTTTAAACCGCCGAGCTTGGATTTCAAATCAACAATAATCCGCTGGCTGCTTTTTTTACCCAAGCCTTTAATTGAAGTAAAAAACTCAACATCCGCCTCTTGGATCGCTCTAATAATACCGCTTGAACCGCGAGAGTAGGAGATGATGTTCATTGCGATCCTGGGGCCGACTCCCGAAACGGAGATTAAATCTATAAATAGCTGTTTGTCAGCCAGGCTTAGAAAGCCAAACAGGCTGATTTCGTTTTCCCGAACATGAGTGTAAACGAAAAACTCTTTTTCATCGTTAATTTGGCAATTTTGCCAGGTAAACAAGGGGGTAAATATTTGATAGCCGACTCCCCCGACTTTAACGATTAAACTGTCGGTCTCTTTGGATTTAATTTTCCCGGCTAAATATCCGATCATCTTTCCAGCTCCTGTTTATAAAAACAATAAGTAAGGGCGGTAGCAACCGCGTCGGCTACGTCATCCGGCTTAGGGATTTCTTTTAATTTAAGTAAAGACATTACCATCATTTGAACTTGTTTTTTTTCTGCCCGGCCATAGCCGGTGATGCAGTTTTTTATTTGCAAGGGGGTAAACTCGGTAATTGAAAGGTTGTTTAAAATGGCGCAAATCTTTATCACTCCCCGAGCTTCGCTTACCGCTAAAGCGGTTTTAGCGTTGATGTTAAAAAAAAGTTTTTCTATACAAAGGGCCTGGGGTTGATATTTTTTGATAATTTTTTCCAGCTCTTGGTAAATTTGCAAGAATCTCTTATCTTGGGTTAAGCTTTTAGCGGTTTTGATACACCCGTAACTAATCAGTTGGGGCTGGTCCCTTTTTTTTATGATGCTCCAGCCGGTTAAAGCGATGCCCGGATCAATTCCTAAAACAATCATTCTCTAATTTTAGCACAATTTTGGGCGGCTGCTTGCCGGGTTTTAAGAATTAAATCAAGGTCGCCAATATCAGCGATTTTAAATTTGGGAAAACCATGCTGTTTTAGTCCGTAGCTTTCTCCCGGTCCCCGCCATTGTAAATCAAGTTCCGCTAATTTTAGCCCCTGGTGAATTTCCGTTAAAGCTTTTAACCTTTTTATTGCTTTTGGGCCCGCTTTTTGGGCAAACAAAAAACAATAAGACTTTTCTTCTCTTCGGCCCACTCGGCCCCGCAGTTGGTGGAGTTGAGCCAGGCCAAAACGGTCGGCTTCCTCAATAATCATCACTGTTGCCCAAGGCAGATCAAGGCCAACCTCAACTACCGGGGTGGCTACCAAAATATCAATTTTCCGTTTTTGCATTTTCTCAAGCAGTTGATTTTTTTTCTTGCCGGGCAGGCGGCCGTGAAGAAGGGCAAGTTTTAAATTAGAAAAAACCTTTTTTTTAAGATAAGAAAACTCTTCTTTGGCGGCTTTCACGGTAGTTAAAGTTTCTGATGGTTCAATCAGGGGGCAAATAATAAAGGCCTGAATCTTCTTTTTCTTAACTTCCTTTTTTAACCAGTGGTAGCATTTTTTTCTTTTAGAAGGAGGAATAACAAAGGTAGAAACAGGTTTTCTTCCGGGCGGCATTTTGTCCAGGATTGAAATCTCTAAATCTCCGTATAGAGTCAGGGCAATGGTGCGGGGAATGGGGGTAGCGGTCATAGTTAAGCGATGAGGCAAAAAACCGGAAGAAATTTGCTTAAGCAGTTTTTTCCGCTGCGCCACTCCAAAGCGGTGCTGTTCGTCAATAATAATTAGTCCCAGGTTTGAAAAAGGCTTTTTTTTGAAAAGTAAAGCATGAGTGCCTAAAATGATTTTAACTTTTTTCCTGGAAATAATTTTTTTGCTACCGGTGATTAATTCTACGGGGATTTTTAAGGGCGTAAAAAACTTTTTTAAAGTTTGATAGTGTTGAAAAGCCAGAATTTCGGTTGGAACCATAAAAGCAACCGAATAACCATTGGCTAAACTCGCCAGGGCCGCGATTGCGGCCACGATGGTTTTGCCCGAACCAACATCTCCCTGAAACAAGCGATTCATTGGTTGCGGCTTTTTCATATCAGTTAAAATTTCTTTAACTGCCCTTTTTTGACAGCCGGTTAATTTGAAGGGTAGTTTATCAATAAATTCTTTAACCTTTTTATTTAACTCGCTTTTTTTAATTTTCCAAACAAATGCTTTTTTTTCTTTTTGTCGAGCTTGCTTTTTTTTCAGAATTTTTAACTGGTAGAAAAACATTTCTTCAAAAGCCAGCCTTTCCCTGGCTTTTGCGGCGGCCAGTTTATTTTCGGGAAAATGAATTTTAGCCAAAGCTTCTTTGCGAGCCAAGAGCTGGTATTTTATTATTGTTTTAACTGGGAGGATTTCGGGAATTTTTTCTTTAATCCGGGGTAAAAGACTGGCAATAATTTTACGCAAATACTTGGAACTTATTCCCCTGGTTTCCGGATAAACCGGCACTAGCCGGCCGGTGTGAATAGTTTTTTGAAAACTAACGGCTTGGTTTTCAATTATTTCATATTCAGGCGAAGCCAAGCTTATCTTGCCCCGATAGTTTTTAACTTTTCCGGATAAAGCCACCCGGGTTCCTTTTTTTAAGGCTTGAGTTAAGAAGGGCTGGTTAAACCAACTAACTTCTATTTCTCCGCTCTCATCGGTTAAAACCGCTTTTTGGATTGTTTTTGCTCCTCGAAGATATTGATTGTCAATATTTTCAATTACCCCTCTAACAGTAACTATTTCTCCTTCCTGCAACTTATTTAAGGGGCTGATTAGGGCGTAATTTTGGTAGCGAAAAGGATAATAGTTGATTAAATCTTCAACGGTTTCAATTCCCAGTTTATCTAATCTGTCGGCCATTCTTGGACCGACTCCTTTTAAGTATTGAACCGAAGTTTTTAGAGCAAGGGCTGGCTTCATTTAGCGAAAAAGGGAAAAAAGCGGTAAAAAACTGCTGGCCAGCAAAGATAGAGAAGCAATAATAATGGCGATCTTAATCAGCTTTTTGGGCTTGAGCAATTTTCTTATTTTTTTCATTGTATTTGAGTATAGCATGGCTTGTTTGCTAAAATGAAAAGATGAGAAGATTTAAGCGGGCGTGGCGGAGGAGATATTTCCATTGGCGCTATAAATTAGATAAGGCTACCAAGGGAAAATTTTGGCTTTTTGTGAGTATTGGCGCTTTTAGCTTACTTGTTCTTGGCCTTCTTCTCTTTTTGGGTCTACTTACCTGGTATTCCCGGGATTTACCTTCTCCTACTCAATTAGTGCGCAAGGAAGGGTTTACCACCCGAATTAATGATCGCAATGGTGAAATTATTTATGACGTTTACAGGGAAGCCAAAAGAACTCCCGTGTCTTGGGAAGAAATACCGGATAATTTTAAATGGGCCACGATTGCGATTGAAGATAAACACTTTTACTCCCATCCGGGTTTTAGCGCCGGAGGAATGATTCGGGCTTTTTATAATATTATTGTCCACCGAAAGCTCCAGGGAGGCTCGACTCTTACCCAGCAATTAATTAAAAATGTTTTGCTAACCTCCGAGCGAACTTTGCCCCGCAAGTTCAAGGAGTTTGTTTTATCTTTACAGGTGGAGCGAAAATACACCAAAGATGAAATTTTGCTAATGTATCTTAATGAAGCTCCTTACGGCGGTTCGGCTTGGGGAGTGGGGGCTGCCGCTGAGCAATATTTTGACAAAAAGGTTTCCGGGCTGACCTTAATTGAGGCTGTGATTTTAGCGGGCTTGCCCCAGCGTCCTTCAGTTTATTCTCCTTTTTCAGATTCTCCGGAAGCCTATATCGGCCGAACCGAAAACGTTTTGCGCCGAATGCGGGAAGATGGGTATATTTCTAAAGAAGAAGAAAAAGAAGCCCTGGGGGGGCTGGATAAAACAGAGTTTGTCCAAAACAGCAATCTGTTTTCCGCTCCCCACTTTGTGGCTTATATCAAGAGTGTTTTATCCGAAAAGTATGGAGAGGAGTTAGTGGAGCTGGGAGGTTTGGAAGTAACTACTACTTTGGATTTAGAACTTCAGGAAAAAGCGGAAATTATTGTAAGTGAGGAAATAGGGAAAATGGAAAAGCTTAAAATCAGCAATGGGGCAGCCGTAGTTTTAAATCCCCAAACCGGAGAGATTTTGGCAATGGTCGGCTCCAAGAATTATTTTGCTGAGGATATTCCCGGTAAATTCAATGTGGTTACTCAAGGCTTGCGCCAGCCTGGCTCCGCTATTAAACCAGTCACTTACGCCGCCGCTTTGGAAAAAAATTATACAGCCGCTACTTTACTGATGGATGTAAAAACCGCTTTTCCGGTGACCGGGCAAAAAGACTATGTGCCGGTTAATTATGATGGGAATTATCAGGGCCCTTTATTGGTTCGAGAGGCATTAGGCAACTCTATTAATATTGCGGCGGTGAAAATGATTGCTAAAGTTGGCTTAAAACCAATGCTCGCTCAAGCCTACCAAATGGGGCTTAATACTTTGGAGCCAACCGATGATAATTTAAAAAGATTTGGTTTGTCGGTAACCCTGGGTGGTGGAGAGGTGAAATTAATTGAACTAGCTTCTGCTTATTGCGCTTTTGGCAACGAAGGGCTCAAGCAAGACCCGGTAGGAATTTTAGAGGTAAAGGACCGTGATGGCCGAATTTTGGAAAGCTTTAAGAGTAAAAAAGGTCCTCGAGTGCTTCTTGAGGGAACCGCTTTTATTATTAGCCATATTCTTTCCGACAATAATGCCCGCGCAATTATTTTTGGCCCAAATAGCGCTTTAAATATTCCCGGCCACCAGGTCGCTGTAAAAACCGGAACTACTAATGATTTGCGGGATAACTGGACTATTGGCTGGAGCCCCAGTGTTATGGTTGGAGTTTGGGTGGGCAATAATGATAATTCTCCCATGAGTCGGGTGGCTTCGGGTATTTCCGGGGCGGCGCCTATTTGGAGAAGAATAATTTTGGCCGCCTTAAACGACTTGCCTAAAAAAGAGTTTGTCCAACCCAGTTCGGTAGTTACGGCCGAAGTGGATAAAATTTCCGGTTATCGCGCTCATGATGAATTTCCCTCAAAAATAGAGTATTTTATTAAAGGGACGGAGCCGGTGGGAGTTGACCCGATTCACTCAAAACTAAAGCTTTGCCGGGGGCAAAATAAGCTGGCCACGCCCGCTCAAGTGGCCAGCGGCGATTACGAAGAAAAAGAATATTTTGTTTTTAAAGAAGAAGATCCGGTATCTGCCGATGGCCAAAATCGCTGGCAGGGGGGAATTTTAGAATGGATAAGCGGCCAGGGAGACGAGCGCTATCATCCGCCTTTTGAATATTGTGGTGAGGGAGAGGGATTTTTAGATATTGGGATTGATTCTCCGGCGCATGAAAGTACGGTGGAAAATACTTTTTTAGTTAAGTTCAAGCCCCATTCGATCAAAGCGATTAAAGAGATTAAGGTTTATGTGAACGATGAAGAAAAATTTAGTTTAACTGAGCGGCCATACGAAAAAGAAATAACCCTGGAAGATGGTGTTTATACGATTAAAACAGTGGTTGAAGATGAAGATGGTAATACCGGGCAAAGAGAAGCCAAGTTTGGGGTTAATTTGCCTTGGGATTGGCAACCCTCCCCTACTCCCAGCCCAACGCCCAAAATTCCGACTCCCACCTTGACTCTTACTCCAACTGCAATTCCCCCATCCCCCGCCACCACACCGTAGATTTGGTCAATACTTAGCGAGTTTAAAGTGTTTGTCAAAAGCCAGGGCTTTTTTGATATTTAGCTTTTTTATAACAGCAAAAGAATAACAGTCTACCCAGCTGACATTTTTAGACTTAATTTTTTTGAAAATGCCAAAGGCCTGTTTTACTAACAGCGGTTTTTCCAATAATATTTGTGTTCTGCTTTTTATTATTTCCCTAACAAATTTTATAGTTAATGGCTTATTAAAGCGCATAGCGCCAACGGTAAGAACTTCTCCTAATACCATTTGGGTGGTTATATAGTTTTCGTTTTGATATTGCTCACCGATTTTAACTGCTTTTTGATGATTGATGTCTTGGGGGTTTAACAGGGATAGGTAAAACGAAGTGTCAATAAAAATCATTAGAATTTATCTTTGATACAAATATTTTTTATAATTTATAGACAAATCATTAGGGGCGCGCCCGATCTTTTTAGCTTGGCCGATTTTGGCCAATCTGGTAAATAGGCCTTTATTTTTAGGCGTTTGAGCAGCGTATTTTTTGATTGCCGTTCGGGTAATTTCAGCCACAGAAACCCCCCTGTTGTTGGCCAGAATTTCCAGCATTAACTTTTGTTCTTCCGGTATTCTAACTACTAATTGAACACTCATTGATATTGTTATTATTAATAATATGTAATATAGATTACATATTACATAAATTGTTTTTCTTTGTCAAGCATGAAATAAAATGACAGGTGGAGTAACTTGGTCTATTTTTCTACTTTTTGAAGCTTAACCCCTAGTTTTTTATCTAGTTTGTCCAGAAGTTTTTGGCGGATTTTTTGGGCTTCGGTGGCGCTGATTTGGCGGTTTGACAGTTGATAAAAAACTCTAAAAGCAAAGCGGTTTTGATAATGGTCAATAAACTCGACTTTTTCGATATTAAGTAGTGAGCTGATAAGTTCGTAAACCTGCTGGTAATTAACTTCGGGCGGAATCTGCAAAGAAAGATCTTCAATAATCGGGGTGTGTTTGGCCAAGAGCTTAAAGCGAGGGGGAGCTTCAATAATCTTTTTTATTAGCTTGTCTAAATTAATTTCCGCCATAACTACTTTTGAGTTTAGTTCGAATTTATCCAGAATCCGGACTTTGACTTTTCCCAAATAACCGACTGCTTCTTTGGCAGCCAAAATTTTAGTAGAAGAATTTTTTTCTAAAATTGGATGTAATTGAGGGGCAAAGGTGGTATTTTGGACTTTTAAAGCGATTAAAAGCTGTTCGACTACTCCTCTTAATTTTTCCCAGTTATTATCACTCCTGCCGATAATTAGTTTTCTTGTTTCTTTTCCTTTTTTATCAAACACTCCGCCGATTTCAAACAGGGAGATAATTTCTTTACTAGCCTGATTCTCTCTAATGTTTTTAAGCAGGTTGGCTGTTAGCGAAGATTGCATATAAGCCCATTCCTGGGTTAAGGGGTTGCTAATTTTAATTGTTTTTTGGGGGTTAAAGCCAAGATTGATTAAATCAGTTTTGCTTAACATGGAATAAGAGATAGTTTCCTGGAAGCCCCAGCCGGTTAAGAGGGAGCGAATTTTACTTTCTGCCTTAAAACTTTTAACAAACTGCTTTGGCTTGGGGGGTAAAGGGAAAGTTAGGGGTTGATTGGTAATTTTATCATAGCCATTAACTCGAGTCACCTCTTCAACAATATCTTCTGGCAAGCAGACATCATTAATTCGCCAAATTGGAGGTTTGACTTTGACTAAATTATTTATTCTTTTAACTTTAAAACCAAGATTTTGAAGAATTTCGCCAGTAGTTTTAGCGGCTATGGGCTGGCCAATTTTTTGGGCAATAAATTCATCACTAACCGCTATAGTGGGAATTTTTTGTTTTTGGGGATAGAGGTCAATAATTTTGCTATCCACTTGAGCGTTAGCGTGTTTTATCATCAGTTCTACCCCTCTTAAAAGGGTGGGATAAGTTACCTCCGGGTTTAGTTCTTTGGTTAATCTGGCCGAAGCTTCAGTTTGAATTCCCATTCTCATACAGGTTTTTCTAATTTGGGCAAAGTAGTCATTAGCCACCAGCCAAAGGATGTTTTTAGTGCTCTGATCAACCTCGCTTAATTTCCCCCCCATAATTCCGCAAAGGTCAATAATTCGGCCGCTGCTGTCTTGGATAATATTGTCTCCCTGGTCAAGTTTTCGCACCTGCTGATCTAGAGTGGTTACTTTTTCTCCCTTTTTAGCGGAGCGAACAATAAATTTGGGCCCGGTGATTTTATCGAAGTCAAAGGCATGATTAGGCTGTCCCAGCTCAAGCATTAAGTAGTTAGTAATATCGATTATATTATTAAGAGTTCTAATTCCTGACTTGATTAGCCTTTCCTGAATAATTTTTGGAGCGGGCTTAACTTGAACATTTTTTAAAAGGATAGCGGTAAAGCGAGGAGTTAATTTAGAATCAACCTCAAAATCCAAGGGAATTTTTTTAGAAGAAATAGGAATTTTAACCCAATTACTCAAATAATCATTTTCCAGTTTGGCCTGATAACCATTTTGTTTTAAGGCCACATACATTTCCCGGGCAATACCCAGGATGGATAAGCAGTCGGGTCGATTAATGGTTACCTCAATATTTAAAAGATAATCGTCATTTTCTTTTTTAATTTCTTCTACTGTTGGGCCGATAGAGGTAACAAGTTTTGCTACTGTTTGAATATCAACGCTTGCTTTTAGATGATCTTTAATCCAGGAAAAGGGAAAAATAACGTTCATAACTTAAAACTGATTTAAAAAATCTAAATTATTTTTAAAAAGAGGTCGGATATCAGCAATGCCGGTGCGAATCGCAAAGACTCTTTCTACTCCCCAGCCAAAAGCGAGGGCGGAATATATTTTAGGATCAAGTCCGGCATTTTTAAGCACTGTCGGGTGGGCCATTCCCGCTCCACCCAACTCAACCCAGCCTTCTTTGCAGAAGCGGCAACCATTTCCCAAACAGGCGCCGCAAGTAATATCAACCTCAAAAGAAGGCTCGGTATAGCGGAAGTGATGGGGCCGCAGGCGGGTTACTCTTTTAATCCCAAAAAATTCACGGGCGAAATAATCAAGCGTCCATTTTAAATGAGCAACGCTAACATTTTTGTCAACCAGCCAGCCCTCAAATTGGTGAAACATGGGAGTATGGGCAATATCAATCTGGCGGCGGTAACATTTGGCAATATGAAGCATTCTAATCGGTGGTTTTTTTACCCGCTCAATTTCCTGCAAGATACCAGAGGTGGTGTGGGTGCTTAAAACCAGGCCGTTTTCCAGAAAGAAGGTTTCCTGGTCGTCTCGGGAAGGGTGATCAGGAGGAACATTAACTCCGCCGAAACAGTACCAGTCGGTAGTAATTTCCGGGTATTTCACTCGGATAAAACCGATTTTTTCAAAAATATCGGCAATCTCTTCAATTGTTTGAGAAAGGGGATGTTTTTTTCCCAGGGGTGGTTTTAGGGTGGGAATAGTGGGATCAAATTTCTGCCCCTGGCTTTTTGATTCTTGTTGTAATTTGCTTTCCTGTTTTTTAATGGCCGTAAATAGTCCTTTTTTAATTTTGTTTATTTGCCGGCCAAATTCTTTTTTTTTGCTTGGTGGCTGTTGAGTGATTTTAGCAAGCAGTTGATTAACAAGCCCTTTGCGGCCCAAAATTTTAATTCGGATCTTCTCTAATTCTTTTCTGTTTTGGGTGTTGTTAATTTTTATTTGCCAACTGCTTAGAAGTTGGCCTGATTTCATCATTTTTCAGCTTTCAATTCAGCTTTTTTACCTTGTTTACTATTTGTTTAAAAACTTTGGGTTCAGAAACAGCCAGGTGAGCTAAAATCTTACGATTTAGATTTATTTTGGCATCTTTTAAATTTTTGGCAAATTGAGAATAAGTTAACCCGTGTTTCCTTACCGCCGCATTGATTCTGACAATCCAAAGCCGCTTTAAATCTCGTTTTCGTTTTTTCCGGCCCGCAAAGGCATATTCGCCGGCATGCATAACGGCTTCATGGGCTACCTTGAAAAGCCGGCTTCTGGTCATCCGGTACCCCTTAGCTAGCTTAAGGATTTTTTTATGTCTTTTTCTTCGGATTGTTCCTGTTTTGACTCTCATTTTTCACGCCTTCCTGTTTTTTAACTATATCCTAAAAGTTTTTTAACTTTTCGAGCCATAGCTCCGGTAACTACTTTAGGATTTTTAAGCCGTCGTAACTGCTTTTTTGACTTTTTTCTTTTAAGGTGACCGGTAAAAGAAGAAAGACGCAGCACTTTACCGGTTTTAGTTATTCGGAACCGGTTGGCGACTGACTTCTTTATTTTCTTTTTTCTTTTGTTCATCGCTTTTTTTGGGTTTGAAAAAGACAATTAATCTTTTTCCCCTTAACCTCGGCTTTTCTTCTAATTCTCCAAAATCAGAAATATTTTCGGCAATTTTATTAATTAAATCATAACCAAACGATTTTTGGGTAATTTGCCGACCCAAAAATTTAATTACCAGGCGAACCCGATAGCCTTTTTTCAAAAACCGCTCTGCCCTTTTGAGTCTTACTTGTAAATCCTGCTCCTCAATAAAGGGAGTAGCCTGAATTTCTTTTATTCCCTTGGCCTGTTTTTTCTTTTCTTCCTTTTGTTTTTTAGCTTCCTGGTATTTAAACTTGTCAAAGTCAATTAACTTAACCACGGGAGGGCTTGCTTTTGGGGCAATTTCCACCAGATCAAGTTGTTCTTCCTGAGCTTTTTTTCGGGCATCGGCTAAAGAAAAAACCCCAATCTGTTTGCCTTTCTGGTTAATAAGGCGAACAGTAAGAGCTCGAATCTGCCAATTTGTCCGATAAAAAACCGTTTTAGTATATTTTCTTCTGCCCACTCGTTTAATTTAGGAAGTTTAACACGAAAATAATTTCAATGCAATCAAGAGTTAACTAACCCCAAAGATTTACTTTTAATTAATTCTTTTGCTTTTTTAATAAACCAGGGCAATGATTTGCCTCCCAAATCCTGTCCGTCTCGCTGTCGAACTGCCACCTGTTTGGCTTCCACTTCTTTTTCCCCAATAATCAGTAGAAAAGGAATCTTCTCTAATTGACCACCTCTTATTTTGTAAGAAAGAGTTTGACTGCTTTCATCCATTTCTGCCCTAATCCCCTCTTTTTTAAGTTGAGCCAAAACTTCTTGACTATACTTAACTTGCTTTTCGGTGATGGGCAAGATTCTGGCCTGAACGGGTGTGAGCCAAATCGGCAGATTACCGGCGCAATCCTCAATAATAATGCCTAAAAACCTTTCCACTGATCCGTATAAAACTCGGTGGATCATAACCGGGCGCTCTTTAGTGCCCTTGGCCGTGGTATATTCTAATTCAAAATTTTCTGGCTGGGCAAAATCAAGTTGAATGGTGGCGCATTGCCAGGTTCGATCCAGACTGTCGTTTAGGTGAAAGTCGAACTTCGGCCCGTAAAAAGCGCCTTCGCCCTCATTGATTTGGTGGGGGATTTTTGTTTCTTTTAAAACTTGCCTCATAATGTTTTCTGCCCTTTCCCAGATTTCGTCAGAGCCAATTGACTTTTCCGGGCGGGTAGAAAGCTCTAGATGATCAAGTTTAAGCCCGAAAGTATCGTAAACTTCAAAACACAAATCTATTACCTTTTTAAGTTCATCTTTAACTTGGTCGGGTGTGCAGTAAATATGGGCGTCGTCTTGGGTAAATTCTCTTGGTCTTAAAATACCCAGAGTTTCGCCCGAGGCCTCATAGCGGTGAACTACGCCCAGTTCTCCCATTTTCAAAGGAAAATCCTTATAAGATCTTGGTTTTGATTTATAAATCAAAATGCCGCCATCACAGTTCATCGGCTTAATGGCCAAGTCCCATTCTTTTGCTTCTGGACTAAGAACCCGATACATTTTTTCCAGGAAAAAACTGGTGTGACCGGACTGATCCCAGGTTTTTCGGGTTAATATCTCCGGCGTTCTTACTTCCTGATAATTTTTTCTTTGGTGAACTTCCCGCCAATACTGATACATTTCCCGCATGATAATCCATCCCTTGTGATGCCAAAAAATATCGGCTGGAGCGGCCGGGTGAAAGGAAAACCAATCAAGTTGTTTGCCAATCTTTCGGTGATCTCTCTTTTTTGCTTCTTCTAGTTTATTAAGATATTCATCCAGTTCCTTATGGGTGGGGAAGCAAGTTCCGTAAATGCGGGTAAGCATTTTGTTTTTTTCACTCCCCCGCCAGTAAGCTCCCGCTACGGACAAAAGCTTGAAGGCTTCTATTTCTCCGGTACTTTTAAGATGAGGGCCAGTGCATAGATCAACAAATTTATCACCTGTCCAAAAAACAATGCTCCCCTGTCCTTTTTCCTGGATTTCAGCTAACCACTCCTGTTTATATGAATTTCCGGCAAATAATTTTTGCGCTTTTTTAACCGGGATTTTTTCTTTTCTGAAGAGGAAGTCTTTTTTAATAATCTTTTTCATTTCTGCTTCAATCTTGGGAAAGTCGGCTTCTGAAATTTTTAAATCTCCTTTGGTATCAAAATCAAAATAAAACCCCTGGTCAGTAGCCGGCCCCATAGCGGCAATAATTTGGCCAGGCCAAAGTTTTATCATTGCTTGAGTCAAAACATGCTCGCAGGAATGGCGCATTATTTCCAGTTGTTTGTCTTCGTCTTGTTTTTTCCTCATTCCTTTTTCTTTACTAAACTAATATATAACTTTCCCAATAAAAAAACCAGCCTTTTTCAGCTGGTTGCTTTTTAAGATCATTACTAATTAACCGGCGGAGCGGGTGAGATAATGCTCTCCGGAAAGCAAAAATTGAGAGCCGCCCTTCTTTTTATTAAGAAAAGTAGACCAAAAAGAACCTTTTTTAGTTTTTCTTTCGTTTTGGGCTGACAACCAGGTAGCGGAACTTTCGACCGCTTCCCGCGCTTCTCTAATTATTTTTCTAACATGCAGCAAAAAACTGAAAAAGTAAGGACTGGGTTTATCGGGAGGGTTGAAAACTGCTTTTTCTACTTCTTTACCCAGGGAAGCATTAGCCTTTTTAAGTTCTTTTAGTTCCTGAACAGTTTGCTCCAATAAAACCTGGGTTTCTTTTTGCAGCTGCCGATTTTTTCCATTATACAGTTCCTTTTCGGTTCTTTTAACTTTTTCGGCAAAAAGACCGCGCAAATACTGCTCACGGGTCAACCTCTCTTCCGGAGCCCTAACTCCATTTCGTTGCGCCGAAGAGTTTTTAAGAATTTCCAAAAAGTTACTGGCCTTCTTTTTTTGATTTTGCTTGCTGTCTTGGATCATAACACCCTATTTTACTACAGGTTAAGTAAAAATTCAAGAGTTTTCTGCCGCCGCAGGAAACGAGCCAGCAGATAAGGGTTAACTTTTTGCTTTTCTTCTCCCTTGACCGAAGCGATTGCTTTTTCTATTTCTTCTTTTTTAACTTCGATTTTTTCCTGGTCAGCGACTTTTTCTAAAATTAGTTCCAGCTTCCAGTCGGACTCAATTTGCTTATTAATCTCGGCTTTAAGCTGCTCCAGGGTTTGCTTTTTGGTCGTCAAATATTGATCAATGGTTAAGCCGGTTTTTTGGAGCTGGTCAATTAAAGAAACTAATCTTTTTTGCTGTTCAGACTCAATTAAGAATAAAGGAAGTTTAAACTTAACTACTTCTATTAATTTAGTAATAAGGGCCGATAGTTTTTTTTGTTCTTTAGTTTCTTTGCCGGGAGTCCAAATTTTTCCTTGAGCGTTAATCTTTTTGATCTCTTCTTTGTAGTTGAGTAAATTGATTTCCGGTAAAACACAAGAAGTAATCTTGATTTCCCAGTCTTTATTTTCCTGGGCTGAAGTTAAAACTACTTTGGGCTCGGCAATTGGCTTTAACTGGTGTTCCGTTAGGGCTTTTTGGTAAATTTGGGGGATAAATTTCTTAATCAATTCCTGATAAATGGCTTCTTTGCCTAGTTTTTTTTCAACTTGAGCTAAGGGAGATTTTCCTTTTCGAAAACCGGGCAAGGTTAAAGATTGGGCCAGTGTTTTTAGGCTAATTTGGTACTCTTTTTTAATCTCTTCTTTGGCGATTTTAGCGGTAATTTCAAAAGTGCCCTGGTCAAGCCAGTTGAGTTTTGATTTGTCATTCATCCTTGTAGTTTAGCCTGAAAGTCTCTCTTAGTCAATGATTGACAAGAAAAACTGTTTGTGTCAATATTCTGATACTGGAAAAATGACCAAAAAAAGATTATTTAAAATGGGAGCTTGTTTGCTGGCCGCTCCCCTCGTGCTATTGACGATAAACTTTTTTTTAATCTATGAGGCCGGCTTGCTTGTTTCCTGGGAAAAAAAGAACAGCCTGGGTGAAAAAAACTGGTCTTTTTCCCCTTCTTTTGCCTTTTCTTCTCAGAAAGCTTTACTTTCTTTTGAAGATAAAAAAGAAGATCAGGATTATCTGCGCTCAATGATTGTGGTTGATGATGCCCGGCCCTTAACTATTAGAAATTACCTGGAGTATTATCGCTCGCCCCTTGCCCCTTATGCAAGCCTTATTTTTGAGGAAAGTTTAAAAGTGGGCCTTAATCCCTACCTGGTAGTAGCCATTGGTCAGCAAGAGTCTAATTTATGCAAAAAATCTCCGCCTGATTGTTTTAATTGCTGGGGAATTGGGATTCATTCTCGGGGCACTTTATGTTATGAGTCCTATGAACAGGGTATTAAAAAGGCAATTAAGTATTTAAAAGAGGAGTATCTGGATAAGGGCTTGGAAACCCCCGAACAAATGATGGGCAAGTACTGTCCTTTATCTGACGGCTCATGGGCGGCGGGTATCAATCAGTTCTTAAACGAGCTCGAACAGGGTTTTAGTTCTTCCTGATAATGTTTTAGAATAACATTATCGGATTTCCGTATTAGATAAACTTCCTTATTTTGGGCAGTACTTGACAATACTACAAGATATGTTATAATTCCAATTAGATCCTGGGGTTACTTATTATGTAAGTACACTCTGGGATTTTTTTTGGATTTAAGTTGAGTAAACCCCCGCTTTTTTGTTAAACTATAAGTATTATTTTTAGCCAGAGTGCTGGAATTGGCAGACAGGCACGGCTTAGGACCGTGTGGTAGTTTCTACCGTGTGGGTTCAACTCCCACCTCTGGCACCACAATCAAACATTGATTTAAAATTAGCTACAGCAGAGTGCCCAGGAGTTATTGAGCGTAAAAAAGGAACAGCTGTATTCATCATAAGGAGGTTCTGTATCGGAAGTAATTATCGCTTCTGCCTTGGGGATTTTTTTTCCCATGCCTTTAACTGTGTTAGGAAAAGGTCAAAGAATAGCTTTAGTCTACCAAACTAGCGAAAAAGGAAATCGGCTTTCTTCTGTAAGCCGCGCCGCGCAATCATTTTGAGCTTTTCCGCAACTGCTGGATCAAGGGTTTCAATTAATAATTCACTATCTTTATCGACTTTTTCAATAAGTTTCAGCGTCATATCTGGCAACTCCCACTGAGTATCGGGATGCCTTCCTAATGCTTTTAAGCTATCAGCGAATACGTGAACAAGTTTGTCTTGAGATCCCCCCTGAACCCCCAGTATTTGAGCTTGATGAAACATCAACTCGAAAAGATCGTTAATACCATTTCTGGGGCATTTCTCAAGCCGCTCCCGGTAAAACTCAGCGGCTTCACTATGGCCCTTCTTAAATTCGTCAGGCTCCCTTACCTGTAGGTTTCTGTCCAATATTTTGCGAACAGCCGGATGAAGAATATAAAGCCCATCAGCAGAACTAAACCGAACTAGTCTCGTTTCTTGCATGTCTCTTATAGCGTCAATGTAAAAATATCTCGATTCCTCTTTATAATATTCAGGTCCCAGAAGTGCCACAGAAAAATGTTTTAAAGAATTGGGGTCAAATTTCCGTAAAGTAGCGGTAAGCTTCAAAATTGGCTTAAGGGCTTCTGGAATTCCCGCTAGAAATTTCTGTTCAATAACATTTTTGTAAACTGATTCCGCAAATATTTTATCTACTTGGCCTGCGTTTTTTCTTAAAAGTCTTATTATTTCTCGATTGGCAAAAGGAAGCCCTCCGGTGAAATAAAAAACTGCTTCCATCTCCTGATCAGAAATCACTCTGTATAATTTTTCAAGCTGCTCGCGAGTTTGTTTTTCGTCAAATGCAGAAAGCTTAACTGATTTAACTTTGTGGCGCACTTCTGATGTTTTCCATCTTCTCCAAGAGTCTCCGGAAAAAACAAAAAGTACCTTGTTGGTACGAACAAGGGGCTGAACAACCCTTGCTTCAAACCAGCCACCAGTCTCTTCATCTATACAAGTTAAGTTGTCAAAGAGAAGAACTAGCAAATGTTTTTCCGATAAAGTATCGAACTGGTTTACAAGAACTTGCACTGCTTTGTCTCCACTTAAACCAGAAAGGTCTGAAATTTTTTTATCTTCAGGAAGTTGAAGGTTTATCCGATAAGCAAGTTCTTGAAAGATCAAAGGCTCCTGGTTAACGGTTCTTAGGTCAACAAAAGCGGTAATTGAAGGCTTGGGAAGACCAGGGTTTTTTTGCAGCGCGTATTGGGTTTCCAGCCCTCTGAGGAACCAGGTCTTTCCTATTCCAGGAGCACCATCGCCATCAAATTCCACCACCGATTCGATTATTTCTCCCTTTTGTTGGCCTTTAACAATTTTTTCCGCTATTAATCCCTCTTCTTGTCTTTTTACATAAAATTCCGGTGTAAATGGCAATGACTTGTCTTCCATTGCCTCTGGTTTGGGAAAATCTTGTTCTCTTGACATAAACAAAAACTCCTTCCCGGGCAGAAGTTAAATATTATTTTAACAACTTACTCTTCTGAATTATAGTGTATCACAAAACATCACCATGTCAAGCTTCGCAAGTTCTAAAAACGATTGCAACCCTCTAAGGTAGTTCGGTATCATTCCCTCCATGTTGAGAATGGAGGTGAGTAAAATACCAAAATTTAGTAAATTAACCGCAACCGAGAGAATCTTGATTGCCCGGCTAAAAAACAAAGAGGGCTCTAATAAGGGAATTGCCCCGGGTTTTGGGAAGGTCAGCTTCTACCATTGGCCGGTAGATTGAGACATAAGCACCCGGAGGATAAATACTGGCGGATTTGCCATGAAACTATTTATCAGTTCATTTACCACCCGAAGAATAAAAGCGAGCTTTGTTGGGAGCTGGCCGGAGAAATATGCGCCTAAGCGCTTACAGCCCATGTTGAAAGTTTATCTTAAGCAGCTGGATAAAGAAAAAGGGCAACGTTTTGATTTACAAGCAAATCCCTATTGTGGCCAACTTTGACCAATTTGTTAAAAGAAGACCAGGTTATGTAGAAGTTGGCTATGTAGAACAAAAGAACAATGACAAAATAAGAAGATTGGTTGGCTATCATTGTGCCTTGATAAGTTCTTGCATTCCATCCGGCTCTGATAAAAATGACTAAACGTTAATGGCAATTTCTAGGAATTCTTGATAGAATAAGAACCTGATTGCCTTCGGTAATCAGAACCTTGTTTCCTCGAAAACTAAAAGTTTTCTCGGAAATAAGTCCGAGTTTTGTTGTAAAGTTGCACAAACCATTTAGCCTTCGTAGCTCAATGGATAGAGCACTGGTCTTCGGAACCAGGGATGGGGGTTCGATTCCCTTCGGAGGCACAGGGAAATTTTGGCGCCCGTAGCTCAGCTTGGTAG
>JADHWP010000010.1 GCA_016783425.1 Candidatus Shapirobacteria bacterium
GGTTTGGCAAAATGCTTTCGGGCCGGGGCTAATTTAGCAATCAGCCAATCAGCAACCGCTTTTTTTAAGTCCTGGGGATGAAGCGCTCCCTCTTGATAATCATCTATCAATGTATCGATACATTGATACAGCTTGTTTCCCCCGAATTTAACTGATCTTTGAACCTTGAACTCGCCTTTCGGCTCACCCCAAAAAACCAGATATTTAATCCAGTTAATAATTGGGTTAAATTCGATCTCCCTTGGCGGGCAGTAGGCTTTTCTGATTTTCTCCTCAATTTCCTTTGGCGAATCGTGAACAAAGATAGCCGAGCTTGGTTTGGACTTACTCATTTTTAAATCAAGGGCCAACTCGTCCTTGCTTTGGCTTAAATCAGTTTTGCCAGGACCGTCCAAACCCGCAATCGTGTTTTGGTGAATCGCTACTGGCGCGACAACTTTGCCCTTAGTATCTTTTAAAGGATTAATAATTAGCTTTTTGGCCACCGCACGAGCAATGACGTGGGCCTTGCGCTGATCAATCCCGGCATGAGCTAAATTGACTCCCAAGGTGAAAATATCCGCAATTTGCAAGGGGGGATAAAAAAGAGTGGCCATGTTCACATTTTTTCCCTGCTTCTTGCCCATAATGGAAATAGAGCGCAAATTTCGAGACAGGGTAAGGTGTTGGCCCACCTCCATAAAAGTCTCCCAGTGAACCAAGTTATTTTCGTAAAGCTCCTTGCCGGTGATAAATTTCACTTGATTCCCGTCAACTCCAAAACATTTTAAAGAAGCAATCAGGCCATTTTTAAAATATCCATCAGTGGCAATTCTGATATTCTCCCAGTTGCCTCCTAATTTATTATTAAGATAGGAGTGAAAATCCGCTAAAAAAACAGTACACTCCACCCCGGCTTTTAGAAAATCGGCAATCTTGCCCATGGACATCAAGCCCGTGCCCAAATGAACTTTGCCCGAAATTTCAAATCCAATATAGTGTTTTAATTTAGTGCTAGAAGAAATTAAAGCCCTCAATTCTTTTTCCACTAAAACCTCTTCGCAATTTCTGGTAATTAGTTTTAATTTATCTTCCCCCAAGTTTTTTGTCATAAAACTATTCTAGCAGTCAGGATAAAACAAAACAATGTTATACTAATTCAATGAAGCAAAAGGGACAATTCAACCAGTTAGTTTGGGATTACAATCTTTCTCCAAAAGAGTTTAAACAAATACTGGAGGGGAAAAAGCAAAAGGGCTGGTTTACCCGAGAATGGGCTACCGCGCGCGCGTTAGAGAATTTAAATTACTATCAAGCCCTGGACATAATTGACCTTAATTTTGCCAAAAAAAATTGGGCTAAAATCAAACCAAAAATATTTAATAAAGCCATTATAGGGGGGTATGAATACCTATTACAAAAATAAACTTTATCCTCTTCAGGAAAG
Organism: Candidatus Shapirobacteria bacterium; assembly: GCA_016783425.1. Classification (GTDB taxonomy): domain Bacteria; phylum Patescibacteriota; class Microgenomatia; order UBA12405; family BS750m-G30; genus BS750m-G30. The sequence continues at coordinate 1,427 of JADHWP010000010.1, forward strand.
ATAGCGCCCGCCATATTTGTCAAGTTTTTTGTCAAGTTAAACGTAAATGATTTTAGCTGTTATAATCAACACATGGCCACGCCCATCGCTCATGTAGTTTTAGCTTAAAAAGTTTTCGGCAAACACTTTAAAGATAAAAATGGGGAGGAGTTTTTTATTGGTACACTTTTCCCGGATATTAGATATTTAGGAGCTATTGAAAAAAGTAGCCAGAAAAACTTTATCAATCTTTTATTAAAAGCGCCATGGCCAAACCAAAGTTCAATAGGGAAGACTGGGTTTTAGCTCACCAAAGTTTAAAATTATTAGAAGATGAAATTCATTACTTTATAACGAACTACTTTTTAGAAAATCGGCGTCTTCAATTTGAGTACAAATATCCTGGCTTTCAGGCGCTGGCCGCGAATGGTGGCGTGGCCTGCGCTAAAAAAATTCCCAATCTGTCCAGGGGGTAGGGTTCGAACCTACGTAGGGAAATCCCGACGGTTTTACAGACCGTTCCGTTTGGCCACTCCGGCACCCCTGGTAATTAGTATTTTACAATTATCCTGGCCCTCTTTCAAATCTAAGACTTGAGTATTTGGTTGGCTGGTGATAATGTCCGGCTTAAGTTTTAATCCGGAAAAGCGATCGCCAGCCGAACCAATCACAAAATTAAGATCAACTACTGCTTCATCAACCAGTTTAAGAATTTCTTCGGGCAAGCCCACCGGGGGAACCCCGCCCGGTTCACAGCCCAAGACCTCTTTTAACTCTTCGAAATTGGCTATTTTAGGCTTTTTTAAGCCGGAAATCTTCTTGCTACCAACCCGCTTGTCTCCCTGAATAATAACTACTGCCTTATTGCCCTTTTTATCTACAAAAAGCAGGGTTTTAACAATTTGATCAAGATTAACCCCATGCGCCAAGGCCGCCTGCTCACTAGTTAGCCCATCCTGGCCTGGATGCTCCAGGATTTCCCCCTTAATTTGACCAGATTCAATTAATTTTCGAATTTTATTGATCATCATTATTCAAATCATAACAACTTTTGGCAATTCTAACCAGCGCCCAATATTCTTAAAAATAGCAATCGAGCTAATTGAAATTGGCTTTTTTGGAAATAAATTAAGACAACTATTAACCATATCAAAACCATCCATTTCCATAGCAATTCCCCCTGGCCGGGTAGTACTGCAAATGAAGATTGGAGCCGGCATGCTTGTTTGTCCAAACCTCTTTTTACTCATCTGCTTCATAACTCGTGGCAAGATAAAACCATCGGCAATGTACTCGCAAAGTAAAAACTCTAATCTCTGCCAAACAGTTCTGGCACTTGCTAATGTTTGAAATCCAGTGGAAATAAAAGGTGAATCTCTGGTCAAAGAAAGATGTTTGAAAAACAAATCATGAGCTGGTGTTCCTGGAGTTAAAAGAGATAGGGCAACCTTCTCCATAACTTTATCGTGAAAGATTCCTTTTTCCCCGGTTTGGTTAAGGATTTTTGAACGAATTCTAACCTTAGGGACTCGAAAACACTCTCTTTGAAACTTCCCCGGTTCTAGCTGATCCAGGCGAGAAAAAGATTGAGCAACCGCTCTAGTCGACATAATTGCAATTTCACCCATAGATTCACAATTAGTAAACATTGCCTCGGCATCCTGCTCCAGTAGATCAGCAAAAATCATTAAAGCTTCTAAAGAAACACCTAAAGCTTTCCTAGTGAGCAAATGAAATTCAAACAACTCTTTTCCAAACTTTAAAAGCCGGGGATTATCAGCTCTTAAGGGGGCCAGTCTTCTTGTCTGGCCCTTGGCATTTGGTGAATCTAAGTTTTCTATCCCTGGGCATAAAGAAATAATAATTGGCAAAGGAACTTGGGTTTGTAAGCAAACCTCCGCAGTTTTTAACAAATTTAGAGGTGCTTTCGGCGGAGCCAAAGATAAAGCCTCTACTTTTTCTTGCCACTCTAATACTACCGGCGAAAATTCACCAGCCTCAAAAACAGCATCTTTAATACCTGCCTTGTTCATTTCAACCATTTTTCCTTTTAAAACTATTAACTTTAACTTGTGCTGAGGGAGGGATTCGCACCCTCGTAAGGCAAAAGCCAGCTGTTTTACAGACAGCTCCGATTGACTGCTCCGGCACCTCAGCTTACTCACATAAAAAACCCTCGCCCCTACAACTGATTAAATAATCAGCGGCAAGGGCGAGGGTTTTAATTCTCTCGCGGTACCACCTTACTTCCTCTTGTTACTTAAGCCCAATAAGCAAAGCTTGTTTTTTGCTCTGCTCAAAAAAATCCCCGACGTGTCGGGGAAACGGCTTTCGTAACAAAAGCTCTTTTCCGTGCTCCGTTTCTTTTTGTGACACACGTTAGCGCAATTACGGGCGCACCCGTTCCCGATTTTCGTCGGGACAGCTCCAGAGGGTAATTCAAATCTTTTGAACCCCAAAGATTCTACTTTGTCTCTTTCCCAGCCTTTAATTTAAATGTAAAAACATTATAACACACTTGCCAAGGTTTTTTAGTGGAAATTACTCAAGGCTGATTTCCTGATATAATTAAAAAGATTTTAAACAAACACCAATGCTGATTACCGAAGTCAATATTGTTTTTAAGGCCGGGGATGGGGGAGACGGTAAAGTCTCTTTTTACAAATACCGAAGAGGGCCGGACGGGGGCAATGGGGAAAAAGGGGGCAGTATTTATATCTCCCCCACAACTGATATTTACGCACTAAGCCCCTTTTCTAGAACCAAAAAAATTGAGGCGGAAAATGGCAAGGGAGGGATGAGTAACACAAAAAACGGCAAGGCCGGGAAAGATTTGGAAATCAAGCTCCCGGTAGGCACAATTATTACTGATAAAGAGTCGGGTGAAGTATTTGAAATAACGGCTGATTTTAAGCGTTTCTTGTTTTGCAAGAGAGGGGAGGGAGGGAGGGGCAATTATGAATTCCGCTCCGGCGCCAATACTACTCCAAAATTTGCCGAAAAAGGGCAAGCCGGCCAAAAAAGAAGCCTGCATCTTAATCTTAAGCTCATTGCCGACTATGGCTTAATTGGTTTTCCCAACGCGGGCAAAAGCAGTTTGCTCAAGGAATTAACTTCCGCTACTCCAAAAGTAGCCAGCTACCCTTTTACCACCCTAGAGCCTAATTTAGGAGAATTAAACGGCCAGATTATTGCCGATATTCCCGGACTTATTCAAGGCGCTTCTCAAGGAAAAGGGTTGGGAATAAAATTCTTAAAGCATATTGAAAAAGTTTCCCTCTTGCTTCATTGCCTTTCTTGTGAAGAAAAAGAGCCTCAAAAAGCCTACCAAACGATCAGAAAAGAGCTTGAAAATTATAATCCTAACTTATTAAAATTACCGGAAATCATTTTGCTTACTAAGGCTGATTTAAGGTCAAAAGCGGAAATTAACTCTTATCTTAAGGCTTTAAAAGGCTTAAAAAAAGAAGTCTTGCCGGTTTCTATTTATGATTGGGAGAGTTTGGAAAAATTAAGAGCTCTTTTTTTTAAACATGAAAGCTTGTCCGAATAAAGAAAAAAATCTAGCCAGTTGTCCCTGCACTTATCCGGGATGTGATAAAAAGGGGATTTGCTGCAAATGTTTACGTTTCCATCTTTCTCGAAAGGAGCTTCCCGCTTGTTGTTTTTCAAGCTCAACCGAAAAAACCTATAATCGCTCTATTGCTAAATTTGTTCAAGATCAAAAAAGGTAAGGTTTTTTGCAAAATTCCCCGTTGACTTTTAGCTATGAATAAGGTTTAATGAAAGCAGGCAGAATGTGCTCCATTAGGAGCTATTTTTACGCTCGAAACAATGAGTCCTTCAGATCAATATACCGGGAAGCAAATTGTGGTTTTGGAAGGCCTGTCACCGGTCCGCAAAAGGCCGGCAATGTACATTGGCTCTACCGATACCAATGGCCTGCACCATTACGTCAATGAAATTATTGACAACTCCATTGATGAAGCTTTGGCTGGTTTTGCCACTGATATTTGGGTAGTTTTAAACAAAGACAAATCAATTACCGTCGCTGATAATGGCCGGGGGATCCCGGTTGATATTTTACCCAAATACAAGGTTAGCGCCCTGGAAATTGTAATGACTAAGCTTCACGCCGGCGGAAAGTTTGACGGCAAGGCTTATAAAATCTCCGGAGGACTGCACGGAGTTGGCTCCAGTGTCGTTAACGCCTTGTCTTCCTGGCTTAAGGTAGAAAGCCGGCGAAAAGGTAAAATTTACTTTCAGGAATACAAAGAAGGCAAGCCCAAAAAAAAGGTTGGTATTGTTAAAAAAACTCATGCTCCATTTTTAACTAAATATTTACCTTCCAAATATACTGCCACCATTACCACTTTTAAACCCGATTCTAAAATTTTTAAAGAAACAACTAAATTCAGTACTAAGAGGATTAAAGAGGCGATTCGCCAACGAGCTTACCTGGTTTCCGGAATTAGGTTTCATTTTTATAATGAAGAAAAGGGGAGCGAATATCATTTTTACTTTGAAGGAGGGATTGTTTCTCTGTTAAAAAACTTAAATCGCCACCATGAGGCTCTGCACGAACCAATTTTAATCAAGGGTGAAGAAGATGAAAAACAGGTGGAAGTGGCCCTGCAATACACTACTTCCAACAAAGAAAACATTCACTCATTCGTCAATGTAATTAACACCACCGAAGGCGGCACTCATGTTGCCGGTTTTCGCACCGCCATCACCAGGTCGGTAAAAGAATATTCTCAAAAAATTGAAAACTTAAAAGAAAAAGAAGATCTGACCGGTGATGATACCCGGGAAGGGTTAACGGCAATTATTTCTATTAAAATGTCTTCTCGTGATTTGCAGTTTGAAGGGCAAACCAAGGGAAAACTGGGAAACAGCGAAATTCAACCATTGGTCGCTAAAATTGTCAAAGAACAACTTGATTTTCACTTGGAAGAAACCCCAGCTGACGCCCGGGCTATTTTAGGCAAAGCAATGCTAGCCATGAAAGCAAGAAAAGCGGCCAAGGCGGCCAAAGACTCAATCATGAGGAAAGGGTTGTTTGATTCTTTGGGTTTACCGGGTAAATTAGCCGATTGCCAAAGCAAGGATCCCAAAGAGTGCGAATTATATATTGTTGAAGGCCCTTCCGCCGGTGGCAGCGCCAAACAGGGCCGGGATCGCAAGTTTCAGGCGATTTTGCCTTTGGGCGGCAAAATTCTTAATACCGAAAAAGCAAGACTGGACCGAATTGTAGAGTTTGAGGAGTTAAAAGATCTAATTACCGCCCTGGGGATGGGAATTGGAGAAGTAGTTGATGTTACCAAACTGCGCTATCAGCATATTATTATCATGACCGACGCCGATGTAGACGGGGCCCACATTGGTACTTTACTGCTAACCTTTTTTTACCGGCACCTGCCTTCGGTAATTGACGGAGGCTATTTGTACATCGCCCAACCGCCGCTTTACAAAATTACTTATAATAAAAAGGAACACTATGTTTACAGCGAAGAAGAAAAAGAAGAATACTTGGCTGGAATTGGGAACAAAGTTAGCCTGCAACGCTACAAGGGATTGGGAGAAATGAACCCCGAACAGCTTTGGACGACAACGATGGATCCTAAAAACCGGATTTTGAAAAAGGTGAATATTGCCGACGGGGAAAAAGCGGACCAGGTTTTTCAAACTCTAATGGGCCCGGAAGTTCCTCCCCGAAAAAAGTTTATCCAGGTTAACGCCAAAATGGCCACCATCGATCTTTAAATATGAAAAATTTACCCGCCGGACCAAAACCGCCTCAAGATATATATTGTGTCGTGGAGATTCCCCGAGGTAGCTCAAACAAATATGAGTTTGACGACAAGCTCAATACCTTTGTTTTGGACCGGGTTTTATACGGGGCTGTTTTTTTTCCCACTGAATACGGCTATATTCCCTCTACCATCGGCGAAGACGGCGATCCCTTAGATATTATGGTAATCACTACTTACCCCACTTTTCCAGGCTGTGTCCTGGAATCCTCGGTAGCAGCCGCTCTTAAAATCACCGATACTGGCAAGCTTGATTATAAAATTATCGCTTTGGCTAAAAATGATCCCCGGCTGGATAAAATTACCGACCTTAAATCACTGCCGCCCCATTTTAAAAAAGAAGTGGAAGATTTTTGGGGAAGCTACGCCCGGTTGCAACCGAAAAAGAAAATTGTAGTTGGTAATTGGCTGGACAAAAGAAAAGCATTAAAAATTGTAAAAGAGTCTATTGATCGTTTTAAGCAAAAAAAATGAGCGATAAAAAAGAAAAAATTGGTAAAAAAGGCAGAATTAAACAGGTAGAAATTGTAGCTGAAATGGAAAAAGCCTACCTTGATTACGCCATGAGCGTGATTGTGATGCGCGCCTTGCCTGAAGTTCGCGATGGTCTTAAACCAGTCCACCGCCGAATTTTATACGCCATGCACCAACTGGGCTTAACCTATGGAACCAAATATTCAAAATCCGCCAAAATTGTGGGAGAAGTATTGGGCAAATATCACCCTCACGGCGATACAGCGGTTTATGATTCCCTGGTACGAATGGCCCAAGGCTTTTCTTTGCGCTACCCCTTAATTGACGGGCAGGGCAATTTTGGCTCCATTGACAACGATCCCCAAGCGGCCATGCGGTACTGCGTGACCGGAGACACTTTAATTACCACCCAAAAAGGCCTCATTCCTATTAAAAGCCTTGCTCCCAAAGTTGCCGATCAGTCAGAAGACGATTTAAAAATCGCTGTTTTCACCCATGCCTCTCAAATAGGCAAAACCGATAAGTTTTTTAATTCTGGCAAACACGAAACCTTTAAAGTTGAAACAGATATTGGCTTAAGCTTTTCGGGAACTTCTAATCATCCAGTTTTGGTTTGGGCCAAAAACAAGAAAAAATCACCCGGTCCGGGCTGGAAACAAATTAAAGATGTTAAGGCAGGCGACTGGTTAATCGTTCAACGAGGCTCGCCTCTGGAGGCTAAAAAACCTTATCGTTTAAATCACTCTTTAGCCCCCATCCTTGGTAAAGATTTGGCCTTTGTTTTAGGCGCTTTAGTTTCTGAAGGGTACATAAACTCAAATCAGGTTGGTTTCAATAATACTGACAAGCAGTTTGCCTCGGGATTTGAAAAAAGCCTTAAAAAGATAATCGGCAAGCGCTACTGCCGTTATTTCCGGCACTTGCCCAGCGGGAAAAAACTAATCGAAATCCAAATCCATATCAAATCGTTTATAGATTTAATGGCTAAGGCGGGGTTTGAAAACAAAAGTGGTAAGCGAAGAATTCCTCATTCTATTTTAAAATCACCAAAATCAATCCAGCGAATCTTTCTTCAAACAATGTTTGAGGGAGATGGCAGTGCTTCTTTGGGAAAAAGAACAGTCCAACTTGCTTATTCATCCAAAAGTCGAAAACTCCTTGAGGACCTTCAAATTCTTCTTCTTTCTTTTGGAATCATTTCTAAAATCTGGGTCGATAAAGAAATCAATAATACCTGGCGGCTGCTAATTACCGGTGGCGCTAATATTTTAACCTTTTCACAAATAATTGGTTTTGCTGGAACAAAGCAAAAAAAACTTTTAAGGCTTATTAAAAAAGTTGGTTTAACTGGAGGAGGAATGAGTAAAACTGATTTTATTCCTTTCCTGGGTCAATATTTACGACAAAAATATCATGACCAGGGAAAGAATGAATGGATGACAAACCACAATCTTGATCGTTATCGGCAATTAGTTAATTATTGGCCTATCCTGGAAGGATTCCTTAATCAAGAGGATAAGTCTCTTGTTGCCTGGCTTTTGAGTCAATATTATTATTTTACTCGGGTTATCCAAGTTTCTGACAGCGGTTCTCAAATAGTTTATTCTCTGCGAGTCCCAGGCGTAAACTCCTACGTTGGCCAGGGCATTATTCATCACAACACCGAGGCCAGAATGGCTAAAATATCAGCGGAAATGCTAATAGACATTAAAAAAGAAACCGTGGAGTTTACCCCCAATTTTGACAACAGCCTGCAAGAGCCCGTAGTTTTGCCGACCAGGCTCCCCAACTTGCTGCTAAACGGTAGCGACGGAATTGCCGTAGGGATGGCCACCAAAATTCCCCCGCATAATTTAGTTGAAGTGGTTGACGCTTGTATTGGGGTTCTGGAAAGTGGCAAATTAGAAAAAGTCGAAGAAAACGGGGAAGAAATAGAATTAAAAAAGATTGATCTGGCTGTCCAGGACGAAAAAGAAATTATTTTCAAAGAGGTTCAGGATCTGGAAAAAGAAGAGTTTGAGTTTGAAACTAAAGCCTCTTCCCAGGATCTGCTTGAATTTATCAAAGGCCCTGATTTTCCCACTGGCGGGCAAATATTTGACAAAGAGGCGATTAGAGAGATTTATACTACCGGACGAGGCAAGGTCATTATGCGCGGCAAAGCGGAAATTCAGGAAACCAAAGGTGGCAAATATCAAATCATTATTTCCGAAATTCCCTATCAGGTTAACAAGGCCAACATGGTTATAAAAATCGCTCAATTAGTCAAAGAAAAGAAAATTGTGGGCATTAGCGATTTGCGCGATGAGTCTGACCAGCGCGGTATTCGAGTGGTGGTAGAACTGCGAAAAGTGGCTATGCCTAAGGCAGTTTTAAACAAGCTTTACAAGCTAACTCCCTTGCAAACCAGCTATCCGGCCAATATTGTTGCTTTAGTTGACGGCGTTCCCCAAACTCTTAATTTGCGCCAAATACTTCTGCTTTTTTTGCGCCACCGGCACGAAATCATTCGACGACGAACCATTTATGACTTAAAAGAAGCCAAGCTCCGCTCCCACATTTTGGAGGGTTTAAAAATTGCTTTAGATAATTTAGACGCCGTTATTGCCACCATTAAAAAATCCAAAGATTCGGAGACGGCTAAAATTAATTTAATGAAAAAATTTGGCTTAAGCTCACTGCAAGCAACAGCAATTTTAGATATGCAGCTTAGAAGGCTGGCCGCCCTGGAGCGGCAAAAGATTGAAGCGGAATATGAAGAAATTAAAAAAGCTATTGATAAGTTAATCATTATTTTAACTAATCCTGGAAAAATGCTGGGCGTTATTAAAAAGGAACTGGAAGAAATTAAAGAAAAATACGGAGACAAAAGAAGAACCAGGGTTTTTGCCCAGGGAATTGGCGATTTTTCTGAAGAAGATTTGATTCCTAACAAAAAAACGATTATTACCATAACTAAAACCGGGTATGCCAAGCGCTTGCCTCCCTCAACTTTTCGAAGCCAAAGAAGGGGAGGGAAGGGAGTGGTGGGAATGGGCAAAAAGGAAGAGGATGAAATTGAGCACTTCCTTTTTGCCAAAACCCACGATGAGATTCTTTTCTTTACTGACAAGGGCCGAGTTTTTAAACTTCGGGTTTGGGATATCCCCGAAGGTTCAAAACAATCCAAAGGACAGGCCATTATTAATCTGATTAATATTGAGCAAAAGGAAAAGGTCCAGGGAGTTTTAACTTTTAACAGGGAAGAGAAAGGCTTTATAATGATTGTTACTAAAAACGGAATGGTTAAAAAAACAGACCTTAAAAAATTTGATAACATTAGAGTTTCCGGAATCATTGCTGTTTCTTTAAAGAACAATGATCAGGTAGTTGACGTTGAGCTGACTACCGGGGAGAGCCAGGTATTTATGGTGACCAAAAACGGCAAATGTATCCGCTTTGCCGAAAATGATGTTCGGTCCATGGGCCGGGATGTCCAGGGAGTAAAGGGGATTTCCCTAAAAGAAAAAGACCGGGTAATTAGCTTAGACATTATCCCGGAAAAACTGCCTCAACTCAAAGATAAAAGGAAAAAAGTTTTTCGTCATTTGCTGGTGGTAATGGAAAATGGAATTGGCAAGCGCACCAATGTTTATGAATATCCTTTACAAAAAAGAGGCGGAATCGGAGTTAAGGTTGCCAACATTACAGTAAAAACCGGCCAGGTCGCTTGCGCTAATGTAGTCAATGAAAAAGATGAGCAGGCAATTTTAACTTCCAGGCAGGCGCAAATAATCAAGCTGCCAGTTCGTAATATTCCGGTTTTGTCCCGAGCCACCCAGGGAGTTATTTTGATGCGCTTTAGGAAAGATAAAAGCAAAACCATTGACAAAATCTCCGCCATGACCTGCTTGAAAAAAGCGTAAAGGGGTGCTTTAATGTTTTTAAACTTGTATACCCTTCCAAAAATTGGTAGAATTAGAAATAAAGTTCGCATAATTACTAGTTGTCCAAAATAATTAAGACGTCTTTTTCTTGTAAAATATAACTCAATGAAGGTAGTTAATAAAAGTAGTGTCAAAACCATTGAAGATGTTTGTGGTGTCATAAGAGAGCTTTACAATTCACGGAATTTGAGCATCTCCCTTGCCACAATAACAGGAAGGTCTGTTCCGCATATGCATAAAAAAATGGAAGAAATTTATTACGTTGTAAAAGGCAGTGGGAAAATTACCATAGGCAGCGACTCTTCCGAAATTAAAGAAGGGGATTTAGTTTCAATTCCCAAGAATAAATTTCATTATGTGGAAACAGAATCAAACGAAAGTATTGAGGTTATTGTGGCAACGCATCCAAAATTTGACACGAATGATGTCATAAAAAAGACGTCTTAATTACTTCTTCGTCGCTTAAGCTCCTCGACCCCACTGCGTTTTCAGTCGGAGAGTAGACGGCAATTTTACTCTCCTCCTTCAGGTCGCACAACACGGTATAGCCGGTTCGTTCGGTTGCACCTCCTCAACCCAAATCGCTATCAATTGTTTTAAAATAAGACAGTTTAACAATTGGCGACTTCGGCCATACCGAAACGTTATATTCAATTATCGAGCCGAGCCAACGCAAACTTTATTAACTTAATATTTAATCTATAGACTATGAAAAACAAATGGTTATTTTTTGGAAGCATTCTTGTTGCTCTTACTATTTTAGTTATTGTTGGCATAGTTTCCTATAATTCAGGTTATACAAGAGGATACCGTGAAGGTTTTTCTAAAGTCAGTGAAAGTTGTGTTGTTGATACAGATTGCAAAACTCCTGCGAACTATTTAATTCGTTCCAGTTGCCCCTTTGAATCAAAATGCATTGAAAATAGATGTAACGTGGTATGTACTGGTCCATATAAAACAAAAGAAGACGAATTAAATAAAACTCCTCAATGCAACAAGAATACTGACTGTAACTGCAAATCGTTTTATGCTGGTAATGATATTATCAATTGTTCTTGTCTGAATGGATTATGCACAGCAATTGTATCTGAATAAAGCTCGACCCGATAACTCAAAATTTTTGCTTCGCAACGTTGCACTAAAATTTTTAGAATTAGGGCTTAGTCATTTTCTTTAAAGGTGTACCTAATTCTTCCGGAGCGGAATGGCTCGTTTTGTTTTCGATCGTGAACAAGATGAGTCAACCATACACCCTGCTAAAAATTGGTAAAATTAAGAATAAAGTTCGGATAGTTATTAGTTAAAAAAATGACATTGGAGTTAAAAAGAGGTGTCAATTCATCGGCCTCTACTTATTCCCACTGTGGTATTTGTCGTGAATCTCTCTTAGCCGGCGGTCAGTTACGTGAGTATAAATTTGGGTGGTGGCCACATTTTGGTGGCCGAGCAACTCCTGCACCGAACGAAGATCAGCGCCAGAGGATAAAAGATCGGTGGCAAAACTATGGCGCAATACATGCGGAGTGACTTTCACGACCAGGCCCGCTTTTCTACGGTATTTTTCGACCATTCGCTGGATTGAACGAACGCCTAATCTTAAAGATTCACCCTTAGTGGTAGGATCTGTTTTTTTACCAGAATACCTAACAAATAAGGGCTGGTAATGATCAGCGCGAGCAACTAAATAGCGCTCCAACCATTTTCGGGCCCGGTAAGAAATAAAAACTACTCTTTGTTTACCGCCTTTGCCAACTACCCCTACTTCCCGAGACTTTAAATTAATCTGATCTTTATTTAAAGCCACCAACTCTGAAACCCGTAACCCCGAAGAAAAAAGTAGCTCTAGAATAGCTTTGTCGCGCAAACCAATAACCCTGGAAACTGTTGGTTGATTAAGCAACCTTTCTGTTTCCTGGGGAGTTATGAATTTAACGGTGCTTTTTTCCCCTTTGGGCAGCTCTATTTTATCCGCAGAGATAACTTCATAATCATTTCTAGTTAACCACCTTAAAAAAGAACGAAAAGCAATCATGTAATAGCCTTGAGTTTTTTTCTTTAAATAACTCCCTTTAAGAGTTTTCTTAGAAGACAAAGACTTTCTAAAGGCGCGAATATTTTCCGGAGTGATATCCAAAAGGGCAGGGGAGGGCTTCTTATTTTTAATAAATTCCAGTAATTGAGAAAGATAATGGTGGTAGTTGCGAATGGTTAAGGGGGAACGATTTTTTTCAATTTCTAAATATTCTAAAAAGGATAAAATTAGCTTTGATAAATTTTCGCTTCCAGCCATTACTATTATCCTACTCTTTAATACTTCTCCTGTCAAGATTGTGCGACACAAGGGGAGAAATTTCCAAGTTCCAAAACTCTAGTCATCCTGAACTGGTTTCAGGATCGATCCCAAAATACCCGCCTGCCAAAGCTTGAGCTTAGCGATTGCGGGCAGGAATTCGGGATGACTTTTTCAGAATTTGAATTTTGATCCGCCAGCTGGCGGATTGAGATTTGTCCCGCATTTTGGCGGGATCCCGCCAGAGGCGGTGATTTGGAATATTTGTGATTTAGGGGAAGGCGTGCTTTTATTAGGGTACTGCAAGGGCTAAAAAAGCGCCTTAGACAGGCGCTAATTTAGAAGATAAGTAGGGGGAGTGGTTCGCAAAAGATATATTGTGCGACTCCCTAGAAAACTAACAGATCTTTTGGGGGAGATACTAAAAAGATCCCCAATCCTCCTCCCTTCTTTTTTAAGCCAATCTTTTACCTTTCTCAAGTTAAGTCGTAATTTAACCACCTCTCTCGCTCTTATTGTCAAAAGAAAAGGGTCAAGCTTAGTTTTCCACAAGGCCTGCCTAAAGAGAACATGCAAATCATATCAAACTATATCATTTTAACTAATATTAATTATGCCTATTTTTAGGCCAAATATCTGCTTGAGGGGGTACTTATCAGTTATATACGTATTTTGCTAATTACTACTTAGCCGTGAAAATAGCCCTATAGTATTCGTGAAAAGGATAGGCTCTTGCCTACTTCCCTCTCCCCTGTTCCGGCAGGATCCCATTTTTTCTACCAGCCGGCGGAAAAAAGAAGCGCCAGCAAAGCAACTCCTCCAATGAAAATATATTCTTTTAAAATTTTAACAAAAAGCCTCTCTCTTAATTGAGATTGAAACACTCCCCCTAAAATATAAAGCCAGCTAACCAGGTATAAAGATCTTAAAGTACTGGATAAATACCAAAAGGAAATAACCAGGGCCAACTGGGCAACCAGCAAGGCCGGAATTAGGGTGTAAATAAACAAATTTTTCTTGTCGGTTTCCGTAATGATTACCGACCAAAGCAAGTGGTAAAACAAAAAAAAAGTAACTACCCCCACTAATAAGCTATTCGTCCAGGGAAAAAACTCTAAAGAAAATATAGCGTTAAAGAGAAGAAGGGCAATAAGTAAACTAAAAGCAAATCCGGTCACAAAGGCCGTTCGGTAAAGAGGAACCGCCTTAAATCGAGAAGAAACGACAAAGAGATTTTCGGTTAACAAAATCAAATAAAAACTTCCTAAATAAATAACTGTAAAAATAAACTGCCAGATCAGTGACGAAGGAAGCAAGGGGGTAAACCAACTAAAGCTAATAGTTAAAAATGATGGCAAAATAATTACGGGTAAAATTTCTTTAAAAGAATCCAACTGGGAACGAAAAAGAAAGTATAGCATTAGAACAACAAATAAGGCTAAAACTACTCCGTTGACCCAGAATATTTGGCTCTGAGACCAAGCCGCTAGCCAGTTAGTTGTCCAAAATCCCAAACCAGCTACAAGTGAAGTTAGAACAAAGTTTTTTTTCTTTTTCACCTTTTTTTTAAACCCAGGTTTGTAAAAGCCCTTAAAATGTCATTATGTTCTTCGATTTCTTTTAAAAATCCCTTTATTTCTCGAGAGTTATCAATCCTGACTGGATTTTTGGCAATCATCGCCCAATCAGTAAAAAGAATCTTGATTTTTTGCTTAACTAGGTTTTCCTTAAAACTATTTAACTTCTCCGGAGATAAATAAAAGATAGTAGTTTCTTTTTCTTGTTTAAAATCAACCGCTCCCCACTCCCCTGCTCCCAAAATTATCTCCTCACTTAATACTGGAGTTTTTACTACTCCCAGGCGCTCAAATTGAAAGGCAACTGATCCTGGCTCAGCCAAGCTACCCTGAAAACGGTGAAAAATATTTTTAATTTCTTGAGTGCTCCGCTGGCGATTATCCGTAGCGATCTCAATCATCACGGCCAAGCCTTGAGGGCCATATCCTTCAAGCCAAAAGGTGGCTAAATCTTTTTGCCCTTCTCCTTTTTGCAAAAGCCTATCAATATTACTCTTGGGCATATTAACAGTTTTGGCTTCTTCGATTACCGCTCGCAGCCTGGAATTATTTTCCGGATCAGCCGATCCTCCCTCCCGAATGGCAGTAGTTATTTGCCGGGCAAATCTACTAAAGACCTGGCCTCTTTTTTTATCCTCTACTCCTTTCTTTCGCTTAATGTTTTCCCACTTAGAATGTCCGGACATAGCTCTATTTTACCGCAATTTGTTAAAAGTTTCTCCTAAATAAATGTTAATCTGGGTCGAATCTCCAAATTCTTCTTCTCCTGAAATTTTAATCTCACAATTTTTAATTAAATTAACCAGGCGCTGATAGGTCCAGGATTTTTTAACTTGTTCGGATTTTATCCGCAATAAGCAAGTCTGCTCTTTTTGCTCGCGGTCTTTAACCGCCACCACCAGCATTCCACTATTACTCAATATTCGGGCTAATTCATTAGCCAAGCCGCTAATTCCCGCCGCATTATAAATCCCTATTGCCAGCTGCTCATTTTTAAACCAGGGATCGGCCAGATAAATACTGGCCCAATCATCCCACGCCTCCTGATTAAACCGGTAAAAATCATCTTTTTTTTCAAAAAAATCCTTATCTCCTTTTTTTATTTGGATCACGGGCCGATGGCTGGCTAGCCATCGATTTATCTTCCAAAGATTAACTCGTTGAGAAAAAGAAAGTCTTTTTCTTGAAAACAATAAATCCTTTATTGCCTTTTTTACTATTCCCAAGCCATCTTCTAATTCTTCCTGGGGATAGGAAAGCTGGCTTTTTTCAAGATAAGACCAAAAGTCCAGGGGAAACCCAAAACAATATTCAATTGTTTTGGGAACAATTAGCTCTTCTTCTTCTTGAAAAGCTAATTCGCTAAGCTTGCTTAATCTTAATTGCCCATAATTACCGAAGGTGTTTACCAAAAGGTCTCCGGGAAAAAAAACAACGAAAACAGTTCTGTTTATCGGATCGTTACTTACCAACACCAAAGTATCTTCCGAAAATAAACTTAAGTTAAACTGGCGTTTTCCATTCCAAAGATTAGGCTTGATCGCCTTAAACCACCAAACTGTTAAGGTTAAAATAACTAAAGCCAAAATAATTAGAAAGTTCTTTTTCACTTTTTTAACTCTCAAGCTTTTTTAATTGTTCTTTTAGCCTAAAAGGCAAAGGGCTTTCAAGCAACATTTTCTTTTTACTCACTGGGTGAAAAAATTCTAAACCGGAAGCGTGTAAAAAAAGACGATCGAAAATTTTACTTTTCTTAACCGAAGAGTAAATGGGATCAGCCACCAGGGGATAACCTAAATACTTAAAATGAACTCTAATTTGGTGAGTCCGGCCGGTTAGTGGTCTTACTTTAATTAAAGAATATTCTTGCCCTTGATAAAAATACACTTTTTTTCGCCAATAATCAGTAGTTGAATCTCTTCCCTGGGGAAAAACTTTCCACTTATTTCTTTCTCTCCTAGCCCTTTTAATTGGGGCTTTAATCGTTCCCGCCCCAGGGATTTTCCCGGTTACCAGGGCAAGATATTCTTTCTTAATCAAGCGGTCCGCAAAAGCCTTTTGAAGATTTACAAAAACCTGCTTATCTTTGGCCACCAAAAGCAGGCCGGAAGTATCCTTATCTAAACGATGAACAATCCCTGATCTTTTTTGAAAAAAAGGAATTTTCCTCCCAAAAACCACTTCTTCTTCCAACCAAATTTGTAAAGGAGTTTTTCTGCCTGATCCACAAAGAGTCACCCAGCCAGAGGGCTTATTAAGAGCTAATAAATACTGGTCTTGATAAACAATCTCAGGAAGATTTCTTGAGCTTTTTTTTCTTACCACAATCAACACAAATGGTTGTCTCCGGGAAAACCATTAGCCGCTCCGTGTCAATAAAACGATCACACTCTTCGCATACACCATAACGGCCAATTTTAATCCGGCTTAGGGCCTTGCGAACCTGAACTATTCGCCTGTCCAAATGATTTTTAATTGCTTCCGCTTGGGCATGGCCAAATTGCTCAGCGGCCTCGGCATCCTCAGCGGCATTGTCCGAGGTCCGAGTTGGATCAGAGAAAGGATCCGCTTTAACAACCTGCTGGCGCCGGGTTAAAAGCTTTTTAAGCTCTTTTTTTAAAAACTCATTAACCGGCTTCAAAACCCTGGCGGGAAAAGTAAAAACCCCTTTTTTATCTTTCATTTATTTTTTAGATCTAATGAAAATAATCGCCCCAACCCCCAGGGAACTCAATCCAAGTAACAAACTCCGCCAGTATAAACCATTGGTTAAATAAAAAGCAAGCCCACTCTCTAAAAACAAAATAACGGCCAAAGGAGCCAAAAAAAGAAATCCTGGTTTTCCCGAATGATACCAGGCAAAAGAACGATAACCATTCCATAAATTCTTCAAAAGATAGGTAATAAATAGAAACAAGGCATGAATAAAGTAAATCATTTTGGCAAAAGTAAAGGCCATTCCCAGCAAAAAAGTTATAACCGATAGAAGAACCGCGGGAGTAGTGCTTTCCAAAAGATACCAATTATTCCATTTATTTGAGTAGGAAAATAGAATTGAAGTAATCGCCAAGCCAATAACCCCCGCCAGAAGGAAATAGTCCCCGTCGAAAAGAGCATAAGCCGAAATTCCAGCTAAAATAAAGGCCAATATCGTAAACAAGCTGTAGCAAATAATAGAATTTTGAGGATACTCCCCTTTTAGCTTGCGCCATAAGCTAAAAAGATAGATAATTAAAGCTAGAGGAAAACCCACTACTCCCCAGGCTAAAGGCGCAAACAATGCTTTCTCCATTTGTATATGATAGCATATTGCTATCTTTAAGCCGTGGTGCTGGAACAGGTAGACAGGTAGGTCTCAAAAACCTATGGTGCGAAAGCCCCGTGTGGGTTCGATTCCCACCCACGGCACTAAAAAGAGGCTATTTTCCCTTTTTCTCTTCCAGGTCAAAAAAGCTAATGAATTTAGAATTAAAATAAAGACTGAACCTGTCAACGGGCCCATTGCGATGCTTGGCTACCTCACAAGTAACTGTTTCCCTGTTTTCTTCATCTTCCCGATAAAGAAAGATAACCACATCAGAATCCTGCTCAATTCCGCCTGATTCGCGCAAATCCGCTAGCCGCGGCCTCTGGGTTCCCCGCGCTTCCACCGCCCGGTTAAGCTGGGAAAGAGCTAAAACCGGTACTTTTAATTCCCGGGCCATATTTTTTAATCCTTGAGAAACTTCGGATACTTCCTGAGCGCGATTTTCCAATCCCCTTCCCCGGACCAATTGAATATAGTCGACCACTACCAGCTCTAACCCTGACTCCACTTGCAACCTTCGGGCTTTAGTGCGCATTTCCAGGACTGATTGAGCCGGCATATCATCAATAAAAAACGGAGCTTCGGCCAAAACCCCCATCGCTTCGGAAAGATTGGAAAAATCATCTTCGTCCAATCTTCCGGTTTTCATTTTCCAGGAATCAATTTGCGCTTGTCTAACCAAAAGCCGGTCAACCAACTCCTCCTTGCTCATTTCCAGAGAAAAAAAACAGGTAGGGAGTTTTTTTTCTACCGCCGCAAACCGGGCAACGTTTAACGCAAAAGCGGTTTTTCCAATTCCCGGCCGAGAGGCCAAAACAAGCATGTTGCTTCTTTGCATTCCCGCCAGTAGATTATCCAGATCAGTAAATCCGGTGGGAGCGCCTCTAATCCCCTCTCCCCTTTTTTGAAGTTCATCCAGTCGATCAAAACTTTCCGATAACGCGTCTCGCAAAGAAACCGGTACTCCTCGCAAACTATGTTGAGAAAGAGCAAAAACTAACTGTTCTGACTTGTCTAAGGCTTCATCAGCCTCTAGTCCTTCGTCAAAAGCTGATTTGCTAATATCTGCGGCAATAGAAATTAGTTCCCGCTTAATGTATAAATTCTTAATAATATTGGCGTAATAAACAGCGTGAGAAGAAGTCGGCACTGAATTAACCAGTTTTGTCAATTGAGCCCGGCCTCCTATTTTCTTTAAAGCTCGCCTGTTTTTCAACTTTTCCGCTACAGTCACTAAATCAATCGGTGTTCCTTCTTCAAAAAGACTAATAATCGACTCGTAAACTTGGCCAAAGGAGGGATTGTAAAAATGCTCGGGTTTTAAAACTTCGGCTACCGCCAAAACCGCATCTTTATCAATAAGTAAAGCGCCCAAAAGAGAAGTCTCTGCTTCGGTTGATTGGGGCGGCACTCTAATATTAGTTTTAACCTGTGGTGTTCTTACCATTCTACAATTTAGCTTCAAGCAAGACTATTTTTAGCTCATCATCACTAACCTCTTCTTTAGTAACTACTAGTTTTTCCTGAGGCTTGATATCCTCTTGATCTAAAGCGTCTAAAAGGGCTTTTGCCCATTTTCCACTTACCATTTCGTCTTTCCCGACCTTTTCCGAACAAAAGGGAATTAAAATTCCCGGAGAAATTTTTTGCGAGATTTCTTTTATTCTTTTTGAACTTCCTTTTTCACCTTGATCAGCTTTTAAAAACAAAATATCTATATTGGGAAAATCCCGGACTAGTTTTTTCACTTCTTCAACCTCCAAACCCCACCAAAAAACCAGCTGGAAACTTCTTATTTTAAACCAGTAGCCGGAGGGAAACCCCTTAGCTTCGATTTCCGCCACTTCGTATTCGCCTGGCCCCGGGGCCCAAAAAACTTTTTTTTGATTAACCGCTTCTACCCCTTGCCTTAAAGCATTTTCGGTAGTTCTGGACTGCAAAACCAAATCTGCTTTTGTTTTTGGAAAAAGGAGCTTGGTTTTGTTTTCCGAGTAGGGCTGAGTTAAAACTACTTGTTTTCCCTCTTGAACCCGAAAGCTTTGCCAGCCCAAATATTTAATCTCCATTATCTTTATGAATATAACACGGACAAAAAAAGTTCACAAGCTCAAAAAAAACTCTTCTTGACACTTAAGCCAACCTTGAGTTATATTAGAGATATTATTTTTAAAATGCGTAAAGAAGTCTTGCTAGCAATTATTATAGGAATCCTGCTCGGCCTGAGCGCAATGTTGGCCTGGGAAAGCAAAAAAAGAGGCTGGTTGGAAAAATTCTTACCACCCAAAACTTCTCCGGCAGAAATTCAAAATGCACCCAGTCCAACTACTTCAGAAAGAAAAGAGCCCCAGTTGGTTATTTTAGAACCTAAAGATGAAACCATTTCAGCCCAAGAAAAAATCGCTATTAAAGGAGAGGCAGAAAGCTTGGCGACAATAATTGTTATTTGGGAAGAGGGAGAAGATATTCTGGTCGCGGATGAGGAGGGTCTTTTTGAAACAGAAATTGATCTTTCCGCCGGCCCCAATGAAATTGAGATCTCGGCTTATAATGACAATAATCAGGTGACTAAAAAAATCTTAACGATTACCTATTCTACCGCTAAATTCTAAGCTTATTTTCAAAAAATGAAAAAAATTTTCCTCTTAACTATTTTTTTATTCTC
The DNA here is from genome assembly GCA_016783425.1 of Candidatus Shapirobacteria bacterium. Classification (GTDB taxonomy): domain Bacteria; phylum Patescibacteriota; class Microgenomatia; order UBA12405; family BS750m-G30; genus BS750m-G30. The sequence continues at coordinate 21,455 of JADHWP010000010.1, forward strand.
GGCCACTTTTTCAGCTAGAGCCGCAGAACAGGAATCAACCCCCTCAAGCGACCTTGATTCCCGCATGCTCGAAGTCAGAGAAGCAGTCGAGCAAATAGTAGGAGAAAAGCTCGAGCAACTAATTTCTGAGCAAAAAAAGGTAGGTTGGCTGGGAATTATTACAAATAAAGACAATAGCACTATTACCCTGGAAGGCAATGATAAAGAGCGCCAACTCCTTTTTAGCGACGAAACGATTATTGTTGACCTTAAAAGCCAAAAGCTAAAACTGGAAGAGTTAACTACGGGCAAAAAAATAGTTGGTTTGGGTTACCAGCAAACAGAAAACATTATGGAAGCAAAAAGAGTTATTCTGGTAGATGAAATTGAAACCAGTAAGCTTCCTTTACTGGGAACTGTTTCTGATAAATCCCAGGTGGAAAATCTAATTGTAATTACCCCAATCTATGACAAAGATCAAACCTTGGAAATAACCCTCAATTCAAAAACCGAAATTATTAATCAGGATAATGAAAAAAGTAATTACAATGATTTAGAAAAAGGCCAAAAAATAGCAGTTGTTTACCAAGCAGGAGAAGAAGAAAATACCGCTCTGATGATTCGAATCATCGAATCAGTTCAAAAAGAACCTCTCCCCTCCCCTGAGCCAACTGCAATAAGCCACTAGCTTTGCTATTCTGAATCCTCTAACAAAAAAATACTTTCATTAGTTTTTGCCATTAATCTTTCTATCTCACTCAAATCGGGATTACTTGATTGAAGCAATTTTCCAAGAAAATCATAGTCTGTTTCTAAACATTCCTTGTGTCAAGCTGGCGCTCATCTTCATTTTTAACTCCCCGATCCACCTCAATCATTTCAACCAATTCATTAAAAGCATTACCCATTATTGCTCTGGGAAACACCCTAACTAAAGGCTCTTGAGGGTTCCACTCATCTTCTTCTTGATCCCTAACTCCTGCTGCTAAAGCAAGTTCTGATAAACTTTTGAGGCATTTCCGTTGTTGACCTGGCCCGATAGACGCCCCCTCAATTCTAGTGCCTAAATCATCTGCCTCAATTAAATGAGCTTGCAGCATACCCGCTATAAACCGAGGTAAATCACCCCTTTTCCCTTTCCCTCCTCACGCGCCCTTGAGGCGCCAAGAGCATGAAAAATAGCAAAAACACTCATCCATTGCACCATCCATTTTTCTTCTGAAGTAAGCTCTACACCCTTCTCCGGCCTTAGAAGTTCTTTTACTTTATTAGCTGACGCAGAATCCTTCTCTAATTCGAACCTACGATTCTTTTCCAACGTCCACTTTTCACGATAAGGCTGACTTAAGCCATGATCATCTCTTAAAAGCCACTGAGTCCTTTGATAGGCTATTGGCAAAACACCCAATGGTCGTCTTTGAGAAATCTCCCTTGGATAAGTTCCCAAAGCCGCAAGCCTTTCCTCTATGTAACTTGACGTCTCAATTGTCACCCTTTTTTGACATCTGAACTGTCCACACCAAGTGTCATCCCGAACTTGTTTCGGGATCTGTTTTCTTATCGCGCTTAAGATTCTGAACTAAAACCTGTCCTGATGAATATCAGGATTCAGAATGACGGCCTGATTGTCATCCCGACCCGCCAACAGGCGAGGGAGGGATCTAGCAAAGCCAGATGCAGAATTGTATCTGGCGAAGCGTAAAATATCACGCTCCCCCGACGTAACGTCGGGATCGCTAGATTCTTCTCCCCGCATTTTGCGGGGTTCAGAATGACAATCTTAAAAGTTTTTAGATGATTTAAAGTAG
>JADHWP010000011.1 GCA_016783425.1 Candidatus Shapirobacteria bacterium
CTACTTTAAATCATCTAAAAACTTTTAAGATTGTCATTCTGAACCCCGCAAAATGCGGGGAGAAGAATCTAGCGATCCCGACGTTACGTCGGGGGAGCGTGATATTTTACGCTTCGCCAGATACAATTCTGCATCTGGCCTTGCTAGATCCCTCCCTCGCCTGTTGGCGGGTCGGGATGACAATCAGGCCGTCATTCTGAATCCTGATATTCATCAGGACAGGTTTTAGTTCAGAATCTTAAGCGCGATAAGAAAACAGATCCCGAAACAAATTCAGAGCCTGCCCCGAATTTATTTCGGGGATGACACTTGGTGTGGACAGTTCAGATGTCAAAAAAGGGTGACAATTGAGACGTCAAGTTACACACTGTGGCGGCACGTCCACGTAGGACTTCCGCCATTCCACCCAGTCACACTGGGAACAACAACGTGATTTGTGTTCGCCTGTCCGCCAAAAAATCGCGGCACAAGGCGTGAACGAATAGTTCCCAAAAGCCGAGTGCGAAGATACGGCGGGAATCTTAGCCCCCGAACCATTAGACTCGTCCTGAGCGAAGTTGAAAGGGCGTATAATTATCCGACCAGAAAAGAAGCGATGAAAAGAGAAGCCCAGCTTAAAAAATGGCCAAAAACTAAAAAAGAAGCCCTGATTAAAGGAAATTTATTATGATAGACGAATGTTCTCAATGTGGAATTTGCTGTCGTTTATTCTTCGTGAATTTAACCGAAGAAGAATATTTCTCTGAAAAGTATAAAACCCAGTTTGAGGAGTTTGGCTTGATTAATAATTTCCACAAGGCAACCGCATGTGGGGCAAACATTCTTAAAACAAAAAAGGATGGTAGTTGCATCTATCTTGAACAAAACAACTGCTCTATTCATAAAACCAGGCCCCAAATTTGCAGAAAGTTTTTCTGCGCTTCAAAGTTGAAAAAGTTTGGAAAAATGATTGAGCAAATTAAAAAGAAGCAAAAACTTCTAGATCAACCTGCTAGCATAAGAATTTTTACTTAATCCCCTTGGCCTGGCGCCTGGCTTCCGCTACATCCAAAACCATTTTTCTGATTCTTACCGCTTTAGGAGTAACATCCACCAACTCCGTATTGTCAATATAATCCAGGGCCGCATCCAAATCCATCGTTCTGGGAGTATTTAGGTGTCTGGTCACCCCGTCTCCCTTGGAGCGCATGTTGGATAATTGTTTTTCTTTACAAACATTAACCGATAAATCCCCTACTCGAGAATTTTGACCAACCACCTGGCCTTTGTAAACCTCTATATTTTGGTCAATAAATAATTCCCCCTGACCCTGAATATTGGTTAAACCATAAGCCCGGGTTAAACCCGACTGGTGGGCTATCAGCGAACCATGCTCTCTTTCTTTTAAGGTTCCTTTGGAGGGCAGGTATTGATAAAACATGGTATTTAAAATACCCAGACCATGAGTATCACTCAAAAATTTAGTCCGGTAGCCGAATAGCCCCTGGGTGGGAATAATAAATTCAAGATAAACAATATTGTTATTAACTTTCATCTCCCTTATTTCTCCAAAGCGGCTGTTTAACTTTTGGATCACCGCTCCGGAATATTCTTCCGGTACTTCAATAAAAACCTCGTCGTAAGGAATCATTTTTTGGCCATTGATATTTTTTTCAATCACCTGCGGCTGGGAAACTTGCACCGAGTATCCTTCCCGACGCAAACGTTCAATAAAAATCGCCAGATGCAACTCCCCCCTACCCGAAATAATCCAACCGCCCTGTAAACTGTCTTCAACTCGTAAGGCCACATCATTATCCAGTTCTTGATATAACCTTTCCTTGATTTGACGCGAAGTCACGTACACTCCTTCTTGAGCGCCAAACGGCGAGGAGTTAACTTCAAAAGTCATTTTCACCGTCGGCTCTTCTATTTCCAGCAAAGGCAAGGCCCGGGGCCTTAAAACATCCGTAATTGTTTCCCCGATAGTAATATCGGGAATTCCGGCAATGGCCACAATTTCTCCGGCTTGAGCTTGGAAGGTTTCCACTTGGGCCAAGCCCTGAAAGGTCATCAAAGAAGTCAGGCGATATTTTTTGGCTACCCCTAGACGATTAATGCGCATCACTTCCTGATTAGCCTTTAAACTGCCATTATAGATTCGGCCCCGCGCCATTCGACCTTTAAAATTATTCCGGTTAATGGAAGTAATGAGCATTTGTAAGGGCTTGTTTAAATCCGCTTTAGGCGCGGGGATTTGTTTGATAATTTGTTCAAATAAAACAGAAATGTCCGTCATTTTGCCAAAATCCGGTTCCAGTCCGGCTTTGCCAAATCTGGCCGAAGCGTAAACAACGGGAAATTCAGCTGTTTGCTCATCCGCCCCCAGATCAATAAACAAATCAAAAGTTTTATTTAAGGCTTCGCGGGCATTAGCATTAGGCTGGTCAATTTTATTGATCACCACAATAATTTTATGTTTTAACTCTAAAGCTTTTTTTAAAACAAATTTGGTTTGCGGCATCGGGCCGTCATGAGCATCAATTAATAAAAGCGAACCATCGGCCATTTGCAAAACCCGCTCCACCTCCCCTCCAAAATCAGCGTGCCCGGGGGTATCAATAATATTGATTTTGACCCCACCCCAAACAACTGAGGCATTTTTGGAAAAAATAGTAATCCCCCGCTCCCGCTCCAACTCATTGCTGTCCATAATACAAATAGTGTCAGCCATCTCTTTACCAAGATGGGTGGCCGATTGGCGCAGCAGGGCATCCACCAAAGTGGTTTTGCCGTGATCAACATGAGCGATAATGGCGATATTACGAATTTCCATGGAATTAATCCTTAATTAATAAAAAAATGCCTGTTTCCAGGCATTTAAACCTAAGGCCTATTATACTCCACTTTTGGATTCAGCGCAGGACGTTTTGAGAACGTTTATGGCAAAGGGGACAATGTGGCTGTTAAAATTAGGCCTTGACAAGGTTTTTTAAATCTTGCTATTATGAATTCCTAGAGCCTGGTTGCAGAAACTCTGGGCTTTTTTATGACTAAAAAAAAAGTTATTCTTGCTTTCTCAGGAGGTTTAGACACTTCTTTTTCGGTTCCCTACTTAATTGACAAAAACTATGAAGTTATTACCATGACTGTGGATACCGGTGGTTTTTCTCCCCTAGAGCTTAAGTCCATTGCCAAAAAATCTAAAAAACTTGGCGCTATCAGGCATCATCAAATTGACGGTAAAAAGGCAATGTTCGAAACACTTATTAGTTATATTATTAAAACAAATGGATTGTATGAAAACTCTTATCCCAACATGTGCGCTGACAGATATATTATTGTCGAGCAACTAATCAAAATCGCCAAAAAGGAAAAAACAAAATTGGTCGCTCACGGCTCAACGGCAATGGGTAATGATCAAATAAGATTTGATGTGGCTTTAATGACAATTGCCCCTGGGCTGAAAATTATTACCCCAATAAGAGAGATGGGAGGAGATAGAAAAAAAGAACAACGATATCTTGCCAATAAAGGATTTTTAATTGACAAGGTGAGTAAAAAATACACTGTTAATCAAAATATATTGGGAATGACCTATTCCGGCGCCCAAATAGATAAGGTGAAAGAACCAGACGAAACAATGTTTATTTGGACAAAAGCAAAAAAAACAAAACAGAGATACATCTCTATTGTTTTTTCTAAAGGAATACCTATTAGCCTAAACGGAAAGTCCTTGGCGGGGTTTAAAATCTTGCAAAAACTCAACGAGCAGGTTGGTTCCTTTGGTTATGGCCGAGGTTATTACACTGGTAATTGCGTCGTTGGCATCAAGGGCCATATTGTCTTTGAGGCGCCAGGAATATTGGCCTTGATAAAGGCTCACTTGGCCCTTGAGCAATTGGTCCTAACTAAACACCAATTAACAATCGGCCAGTTTGTCAACCAGCAATTTACCGATTTTTTGTTTTCCGGGAAATTTTATGAACCAGTAGTTAAAAATCTAAAAAAATTTATTGATTCTCAACAAGAAAGAGTTTGTGGCGAGGTTGTCCTCAAGCTAAACCCCGGGCAGGTTCAGGCCGTGGAGCTTAAATCACCCTTTTCGCTGATAAACCCGAAGATTGCTACTTACGCCCAGGAATGTACCTGGTCAACCCGAGATGCCGAAGGTTTCATTAAGCTTTATGGCCTGCAAAGCAAAATTGCCGTGAGTCTAAAAAAAGGTGATAGGAACCATTAAGGTGAAAGCAGAAAATATCCCCAAACTTCTTAGTGGACTGGATTCAACAAAACTGAAAAAAACAGACCAGGTTAGACTTGCCCGGCAAGTTCGCCAACTGCTGATTTTATACCCAAAAACTATGTTAATCGATACTCCGGAAGAAATTATCGGCTTTATGAACAATGGCCAAGCAGTGATGCTGGTAAATACTAAAAGCCCAAACGAACTTATTGCTTACGCCAGAATTCATCCTTGGCCCGGAGTTAATCAGTATGGTCAGCGATTGTTTGAATTCAGAAGCTGGATTGTAAAACCAGCTTTTTTAAATCAGGGCTATGGCGCTTATGCTCTACATCAAGCCGTGGCTTTGGCAAAAGGCTTGGATCTTAACGCTCAAATTGTGGCGGTGGTAGAAAAAAACAGTCAGAGAGCTTTTGAAGTTCTTCAGGCAGCCGGGGGTAAAGCTCTTGGCAAACAGCAATGGCCTGGTAACCTTAGGATCTTGTTGCAACAAGGAACGGCCTTGACAGAGGTGATAGATATTACTGAAATTAATAATTATTTAGCTTCAGTTGAAATTGGTTCGGTTCAAATGAAGCTATCCAAAAGAACCAAAAAAAACATTTTGCTTTCTATTGGTCGGATAACCAACAAGAGGTACTTGCTTTCCTGCCTTAAAAACTTGGTAAATGTGGACAAATTTAATTTGTATGCAACCGAAAAAACCCACCAGTTTTTAAAGGAAAATGGGGTTAAAACAGGTCTGATTTTTAAAATTAGCCAGTCAAGAAGCCGGCCCAATATTAAACACTTTCTTGACGCTGGACGTTTCGATCTAATTATTAACATTCCCACCCGGAAGGGAAAAAGAAAAGAGGCAACTGATGGTAAAGTTATTCGTCGATCAGCAGTTGAAAATGAGATTCCATTGGTAACCGATGTTTCGGTAGCAGAAGATTTTATTAAAAAATTAATTAGACAAAGTAAATGAAAAGCGCAAAAAAGCCTAAATCAATTTTAATTAAAAACGCTGATTGGCTAGTGACGATGGATCGACAAAGACGCATTTTGCACCACTCCTCCGTTTATTGTGAGGGCCCAAAGATAATAGAGATTGATTCTAAAAGAAAAAAAGCAGACAAAATAATTGATGCTGAAGGAATGGTTGTTCTTCCGGGGTTTATTAATACCCATCATCATTTATTCCAAACCCTTTTTCGAGGAGTTGATAGGTTGAAAAAACAACCAATTATTCCCTGGGTACGAACTATAGCAGAGTTAGTTCGGGGCTTGGATTATGAAGCAGCCTATACAGCCGCTTTAACCGGGCTGGCTGAACTGGTCCTTTCCGGATGCACCACCTGTAATGACTTTCCTTATTTTTATCCCGAAGGGAAAAATGACTTATTTGATGCGACTGTAAGAGCAGCAAAAAAGATCGGTATCAGGTTTCATCCAGTTCGAGGCTACATGGAAAAAACAAGTAAGGGAATTTTTCCTGATTTTATGACTCAAAAAAGGGAAAAGATTCTTTCAGAATCAGAAAGGGTGATTGATCAATACCATGACGCAGGGAATTTTTCTATGTGTCAAGTTGGCTTAGGACCATGTGGTTATTATTCTACCTCACCGAAGCTTTTTAAAGAAATTTGCCAGTTAGCAAGGAGAAAAAAAGTCAGACTGCATACCCATTTTGCCGAAACCCCGGGAGAAAAAATTTCCATCTTACAGTCAGCAGGTTGTTTGGGAGAAGATGTTTGGCTGGCTCACGTGGTTTATGTTACTCCCCGCGATATTGATATTTTAGCTAAAACAAAAACAAATGTTTGCTATTGTCCTATATGTAATATGGCCAAGAAAAAAGTGGCACCTATTATCCAAATGGCAAAAAAGAAAATTAGAATTGGCATCGGTGTTGATGGCAGTGCCAGCAATGATTCTTCTAACCTTTTAATTGAAGGCCGGATTGCGGGGCGATTGCAGGGGTTGAATCGAGAAATTACTAATGTTTCTTATCTGCGCGCTACCCAAATTTTGGAAATGTTAACTTTAGGTGGTGCTAGTTGTTTAGGAAGACTAAAATTTCTGGGAAGCATCGAAACAGGAAAAGCTGCTGACTTAGTTTTGATAAATGTTTCTAATAAACTAGAGTGTGCCGGCGCCCACAACCCCTTAGAAGCCATCTTCCACACCGGTCTAACAAGAGTTGATCATGTGATAGTTAACGGTAAGTTGCTGGTTGAAAACGGCAATCTAACAACTTATGATTTGGCAAAGTTAGTCAATAATCAAAATTCTATTAGCAGAAAGTTAGCGAAAGAGGCAGAAAAGAATTTGGGTGTTTCTCTTATATTAGATTGGACACCCTTGTTAAAGTTTGATAACTAAAAATGTCCCTAAAGAAAATCAAAAAAGGAGAATTGTTTGAATCAGCTTATGTTCCCTTTTCTTCTCCTAAAAATAAAAAACTTGAAAGGGGATTCAAGTTTCCCGCCTTAAGAGAGGTTTTTAAGCATGAAATTAGCGAAGTGGAAATTTTCCCTACCAGAAATTGCAGTGAGAATTGTGAGGGTTGTAGTGTTCCTAAAGTAGTTCGTTGGGGGCAAGAAAGAAGAATGTCTGTTTCCTGGTGGCAAAAATTTATCCAAAAAACAGCTGAAAAAGGAGTGAAATATATAATGATTATGGGCGGAGAACCAACCGTTTTTCCCGGCATAGAGAAAATAATCAAGACTATCGTTGAGTGTAAAGTTAAGGGAGGAATTTTTACCGACGGAATTCCTCTTAGGCAAAATCCAAAAAGATTAGAGCTTCTTGTCCAAAACGGGCTTTTAAAAATGACTATTCACTCAAGTGTTGATTATTTAGTAAAAAAAGAACCGCCGCTAAAAATGGGAAAAAAAGTGGGCACCAGCCGCTACCACAAATCCTTTTATGGTCTAGAGCTTCTGAAAGCCCTTAAAGCTAGAGAAGCAAAGGGAGTAGTAGCCAACACCGTTTTATCTCCGGCCAATTTAAAGCAAATTATTCCTCTTTATCAAGAGTTGGAAAGGCAAGGAATTAAAATGACTCTTTGTAATTATCAGTGGCAATGTCATCTCTATCAAGGAAGGGATCCAAAACTCTTTACTGACAAACTTGTTGAAAAACATATTCCTCAAGTAAGGGAAATAATAGGTTTTATTCTTAGAAATGAAAAAAAGAAAATTAAAAAAGGCAAAGAAAGAACAATGGCTAATTCCTCCAGATTTTTACGGGCTTTACCATATTTAGGGATTGCTCAACCAGTAGGTTGTAACAATTCTTCTGGCCCACCCGGCGTTTTTGCGGTTTTGCCTGATGGCAGTTTGCGTCATTGCCCAGTGATTACCAGGCTTAAAGATATTCCGGGATGTCCTGGCTGCCATTATGGTTTTAGAGACCGAAGCCCAAAGTTAGAGAACTATCTTGCCGAAATGAAAGTTTTTAATGACCCAGATAGACTGGATTTTCCCAATATCATCCATGAAATTTAAGGGAGTTATTGATTCTCATGTTCATATTGGGGCGGGAGAACCGCCCATTGATGGTTTTATCAAAAGAGGCCTGAACATAAAAAGTTTGACCGCCCTTTCCCGAAAAACAGGAGTGGCTTTTGTCCCCAAAATGCATTTTGGGGGCTTGATTGAACCGGTTGTTAAAGAAGGAAAAATTTTGATTTTCCCTTCTTTAACCTTTAATTCTGAAACGGATGGTTTTAGTCAATCTTTAGTCTACGAAGCGGCTCAAAAAGTTCGACCAGCAAGGCTGTGTGTGTTTTTTCCCAGCCTGGAAGCAGAAACTCATTTAACCAATATTGATAAACCATGGTTTTCAATATTTCAGCCTTTGAAAGAAGCGCCCATTGAACAAAAAGAAAAATTTGCCAACTATCAAAAAATCTATAAACAGAAAAAGGGAATTAAGGTTTTGGATAAAAATGGAAGCTTATTACCGGAGGTTAAAAAGGTAATAAAAGCTGTTCAAGAAACTGGCAGCTTTTTGCATACTAGCCACTTGGGCGAACAAGAAATAAAAAAAGTGCTTAAAGAGGCCGTCAACCGGAAAACAGAGGCAGTTGTTACCCATGCTAATGCCAGAGCAAATAATATAAAACTGGAAACTTTAGCAGCGCTGGTGAAATTGGCGCCTGAAAAAGGAGCAAGGATTTGCATAGAATTTTGCGCGGCCAATTGGATTGTTGGCTTGAGAGGAGCATATGACCTTCAGAAAAACTTCGTTGTTTGGATACAGACTCTAAAAGTTGAAAATTGTATTTTGTCTTCTGACGCTAATGGTTTAGAGCCAAACAGAGAAAATGAAAAAACCAATGCTTTTACCATTCCCCAAAAAATACCTCTAAAAACACCGCTGGATTGGCTAGAATATTTTGTTAATCTTTTAATGGGGAAAGGAATTACCCCGGCAGAAGTTCATCAAATGATTGTTGAAAATCCCAACCGTCTTTTGAATCTAAAACCCGAATGCTAATAACATTAAAAGAAAGCTTATGAAAAAAAAGAGAATTTCCCTAAGGGGTTTTCCTGAAATATTAGTGACCAGACCAACGGATGGTGGTTTGGTAAGTGTCAAAGGATTACTTCAATCGCATTACGACAGACAAACCGAATTTAATCACGCAGTGATTACTTTTAGCGAGTTTTTTGAATCCATGAGAAATTCAACTTTGCCAGTAGAAGAAAGGTGGGCAACAGGAAGAGCGCTTCCTTCTCGGCTGATTGTTTTAGCTGATGATCCAACCATGGATGAAATAACCGTCATTGCCAACACTCCAGGAGCCTACGAAAATCATGAGCTAAAAAAACAATACCGAGACAATCTGGAAAGAGTAATGCAGGAAATAAAGGAAAAAGGAAAACTTAACCCTGAAGCCACAGTGATAGGAATTAAAAGAGCAGGAGAAGTGGCTGTTAATATGCTCCATGGCCCAGACAAAGCTTTACTTTTTGAGGCTAAAAGATTGCCTTTTAGGAATGGTTCTTTGGGGGTGGGAATAGAAGATAAGGATAGGGTATTGGGCTTTGCTAATTTAAACGGTAAGGTGGTTGAGATAAACGAAGTTTTTCTGGCTTCTGGGGCCACTGTTTTGGCCTTTATAATTGATTGCCATTCAAGGGGAATTAAGCCGGAGCGAATGGACATTGTCGCTCCTTTTACTACTCAACAGGGAGCTGAGGCTGTTTTAAGCCTTTCTTCTCAAATTGGCTGGGAGACCAGAATTATTGTTAACCGGATTTATTATTCACTTAACGGCAAATGGTACGTTTTGGTTACTCCCCAGGAAAAGATTTGGCAAAAGGTTTCTGGGGGGAATGCCGAAGTTGAAGTTCAAGCTGGTGGAGATGCCGGAGATCTAACGGAAATTAGTTGAAATAATTTTAAAATGGTTTTTGAAAAATAGAAAAACCCACCTTGAATGGTATAATGGCTGGTGGAAAAATACTATGGTTAAAAAGAAGAAATTGCTTAAAACGTTTAAAAAATTGTTCAGCAGCCGAAAAAGGGCTGCGATCATTGTTGTTTTAATAATTTTAACCGGTTTCATTGGGCAAAGAGTAATTTCAAATAACAAAGACGAAAAAGTACAGCCCCAAACAACCCAAGTTGAGCGCGGGATGATTATTTCCTCTGTTTCTGCCTCCGGAAGTATCATTTCTTCAAATATAGAAAATGTCACGACGCAAGCAAGCGGAACTGTCAGTAAAGTTTATGTTAGCGATGGCGATGAAGTTTATGTGGGACAAAAATTGGCCGAAATCGATCTTGATGTCCAGGGTGAGCAAAATCACGCGTCAGCTTATTCCAGTTATCTTAGCGCAGTTAACTCTGCAAACTCTGCTAATAATAGCTATCGATCTACCCAGGCTTCACTGGCCGTAGTGTACGACGAAATCAAGGGACACGATGACGATGAGAGTTTAGAAATGAAAGAAACTCGTACCAAAGCTGAAGTTGCCAACGATAATGCTTATGACTCTGTTAAATCAGCAAAAGCAAAATTAACATCAGCCTCACTCGCTTACAAAACCAACGCGCCAGCCATTACCGCTCCAGTTGCAGGAATAGTTAAAAGTGTAACAGTGGCCGAAGGAATGAATATTGGCGCGGAAGAAACTGCCAGTGGAGGCCGCGCCAATCAAAGGATAGCGACAATTGCCACTGAAGGACTGCCCATTGCCACTTTTAATGTATCAGAAATAGATGTTTCATCAATTAAACCAGGACAAAAAGCAACTATCACTTTAGACTCAATTACCAATAAAACTTTTACTGGAAAAGTCGTCAGCGTGGATCGGGTTGGCACAATTGCAAATAACGTTACCACCTACCCGGTCATTATTCAATTCGACACTAACTCTGACCAAATTCTCCCCAATATGGCGGTAACCGCCAACATTGTGATTGAAAGGAAAGACAATGCTTTGTTAGTTCCTTCAGGTTCAGTTCAAAGCCAGGGAGAACAAAGTTTTGTCAGTGTATTAGTAGGCGGCAAACCACAACCTGTTTCTGTAGAAATAGGCTTATCTTCTGATACGCAAACAGAGATAGTTTCTGGACTAAATGAGGGCGATATTATTATTACCGGCGCTGTTTCCACAGATAATAATCAGGATGGTGATTCTCCATTTGGAGGGGGCGCGGGAAGCATGCTCAGGATGGTGCGATGATTAGGGTTTCTCACCTGACCAAAACATATAAAACAGGAGAAATAGAAGTAAGAGCGCTGGATGATGTTAGCTTTGAAGTTAAAAAGGGAGAATTCGTAGCAATCATGGGCCCATCAGGCTCGGGCAAATCCACCCTAATGCATCTTCTGGGCGCTTTGGATATTCCCACTAGCGGTAAATATTTCCTGGATGGAAAAAATGTAGCTGATTTAGACGACGATCAGTTAGCCGAAATTAGAAACGAAAAAATCGGCTTTGTTTTTCAGGCATACAATTTGTTGCCCCGAACCACAGCATTGAAAAATGTCATGGTGCCGATGATTTACGGAGATGTTCCAAGAGAGGAAAGGACTAAAAAAGCCAGGAAGTATTTAGAAATGGTGGATCTAGGCGATAGGCTTTATCATACTTCCAGTCAATTGTCAGGAGGAGAGCAACAGAGGGTAGCCATTGCCCGGGCGTTATCTATGAACCCGAGTATTTTATTGGCGGATGAACCAACCGGCAACATTGCCACCAACCAAGCGGTTGAAATCATGAAGATTCTTGATGGTTTGAACCAAAAAGGACATACGGTTGTAGTTATTACCCACGAGAATGAGATTGCTGAATGCACAAAAAGAATTATTTATCTTCGCGATGGAAAGCTTGAAAAAGACGAAATGAACAAACATCGCCGAGAGTTATCAAAGATTACTTTATAAATAGATGGATTATCAGGAATTAGTTTTAGAAAGTTTTAGCACTCTTGCCTTGAATAAAGTCAGAACTGGTTTGGCCATGCTGGGAGTAGTGATTGGTATTGGCAGTGTGATTGCTTTGGTTTCCTTGGGCCAGGCGAGCCAGCGTTTAATCGAAGACCAGATAAAAACTTTGGGTTCAAACCTATTGACAGTGTCGCCGGGAGCCCAAAGAAGCGGCGGTATTCGAGGGGCGGCAGGCGGGGGTCAAACTTTGACTTATGATGATGCCAAAGCCATTATCACTTCTCCACAGATTACTACTGTTAAAAAAGTTTCTCCCGAATATTCCGGTCGGGAGCAGATAGTGGCTGGGCGCAACAATACTAATACTCAAGTGGTAGGGGTAACCCCGGAATATACAGAGGTGAGAAACACAGGTGTGTCGTCAGGTTTTTTTATTAGCCAGCAAAATTTAGATGGCATGTCCAAGGTGGCTGTATTGGGGCCTCAAACTGCACTAGATTTGTTTGGTCCGCCAGCTGGCGGAGGAGTTGACCCGGTTGGCAAAGACATAAGAATAAAAGGATTGACTTTTAGGGTTGTGGGGATAACGGTCAGTAAGGGTGGAAGTGGTTTTATGAATCTGGATGACAGAGTATTTGTGCCTTTGACGACAGCTCAAAAACAATTGTTTGGCGTTGATTATCTAAGTTCAATTTCTATTGAAGTTGTGAATCAAGATGTTATGGTTGAGGCTCAAAACCAAGTGGGCTATTTACTGCTTGAAAGGCATAAATTGAAAGACCCGGCGCAAGCAGATTTTTCGATTATGTCCCAGGCAGATATTATAGGGACTGCCACTGAGGTGACCGGCACTTTTACCACTCTTTTATCAGGAATAGCCGCTATATCATTGATGGTTGGCGGTATTGGCATTATGAATATTATGTTGGTGACCGTGACGGAAAGAACCAGGGAAATTGGTTTAAGAAAAGCTTTGGGAGCCAAGAAAAAAATTGTTAATGCCCAGTTTTTACTGGAGGCGGTGATGGTAACTTTTGTCGGCGGATTGATCGGAGTAGTTTTAGGAGTGGGCGTGGCTTATGCGCTTTCACGCTCTATGGGGTTGCCGTTCGCGCTTTCGGTCCCGTCTATCCTTTTGGCTTTTGGGGTATCAGCGGCTATAGGAGTCTTATTCGGCTGGTATCCGGCCCAAAAAGCGGCCAATTTAGCCCCAATTGAGGCATTGCGTTATGAGTAGTACAAAAATATTTTGCGACCCCCTTGAAATAAACAATCCACCTTGGATAGCGTGGATTGTGCTATAATGGTCCATTGACAATAAGGGCAAGACAACGGACAACCTAATCACCGCCTTTTTAGAAAAAGGCGGTCGGATTAACAACTTCTACCTGGAAGATAAAAGAAAAAACCCCTCCCTCGTTTATTTAAAGGGCTGGTTTGGCGGCCGCAATATCCGCGAGGCAATTTTAAAAGCGCTTTCTGACAAGTAACCAATTTTCTCCCACGCAAAAAGCGGCCACCATAAAACACTCCAGGCAAAACTTGGCCTGAATTTAGCGATAGCCTCCTCTTGATCCTCGGTCGTCTCCTCTGGAGCCTCCCCCTCCTCGATTATCAAACCTTGGTCTTTCTTCTCTTGGCTTAGCCACACTAACGGCAATTTTTCTTCCGTCCAGCTCGGTCTCATTTAGCTTCGTGATCGCTTCTTCAGCAGCCGCATCGTCTTCCATCTCCACGAAACCAAATCCTTTGCTTTGGCCACTGTATCGATCAGTAATTACATCACAAGAAATAATTTTACCAAACTTGGAGAACATTTCTTCCAGTTGGGGACTGTCTATATTATAAGGCAACCCGCCAACGAATAATTTTTTGGACATTTGTTTTTTCACCACCTTTCTATTTTCTGATTCTGTCTCTTATCTGGTGAGTCGAAAAAACCTTTGGAAGATATTTTCTTATCTGACTAGAGGAAACAGTTGCTGATATTGTAACACATTATTTTTTCAACCGCAACAAGCAGTCTTACCTAATTGAAAAACTGAATTTGGTGTTTTTGAAAAACCCTGATATAATTACTCCATGAAAATATTAAAAAATCTTAAAAACAAACTTGGCAGGGGGAAAAAGATTAAAAAGTGGTTAGTTCTTCTTTTGGCCCTGGTTATTCTTTACCTGGCCCGCGGCCAATTCATTGTGGCCACGGTTAATAAGCAGCCAATTAGCCGCTGGCAACTAATTAAAGCCCTGGAAAGCCAGGCCGGAACTCAAGTTTTGGAGGGCTTAATTACCGAATCTTTAATTACCCAGGAAGCCTCCCGGAAAGGAATACGGATATCCTTGGAGGAAATTAATCAGGAGATAGAAACGATTAAAGAAAATCTTACCGCCCAGGGCCAGGACTTTGACCTTTTACTCCAAATGCAGGGAATTGACCTGGAGGAAGTAAGAAAGCAAATAAGGATTCAAAAAACAATCGAAAAACTAGTAGGAGAAGATTTAGAAGTTAGCCAGGAAGAGATGGCAGAATATTTAGAAGCAAATAAAGAGTTGCTTCCCGAAGACCAGGAGGGCTTAGAAGAGCAGGTAAAAGAGACTTTGCGGCAAGAAAAACTTAACCAGGCCATTCAAGAAGCTCTGGCTAATCTAAAAGAAAAAGCAAACATCAACTACTGGCAAAAGCTTTAGAAATTAAGCGGCTCTAGTCTAACTTCTTCATCGCCGCTTCAATTCTGCTCAAGGTTTCTTTTTTTCCAACTAAAGGCAAAGATTCTAAAATAGGCGGAGTGATAGATTTAGCGCAAATGGCCACTCTTAAAACCATAAAAAACTCCCCTGCTTTCCAGCCCTCCTTTTTAATCAGCTTAATTAATTCTTCCTGAAGCTTTTGAAAATCATCTATCCCTCGCTTTTCAATAACTTCTTGAGCCTTGATAAGCATTTCTTTGGCAGTTTTTCGATCTATCTTTTTAAGCAAAAGGTCTTTGCCGTATTTCGGACAACACCAAACAAATTCCAGCAGTTCCTCTGCCTCAACTAATCTTTTAATTCTCTCTTTAATTAGGGGAGCCGCTATTTTTATCTGCTCCTCGTTCATCTTTGGCAAAAAGGATTTAAGCAGTTTAACCAACTCTTCATCCTTTTTTGCCCTAATGTACATTCCGTTTACCCATTCCAGTTTAACCAGGTCAAAGGTCGGGGAAACCGGGGAAACATCTTTCAAATCAAAAGCCTTAATAAATTCCTTTAGGCTAAAAATCTCTTTTCCCTGCGGATGCGACCAGCCCAGCAGGCAAAGATAATTTAAAATTGCCTCCGGCAAAAAACCCTGCCTTTGAAACCAACCAAGATTTGTATCCCCTCGGCGCTTGCTTAACTTTCCCCCGGCCGGATCCAGCAAAACCGGCGTGTGCAAAATATGGGGCATTTTCCAACCCAAATAGCGGTAGAGTAAAACGTGTTTCGGAAAAGAAGGGAGCCACTCATGGCCCCGCACTACATGGGTAATCTTCATTAAATGATCATCCACTACCACCGCCAAATGATAGGTGGGAAAACCATCTGATTTTAAAATCACCTGATCATCAATGTGTTTACTTTTAAATTTTATCTCTCCTCTAATCAAATCTTTGGCAATAACCACCTGATTATCGGGAATCTTCATTCGCACGACTGCTTTTTCTCCCCTGGCCACTCTCTCCTCTGCTTCTTTCTTGCTCAAGTTTCGACACTTTTTATCATACATCGGCGGGCATTTCTTTCCCCGACACTCAACCCTTACCTTTTCCAGCCTTTTTGGCGAACAAAAACAATAATAGGCGTCCCCCTGATCAAGCAACTGCCTGGCATACTTTTGATAAATATCTAATCGCTCTGATTGTCGATAAGGACCAAAATCTCCCCCTTTTTTTGGTCCCTCATCAGGCTCTATTCCCACCCAGGCTAACCCTTGATAAAGATGATCTTCGGCCTTTTTGACATAGCGCTTTTGGTCTGTGTCTTCGACTCTTAAAATAAACTTGCCACCCTTAGCTTTTGCATAAGCATAGTTAAGCAAAAAATTATAAACACTACCAATATGAATGGATCCCGTCGGGCTGGGAGCAAATCTCGTTCTAACCATCATTGAATTCTAACACACTTGATTGCTATACTTAAAAAAGAATGGCTAATTTAACCCGAACTTCATTTATCACCAGACAGGCCGTTAAATACGGAGCAGTGGTTTTTGTCTTAATTATTATTTTGCGCTCCCTGACGGGAATGTTTAAGGCTTACTACCGGGCTCGCCATCCTCTCCCCCCCCCGGCGCCCACGGTTGCTTTTGGCCAACTGCCAAAATTAGAGTTTGGAGAAAGCAGGCCTAAGCCCCAAAAGGAACTTGTTTTGGAAACTATCAGCGGAGATTTGCCCAAGCTTCCCGACCAAATCAAGGCTTACTTTATTCCCGCCCTGGTAAGCCGATTCCTGGCTTTAGAAAAAACCAACCAAATTGCCCAAAATCTAGGCTTTGCTCCCAGCCCGGAAAAGGTCAGTAATGATCTCTACCGCTATAAAAATGAAAAGGTAAATACTACCCTGACCATTAATCCCCTGACCAAAACTTTTTTATACAGCTACCCCTACCTTAAAGACCAAACTCTAGCCACTCTGCCCCTGCCCTTAAGGGAGACTCTGGTAAAATCCGCCTTTTCTTTTTTAGAAGAGTTAGAACAGGAAATTCCTGACCTGGGGGAAGAAAATGCCAGGGTAACCCTCTGGCAAATTAAAGAAGAAAAAACTATTCCCGCCGTCTCTATTTCCGAAGCCCACTTGGCCCAAATTGACTTTTTCCGCCGCCCGATTGAAGGACAATACCCGATTCTTCCCCAAACTTTAGATCGAGCTAATGTTTCTCTGGTCCTTTCCGGAGATTCGGGTAAGCGTAAAATAGTTGAAGCCCGCTACACTTACTTTTTCGTAGATTTAGAAAAAGCAGCCACCTATCCCCTTAAACCCTTAACCCAAGCCTGGGAAGAGGTAAAAGAAGGGAACTACCATTTAGTCAAATTTAATTCCGGAGTTGAGGAAAAAACCATTCCCATCAGAAAAGTTTATTTGGCTTACTTTGATCCTCATTATCCCACTAATTTTTTACAACCGATTTTTGTTTTTGAAGGAGACTATGGCTTTACCGCTTTTGTTTCCGCAATTTCAACTGAATGGGTGGCCGAGTGATCCTTCCAAATAACACCCTTTTTAACCCAGTTTAAAATTTCTAAAGTTTCTCCAAAACGATCCTCGCTTCCCAAAACCACGGTAATGATAAAACGGGCTTGTTTATCATCTTGACTAATAATTTCGAATAAACCCACAAAGCATTCCCCCGCCTGCTCGGTCCAACCGGTTTTTAAGCCTCTGGCTTCAGGCGCTAAATCCAGCAGTTCGTTGGTAGTTTGTAAGCGATGTTCATACCGGCCGTCACTACTCATCACTACTTTTTCTTCCAATCCCACCATCTGTCTTAAAACCGGATTTTGCCAGAGAAGTCTGGCCAGTTGAGCTAAATCAGCCGCCGTAGAATAATGGTTTTCATCTTCTTCTCCGTCAAAATTTACAAAATGAGTTCGCTTAAAGCCTCTCTCTTTAACCCATTGATTCATTCTTTCCACAAAAGCCTTTTCTCCACCCGGATAATTGCCAGCCAGCGTATAAGCGGCGTCATTACCCGAATGAATCAGCAACCCGGAAAGCAAATCAACTGCCTTAATTTTTTCTCCGGAAACCAGCCCCATATGCCGACCCACCCGATACTCTTTTCCAACTACTAAAATCCGGTCTAAATCATAATGTTCAAAGGCCACCAGAGCGGTAACTATTTTAGTTAAAGAAGCGGGCGCAAAAGCAATATCAATGTTTTTACCTCCCAGAAAAGCGCCGCTTTCCAAATCAACCGCCAACCAGGAACGAGCAGTCAGGGAATTGACTGCCTTTGCTTCAACCAGGGGCTCATCTACGGGAGTAAAATTAATCCACTCTTTTTTAAAAGAAGAAAAGTAAAATTGGGTTCCCAAAGTGACTAAAAAAACAAAGATAAAACTAAGGAGCAGCCACTTTTTCACCTAATCCCCAACTCCAGAAGCTGTTCTTTACTGGCCCGGCTGGGCGCCTCCATCACCGCTATTTTCCCCGAAGTAGCGCAGGGAAAAGCCATTACTTCCCGCACACTCTGCTCTCCTAAAATAGCCATCAACAAGCGATCAATCCCCGGAGCAATACCCCCGTGGGGCGGAACTCCATAAGCAAAGGCCTCCAGTAAATGAGCAAACTGATTTTTTTGCCGCTTACTAAAACCAATCAGCTCAAAGATTTTTTCCTGCACCTTAGGATCATTAATTCGAATACTGCCTCCCCCCACCTCATAACCATTTAAAACCAAATCGTGCTGTAAACTCTTAACCTTTAAGGGATCCTTATCTAAAAGTGAAATATCTTCGGCCTTAGGACTGGTAAACATGTGGTGAGAAGGGGCAAAAGCCGCCTTTCCCGAACCATGAAAAAATTCTTCTTTAGATTGGGCTGCAAACAAGGGAAAATCCACAATCCAGGCAAAAGCCAGTTCATCTTTGTTCTCTTTATTTTTCCTTAAATCCGGCTTATCAGTTTGGTATTTTTTAACTACCTCCTGGTGGGAAATCCTGGGCCAGGGAAGTTGGGTAAATTTCTTTCGGGGAAAAATCTTTTTAATCATCGCCGTGAACATTTTTTCAATCAGTTCTAAAATATCATTTTGCACCACAAAGCTCATTTCCAAATCCAGCTGGGTAAACTCGCCGTAAGCCCGATCGGAGCGAGCGTCTTCATCCCGGAAACAACGAGCGATCTGAAAATAGCGCTCAAAACCGGCCACCATGAGAAGTTGTTTATATTGCTGGGGAGATTGAGGTAAAGCATAAAAGTTACCCGGCTGCAGCCGGGAAGGAACTAAAAAATCCCGCGCCCCTTCAGGAGTAGTTTTGGTTAAAATTGGGGTCTCGATTTCCACAAACTCTTCTTTTTCAATCAGCCAGTTTCGAATAAACTGAACTAATGCCGATCTTAAGCGAATATTTTGAGCCATTCTTGCTCGGCGCAAATCCAAGTAGCGATACTTTAGCCTCACCTTTTCCTCAATTTCCCGCCCGTCAGTGTTTATAGGCAAGGGCAGGTCCCTGGATTTACTTAAAAGCGTCAGTTTTTTAACTTCCACTTCTACTTTACCGGTGGCTAAGTTAGGATTAATTAACCCCTCCGGCCTTTTTTTAACCAAGCCAATAATTTCCACCACATCTTCACAATTTAGGGTTTTTAATTTATCATCCCCTATCAGCTGAACCAGACCGGTGCGATCGCGCAAATCAAAAAAAACTACCTTGCCATGATCCCGAACCGAGTCAACCCAACCAAGCAATTTTACTGTTTTGCCAATCTCTTTAGCGGTTTCAATTACTAAAGATCTTTTTTCTTTCATAATCATATTCTATCACTTACTTTGCCAACCTCAAATCTTTAACTCTTAAAACTATTTTTTTTCTTCCTTGCCAAATATTTTCCGTTAGATTAGCGACCAGATCAATTAAATCTTCAGGGCGTAAACCGTCTTCTTTTTCCCCCAAGTTAAAACCAATCGCTTCCGCCTCCACTCTTTCTTCTTTCGGGGTTTTCGGATCATCTAAAGTTAATTTCAAATGGGCTCCGTCACTGCCTACTTTTCTTAAACTCACTATTCTTAAATTTTTAAAAATAAAAATCGGTTCCTGGTTGCCTAGGCCAAAAGGACTCAAGCGATTAATCGCCTGATAATATTCGGGCACAGCCTGGGCCAAGCTTAAAGACAGGTCAATTTCTATTTTTTGTTCTAAACTTTTTCCCTCTAGCTTTTTTTCCACTAATTTTAAAAGCCTTTTTTCCAGTTGGGGAATATTTTTAGTTTTAAGCTCAAACCCGGCCGCTAAAGCATGGCCGCCTAAATCGGTAAACAAACCCTCCAGGCTTCTTAAAATCTTAATGATATTTAACCCTTCAATTGATCGGGCTGAACCCCGACTAATCTCTTTTTCTTTTTTAATCACTAAAACCGGCCGGTAAAATTCATCCTTGAGCTTACTGGCAATTAAACCGGTTAATCCCAGTTCAAAAGAGGGGGAACTGGCCAAGATTAAGGCAGGCAGGTCTTTTTTATTAACTTTCCTTTTGGCCAGCCGTAAGCCTTGTTCGGTTAGTCTTTGCCTTT
>JADHWP010000012.1 GCA_016783425.1 Candidatus Shapirobacteria bacterium
TAATCATTTTCTTGAACTTCCTCGCTCTTTTGAGACAGTGAAGGCAATTTTTGATTTAAGCTCTTATTTTTTCTGGCTAAAAACCAGCCTAAAAGCAAGGCGATTAAGCTTCCGACTATAAATGAAATGATTATCTTTTTGAGCATAGATTTATAGTAGCATAAATGTTTTTAAATATGCTAATATTACTTTAATGAAAAGAAAATTTATTTTCGGGGCGATTCTTTTTTTGTTTCTCTTTTCCCTTACTACTCCGGCTTATTCCTTGCGGATAAGAGCCAGAAAAGCCAGAAGTGGAGGCGCCCCCAAAGTCAGCTCTGCTTCCCGAGGGACGAAAGCTTATGTTCGCTTTCGCTCTGACCGCCAGGGCCTGTTAATCAGCATTTCCGACTTTAACCAGGTTGAGTCTGTATCTTACGAACTGCTTTATACCGCCAATGGCCTTTCTCAAGGAGTTGGGGGTGTTATAACCACCGGTGATTCAGAAACAAAGAATTTATATTTTGGCACCTGTTCCAGTGGAGTCTGCACCCCTCACCAAAATATTACTAATGCCAGATTAAGCCTTAGGTCAATTTTAAAAGATGGCACGGTTATTCTAAAACCCTACCGAATAAAAGTTTAATTTTTTAAATCCTGGCCTTTTTGCCTTTTTTATCTCTAAGGTAGTAAAGCTTTGAGCGGCGAGGACGTTTTTTGGGCTTAGAAAGGACTTTCAAGTTTTTGATCCAGGGAGAGTTTAAAGGAAATACTCTCTCAACCCCAATTTGATTAACAGCCAGCTTGCGGACTGTAAAAGTCTTACTTTCTCCCCGCCCTCTTATTTTTATTACCCGACCCTGGAAAGGCTGGGTTCTTTCTTTGCCTTTTTCTTTAATCAAATATCCAATTTTAACCACATCCCCAACCCCAAATTCTATTTTCTTCCATTTTGTCCTAATCATGATTGATATTTTAGCATTCCCCCCCCGAGGAGTCAAAGCTCACTTCGGGGGTGCTTGGGGAGAAATTTAATAACCATTGGCAGAAGAACGGATAATCATCCTGATCGCTTTTTCTATATCCGGCGCGCGCTTCACTCCTCCATTGGCTTTTATTTTTTTACCATTAGGGAAAATCAGATAACAATCGGTATTACCGGGATTATTTTTTAAAAGCTTATTAACCCTAATTAAAGCCGTCGACTTAACCCCGCTGGGAATTTTAATAACCAGTTGATTTTCATCATCGGTAAAACTCCCCGGGTGACAAGCCGTTTCCGCTATTAAAGAAATGCGATCTTCGTTATTTAAATCTCTTCTTTGTTCTACCCGCCCCTCAATGATAATCACCGCATTTTGAGTCAAATGAGCTTTTGCCACAGCATAGGCTTTGGGAAAAATTACTACCTCGACTTGGCCCAGCTCATCCCGAACCGATAAAAAAGCCATTTCCTCCTGGTTTTTTCTGGTCAGAGTGGTGCGAAGATTGGTAATTGTGCCCACAATTCTCACCCGATTACCAATTTCCTCCTCTATTTGATCAAGTTTATGGGTTCCTAAATTAAAAAACTTCTTCATTTCTTTCTCCGCCGGATCAGAGGTGAGAAAAAAACCAAAAAGCTGCTTTTCAAAATCAAGGATCTCCTCCAGGCTAAACTCTTCCACTTGGGGCAGATCAATTTTAAAAGCCGAGTGCGGATTAGCGCTGGCAAATAAACTTCCCTGCCCGTCAGCCTTTCTCTTATACTCCGCTTCGGCCACCTGCCTGATTTTATCCAAAGAAAGGAGCATCGCCGCCCTTTTTCCAAATTTATCTAAGGCTCCCGCTTTAATCAGGCTTTCTAAAACCTTTTTATTAATTTTTTGGTGGCTAGTCCGCTGACAAAAATCAGCTAAAGAACTAAACCCTCCCTCTTTTTCTCTTATCGTTAAAATTTCTTCAATTGCCGCTATTCCGACATTTTTAATGGCGGACAACCCAAACCTAATCGCTAATCCGTCCAAAGACTCTTTATCTTTTTCCAAAGTAAAACCGGTATTAGAAAGATTAATGTTTGGCGGCAAAACCTTAATCTTCATCCGCCGGCATTCGGCAATAGCCAGGGGAACTTTAATTTCTTTAGACTGCTGACTGCTGGAGGTAGCCTCAACTGACAGCAAAGCGGCCATAAATTCAACGGTATAATTGGCCTTCATATAGGCTGTTTGATAAGTAATAGTGGCATAGCAAGCCGCATGGCTTTTATTAAAACCATACGCGCCAAAAGGCTCTATCAATTTAAAAAGCTCTCCCGCCTCGGCCCGATTCAAGCCGCTCTTGACACAACCTTTAACAAACTTCTCTTTAAGATGGCTCATTTCCGGCCGATGTTTTTTAGAACTCATCGCGTGCCGCAACTTGTCCGCCTCTTTCCAGGTATAGCCGGCAATATTAATGGCAATTAACAAAACATCGTCCTGGTAAGTAATCAGCCCGTATGAACGATTAAGAATATCTTTTAATTTCGGATGGAGATATTGGATGTTTTTGGGGCTTTGTTTTCTTCGAATAAACTCGGGGATTATCTGCATCGGGCCCGGCCGATAAAGGGCGAGCATGGCCATTAAATCAAAGATGCTGGTTGGCTTTAAACTTTTGATGTTTTTAGTCATTCCCGCCGACTCCAGTTGAAAAAGCCCCGCCGTCGCTCCCCTGGAAATAAGCTGAAATGTTTTTTTATCATCAGGGGGTATTTCCGATAAATCAATTTTTTTTCCAGTGGTATCTTCAACCATTTTTAAAGACTCATTTAAAATAGTAAGATTTCTTAATCCCAAAAAATCAATTTTTAGCAACCCAATCGCTTTAGGATTGGCGTCAATATCAATGTCATACATATCATATTGGGTAACCATCTTCTTTTTTAGTTTTGGCTCTAACTGTAAGGGGGCATAATTAGTTAAGGGTTTGTCCCCGATAACTACTCCGGCCGCGTGAATTGAGGCATGGCGGGCTACTCCTTCCAGTTTTTGGGCTAAATCAAGCAGTTTTTGATAGCGTGGATCCTGATAAAATGTATTTAATTCGGAAATGGTTTCTACCGCTTTAACAATCGAGGTTCGATCAGGGATCAGTTTGGCAATTTTATCCGGCTCCGAATAAGGCATTCCCAAGGCGCGGCCTACATCCCTTACCGCTCCTTTCGATTCCATCCGCCCAAAACTAATAATATGAGCTACTTTTTCCTGGCCGTATTTTTCCACTACATAATTAATCACCTCATCCCGGCGATTGTCGGCAAAATCAAGATCAATATCGGGAGTTGA
Source organism: Candidatus Shapirobacteria bacterium (assembly GCA_016783425.1). Taxonomy (GTDB): domain Bacteria; phylum Patescibacteriota; class Microgenomatia; order UBA12405; family BS750m-G30; genus BS750m-G30. The sequence continues at coordinate 3,288 of JADHWP010000012.1, forward strand.
AGGGCGATTTGGATGCATAAAGCGCTCAAAGGGAAGTTGAAAATAGAGAGGATCAATGCTGGTAATTCTTAAAGAATAAGAAACAACCGAACCGGCTACTGAACCGCGGCCAGGCCCAACCCTAATTCCTTGTTTTTTAGCCCAGTTAACAAAATCCTGAACAATTAAAAAGTAAGTGGCATAGCCCTTGCCAATAATTACGGAAAGTTCGTAATCAACCCGTTTCCTGATCTCCTGGCTTATTTTAGAATATCTTTTTTTCAAACCATCTTCCACTAAATGCTTCAAGTAACTGTTCGGAGTAAATTTAGGAGGGACATCAAAAAGAGGCATGTGCCAACTGCCAACATCAATTTTCAAATTACATTTTTCCGCTATCTTTGCCGTATTTTTTAGCGCATCCGGAAGATCGGCAAATAGCTTAGCCATCTCCTCCGGAGTTCTCAAATAAAAATCGGGTGAATCCAGCATGGTTAAACGTCCCGGCGCATCGACTGTTTTTTGAGTCTGAATGGCCAAAAGCACATCCTGGGCTTGGGCATCTTCTTTTTCAATGTAATGAACATCGTTAGTGGCAATTAAGGGAATTCCCAGCTCCCGGGAAAGTTCAATCACTCCTTTATTAGCCTTTGCCTGCTCTTTGATTTTAGGATGATGCATTATCTCCAGGTAAAAATCAGCGCCAAAAATATCTAAAAACTCTTTGGTTTTTTTCTTGGCCTGTTCATATTTATCAGTCACAATTAAATTGGGAATTTCCCCTTTCACGCAGGCGCTGGTGGCAATTAGCCCCTGATGATATTCCTTGAGCAGCTCTAAATCCACCCGCGGCTTATAATAAAAGCCCTCCAAATGGGATTTGGTTACTAACTGCATTAGGTTTTGATACCCCTTAAAGTTTTTAGCCAATAAAATCAAGTGAAATTGATCGGAATCAACTCGGGGCTGCCGATCAAGCCGGGAACGGGCAGCCATATAAACTTCACAGCCAATAATTGGCTTAATCCCCATCTCCAGGCAAGCGTTGTAAAATTTAATCGCCCCATACATCACCCCATGATCAGTTAAAGCTAAGGCCTTCATTCCCAGTTTCTTTGCCTTGTCAACTAAAGGTTTAATTTTGCACAAACCATCCAGCAGAGAATATTCACTGTGATTATGAAGGTGGACAAAATCAATTTTCTTTTTTTTAAGCGCCATTTTTAATCTGTTTAATAATTTCCGCCGCGGTTATTTTAGGATCGGCCTTGCCTTTGGCTTTGGCTTGCACCTGACCAATCAGAAAACCAAGAACCTGAACTTTTCCATTTTTAAAATCGCCAACAGCGCCGGGTTGTTCTTTTAGCGCTTGAGTAATATATTTCTTAATTTCTTTTAACTCCAGCGAAAATTTACTTAAATCAGTTTTTATTTTTTTAATTATAATTTCGGGCGGCTCTTTTCTCAAAGCGGGCCGGTTTACCAGGTATTTGGCTAATTGATCAGGTTCAATTCCCTCCGCTTTACCCAAAACAGCTGTTTCCATAAACAACTTGCTTAATTTTTTACTTTTAGTAATCGTTTTTACCCAGGTTCTGGCCACCCCCATTTTAATCATCTCCTCTTCCCATTCCCAGGGCAGCTTAGGCAGTCGCTTTTTAATTTTCTCAATCTCTTTTTTACTGAATTTAAAAGGAGGAATATCAGGCTCCGGAAAATAACGGTAATCCTTGGCGGCCTCTTTGCTTCGTTGAGAAAAAGTAATTCCCTTTTTTAAGTCAAATCCCCGAGTTTCCTGTTGGGGCTGTTTGCTTTTTTCCAAAATCCGGATTTGTCTTTGAATTTCATAATTAATTGCTTTTTGGACAAACTTAAAGGAGTTAAGGTTTTTAATCTCCACCTTATAATCAGGCAATTTATCATTTTTCATTATTAACTCCTGCCTGCCGACAGGCAAGGTTTCATCTTTCACGGAGATGTTCGCTTCCAATCTCATTGACCCTTTTTCCATATCGCAATCCGAAACTCCAAGATAGCGCAAAGCCTGCTGCAGCCTCTGCAAATAAAGTTTCGCTTCCAGCCCGGAAGATAAAACCGGCTGAGTAACAATTTCCACTAAAGGAACCCCGCTGCGGTTAAAATCTACTAAGCTCTCATTTTCTTTATGGATTAACTTGCCCGTATCCTCCTCTAAATGAATATTGTCCAGGGCAATATTTTTCTCTTTTCCCTTGATTAAAATTGGCACCTGTCCCCCCAGGCCAATTGGTTTAAAATGCTGGCTGATTTGAAAGCCCTTGGGTAAATCCGGATAAAAATAGTTTTTCCGATCAAACCAAAAATCTTTATTAATTCGAGCCCCAAGGGCCAGAGCAATCAGAATTGCCCTCTTAATTCCTTCAATATTGGGCACGGGTAAAGCCCCGGGCAAACCTAAACAAACCGGACAGGTATGAACGTTAGGCTTTCGTCCAAAATGCCTGGCCGAACACCGACAAAACATTTTTGCCTTAGTGTTTAGTTCAACGTGAACTTCAAGACCGATGATTGGCCGCCAAAATGACATCGCCGCCTTTCTTTAAAACAAAATAACCAATGGCTAAAACAATTAGCCCAATAATGGTTAAAAATCCCTTGACTGTGATCAGCTCGGTAATCAGGGCCGCAAATATTCCGGGCGGAATCGTAACCAGGGCCATAAAAAAACTTAAAGTTCCAAAAATTCGACCCCTTTTTTTACCAGGGGCAGTTTCCTGAATAAAGGCCCGGCCCGGAGCGTAAGCAAAAGCGGCTGACAGGCCGGCCAAAAATGAAAGAGGAAGAGAAACTAACTCCCGGCCAAATTTTAGCCTGGGCACTACCAGCGCAAAAACAAGTAAAATTATTCCTAAAGTAAAAAGGCCGGCCCCAATCCACTCTTTTTTTCTGACCCGATCCTGATTTTGAGTAAGTAAAAAAGTGCCGGCCGCTGCTCCACAAAGCAGAGGAAAAACCACCAGCCAGCTGGCATCATAAGGACTAAGGCCCAATATTTGGCTGGAAAAACCGGGCAAAATCAAAGCAAAAATCACCACTACCACTTGAAAAAGCAAAACCAAACCAAAGCTGTAAACCATTAAAGTTTGGCCGGCAATAAAACTATAGCCCTCTTTAATCTTTATTAAAAAACTCTCAATTGCCTTATTCCACTCGGGAAATTTGTTGGCCGGCGCATCCGAAGGCAAGAAAGCGGCAAAAAAGGCCGAAAGCAAAGTCAAAACTGCCGTGAATAGAACAACGGTCAAAGGAGAAGAAAATCTCACTAGTAAACCACTTAAAATTGAGCCCAAAATAAAAGCCCCCTGATCAGAAAAGAAAAATAAATTATTTATTAATAAAAAATCCTTTTTAGGTAAAAAGGCCGGTATTGAGGCCTGTTCCGCCGGATTATTTAACTGATTAATAATTGAATAAAGAAAGATAAGAGCGTAAACCAAAAAGCTATTTTGAGTAAAAAATACCAGTCCATACCCGGTAATCACCAAAACCTGGAGTAAATTAGTAATTATTAAAATTCTTCGTTTGCTTAAGCAATCCACGATTGAGCCGGAAAAAGGACCTAAAAATAAAATCGGCAGGGCGTATATCGTCCAAAGTAGTCCTAAGGCCATAGTGGACCCGGTTAATTCAAAAACTCGACCGAGCAAAACAAACAAAAGTAAATAATTAGCCAATTGTGAAAAAACATGAGTCAGCCAAAGTAAGCGCAAATTCTTGTTTTTAAACCTTTTTAAAACTGTTTTAAGGCTATAAGCCACTTTTTTCATAGGCGTGAGCAACTTTTAAAATTATCTCTTCTCTAAATTGAGGCGCAACAATTTGTAAACCAACCGGTAAATTATTTACCCAGCCGCAGTTAAGGCTAATTCCCGGTAAGCCAGCCATGGCACTGGCTTCTACTAAAATATCTTGCATTTCTCCAAATAGGAGGTCTTTGGCTGCCTTCCCTACTTTCAAGGCTACACTTGGAGAAGTTGGAGCAGCAATCGCCTCTACTTCCTTAAAAACTTTTTCAAAATCTTGAACAATCACTGCCCTTAGTTTTTGAGCGTGCAAATAATATTGATCAAAATAGCCGCTGGAGAGAACATGCGAACCCAACATTATTCTTCTTTTCGCTTCCTGGCCAAAATTCTTTCTGAAGCCCCCAAAACGAATTCCGTCGTAGCGCCCCAAATTAGAAGAAACTTCTGCCCGCATAATTATGGTATAAACGGCAATTGCATATTTGGGATCAAATAAAGAGATCTTTTTTGTTTTAAAACCAATTTTTTCTAATTTTTTAATTGCCTTTTTAACGGTCAAGACTACTTTTTCATCCATTTTGGGTAAAAAGTATTCTTGAGGAACTCCCAAAGTAAGATTTTTTGTTTTCCTTTTCAACTCCCTGGAATAATCCTTTACTGGCTCAAGACTAGTGGTAGCGTCCCTCTCATCTTTTCCCGCTAAAACAGAAAGAATAATCGCCGCGTCTTCCACTGTTTTAGTTAAAGGGCCGGGGGAGTCAGTAGAGGAAGCCATCGGGATTAAACCCCAGCGGCTAACCCGGCCATACGTCGGCTTCAAACCCACAATCCCGCACCAAGCGGCCGGCTGCCTGATTGAACCAGCGGTTTCTGAACCAATGGCGGCAATAACCTGGTTGCTCGCTACGGCGGCCGCACTTCCTCCGGACGATCCTCCCGGAGTTCGAGTTAAATCATGAGGGTTTTTGGTGGTAAAAAAATCTGAAGCTTCGGTTGAAGAACCATGGGCCCAAGCATCCATGTTAGTTTTGCCAACCATAATTGCCCCGGCCGCTAGCATTTTCTCCACTACGGTTGCGTTGTAAGGAGGAATAAAGTCTTTTAAAATATCAGCGCTGGCCGTTGTTTTAATTCCTTTAGTGCAAAAATTATCCTTAACGGCAATGGGAATCCCAAAAAGAGGCTTTTGGGCAAAAACTTCAGGATTTTCCTTTAACTCCTGATCGTATTTTTCCGCCAGCGACAAAGATTCTTTTTCCCTTAAAAGAACAAAAGCCTTCAATTTATCGTCTGTTTTCCTAATCTGTTTAAAACAAGCCTTGGTTAAATCTTTAACCGAGAAACTTTTATTTCTTAAGCCTTTTTGCACTTCAATAATGGTTAACTCGTTTAATTTTTTTACTCCCATTTAATTCTTTTGGTAACAAAATAGCCCCCTTTTACTTTTGCCGCATTGCTTAAGGCCTGCTTTTGGCTTAAAGGCTTTCCTGCCTTATCGGAGCGATAGACATTTATTAGTTTAGTTACTTGAACTGCTGGCTCTATTTTGTTCACATCCAATTCCTTTAAAATTTCTACATAGCTAATCGAATCCTCAAGTTGTTTTTGAAAAAGTTTTTTTTCTTTTCTAGTAAGAGGCAAATTTCCCAGTTGAGTCAAATAATCAAGATCAAGCTTTTTTTTGGTCATTTTTAAATTATATCAGCTTTTCCTGGTAGGGCGAATCCTTATTTTTTCCCAAACTTTCTTGCTCGCAAGCTAGTTTCCGGTAGCCACAGTGTTCGCAATCATTAAAGCTTTGGGGAATTTTATCACCCTCCAGGCAATTTTTAATCTCTACCAAAGTTTTTTCTACCCATGAATCATCTCCCTGATAACTGATAATTGACAATTCAAATTGAAGCAGGCCATCAAAAGAGGGGTGATTGCGGCTGGCATTGGCAAAAACAAAGTAGGCGGTATCGCTAACCTCAAACTTGAGCTGTCTAAAAATCCACTGATAAACCTCTGCTTGTTTTTTATAACTTTGCTTATACTCATCATCTAAAGATATTTCCTTGTTAGTGCTGGTCGCTTTATAATCAACCACTAGTAATTCTCTTGCTTTATTAATCCAAAGGTCATCCACAATTCCGCAAATTTCCAGGTTGGTAGGCTGATGCAAAACACAAGCGCCCACATAGGCATACATATCATCCCGCCAAACCGGCAGTTGGGGATGAGCAAAAGGAATCGCCTCAATTCCATACTTTTTCATTAATCCGTGGGCCTCCCCCTTTTTTCTTAATAAATCAAATTCCTTTTTAAACAAAGCGTCCACCGTTGAGTTTAAAGAAAAAGCGGGCATGCCTGGCCGGCCCAAACCCAAACGCCGGTCTAAATAAAAACAGCGCGGGCATTGTAAAAAAAGATCAATTTTTGAACGGCTAATCCGAAAAGGATTCCTGCTTCCCGGCTGGTATAAGTTACTTTGTCTTTTTCGATAAACCCTCATATTTTTTAGTTTAACACATGAGAGCCTATGATATAATAGGAATAATGAAAGGAGTTTTTATTTGGTTCGTGATTGTTTTTCTGCTCATTGGCGGATTTTGGTATTGGAATAATAAACAGGGGGAAAATTTTAATCTGCCGTTTTCCGGAGTTAAACAAAACAACCTCCAGCCAACTTCCACACCAACTCCCGCTCCTCCTCAAAACAGCTTTAGCCAACAAGTTTTGGAAATTTTAATAAAAGACTACCTTGCCGAAAATTTACTTAAGCCAAACTTTGGAGGCAAAATATTTTGTGATTATTATTTATATGGCTATAATGACCAAACCGCTTATCTCTGGGCCCATTGCGAAGAATACTATCCGGAAAACAATCAGCTTAAAATCGGATCTGGCCTTAGTCAGCCCCTGAAACTGGAACTAACCGGCCGAAAGGAAGTTCCGGCAATTGTTAACCACACGTTTATCGAAGACGGAAAGAATTACGAACAGAGCTTAAGAAATAATTTCCCTGAAGAGTTGGCCAATCAAGCTTTTCCGGGTTATCCTCAAGAAAAATTAACTAACTCCCCGCACAGCCAGGCCGAGGTTTATTTTAAAATAAACTAGTTATTAGCCTAAATCATTTTCTCCAGAGATTTTATTCTTGCCTCCAGAGGAGGATGGGTGGAAAATAAAGCTCTTGCTTTCAAAAACCCATGTTCACCTTTAAAAGGATTCACAATATACAAGTGGGCAGTGGCAGATTGAGCGTTTCTTAAGGAAAAAGGCTGTTGGCCCAGTTTTTTTAAAGCGGAAATTAACCCCCGAGGCTGGCGGGTAAGCTTAACGGCCGAAACATCGGCTAAATATTCTCGAGACCGGGAAATGGCTAATTGGATTAACTTAGCCGCAATTGGGGTGATTATTAAAAACAAAATACCAATTACGGCAAATACCGGATTGAGTTCTTTTTTGCGAGAGCCGGAGCCGCGGCTGGAACGGAAAATCCAATCACTAAGAATGGTAATCGTTCCGATTAAAATGGCCACAATAGTCATTAAGCGAATATCGTAATTAACAACGTGGGAAATCTCGTGAGCCACTACTCCCTCCAATTCAGTCCTATCCAGACTTTCTAATAATCCGGTTGTGGCGCAAATTACGGCATGATCCGGATCCCGGCCGGTCGCAAAAGCGTTTAAAGCCGGGCTTTCGATTACGTAAAGACTGGGCAGTGGAATTTGGGAAGCAATGCTTAAGTTTTCCGCCACCGTATAAAAAGTAAAATACGTTTCTTTATTGGCCGGCTTGGCCCCGGAAAGTTTTAAAACCATTTTATCCCCCCAAAAATAACTTCCCAGAGAAGAAAAAAGAGAAAAAGTAATGGCCAATCCAATTAAATTTGAACTGGTTTGAAAAATTTGGCCAACAAGCCAAACAAAAAGAGAAACAAAAACAACAAAGAAAACCATTACCAGCAAGGAGCGTTTTTTATTGCGCTCTACTTGTTCGTAAACGTTAAGAATATTTTCCGCCATCTAATTTTACTTAATTTCGGGCGTTTTAAGATCTTCTTTACTCACCTCCAGATGAGAACCCTCCAGGGGAGTAGCCAAGCCCTTTTCCTCTTTAAAACTAAAGATTTTAGCCACTAAATTACTGGGAACGGTCACCACCATCCGATTATAATCAGCGCTTAAATCAATTAAAGTCCGGCGGGCATACATGATTTTGTCGGAAGTGTCCCTTAGGTCCTCCATCAACTTACTGACTACCTTTTCCGCTTGAAGTTGAGGATTGCTTTCCACTACTATCTTAATTGATCCTAAAAGCTTTTGCACCATATCCTGGGCTTTCAACATCTTGTCGGTACTTCCGGACCCAACCGCTTCTGAAACTATTTTACGAGCATCGGCCAGGGCCTTAATAATATTCTTTTCGTGCTTAAGATACTTATCAACCGAGTTAGCTAAGTTGGGAATTAGCTCAACTTGCCTTTTTAGCTGATTGCCAATCTCCTGAACAGAAGCTTTAATTCTGGTTTTGATCGTCTGGAAGCGATTATAAGTGCCAAAAAAATAAAAGACTATAACCCCTAAAACTACTAAAATTGGTATAAACATTAAATATCACCCCCTTTCTTAAGATATTATCTCACATAGTTTTCAATAAGAGCAAGGGCCAATTATTAATTTTCCTAGCCTGATAATTTATGTATAATATTTTTACTCTAGAATAACTTTTGTAAACAATGTAATTAAATTCTTCTTTATAATCCGTAAATAGTTAATTTAACACCCTCGTCATTCTGTTCCCGCGCGTTGCATATTGAACTACTCTTAAAAATCTGCTAATATTAAAAACACTGGGGGCTGTAGCTCAATCGGCTAGAGCATCCGCCTGTCACGCGGAAGGTTGCGGGTTCGAGTCCCGTTAGCCCCGCAAAAACCTTCTGCCCTTCCTGTCAAAACTGCCCAAATTGTAGAAAGGAGGTGAATTGAAATAGCTAAACAAGAAGAAAAATTATTACCGCGAGAACAAGTAATAAGCACTGTTTTAGGAATGGTAGTGGTGGTTATTGTGGGCACCCTGGTTTATCGTTACTTTCAAAAAGGACAAGAGGGTGAAACGCCCATTAGCCCAATCCAGGAAACTACTGAAAGAGCCGCTGGTTTTGTTTCTCCTGAAAAACTACCGGCCACCTATGTAGTTAAAGCCAACGATCATCTTTGGCAAATTTCAGAAATGTTTTATCAATCTGGCTATAACTGGGCAGACATTGCCAAAGAAAATAACTTGGCTTCACCAAATTTAATTGCCATTGGCCAAAAACTTACTATTCCCGATGTTGAGCCAAAAATGGCTACGGCTGAAGAGATATCCACAGCCGAAACTATCAATCCAGGAAAATATACAGTTCAAGAAGGAGATTGGTTAAGTAAAATTGCCCTTCGAGCTTACGGAGATATATTTGCCTGGGAAAAGATTTACGAAGCTAATAAAGAGCTAATTGGGCCCAACCCTAATATTCTGGAGATTGGTCAACTCTTGACTATTCCCAACTAAAAGCCTAAAAATATAGAAGGCAGATAGCTAAATAACTTGCATGCTTTGCGAGGGTAGTTCAGTTGGCAGAACGTCTGCTTCCCAAGCAGAAGGTCGCGGGTTCGAATCCCGTTCCTCGCTCCACGGTTAAACATTTAGTGGCAGTGCTCGCTGGTGCTCATAAAAAACAGACTAACCAGCCAGCGCCACTTTAAACAAAAAGAAGGAAAGAAGAAAAAAGGGAAAAGTGATACTCTAAAGATGTATGAAAAAGAAACATCTTTTGACCATTTCCGTTTTAGCTCTTTTAATAACGGGATTAAGCTGGTTTCATAAAAAATATATTTCCGGAACTGTTTTTGCACACGGCTTACCGCTTGAGTTTTTGAGAATTTCTGAATGGGCGGGGAGAACTGAATTTTTTTGGAAGCCACAGAGACTTTTGTTTGATATTTTCTTTTGGTTTTTATTCTTCGTTGCACCTTGTTTTTCAATCTTTCTGAAAGACAGAAAATGGTTGCGGGTTTTTATTTTACTTTTCTCCTCAATTTTTATCTCAATTGGGCTAAATATCATTTTAGAAAAGTTTGTTGGATACCATAGGTTTATTTCTCAATTTATTTACTTTATTCCGGAGTTCATCAGAAAAACCGCTGGCCTAGGAGGGTTAGTGCCCTCTGAATTTTTCGAGATTTTTGGTCTTTTCCTCAATAAAGTTTTAGTAATTCCAATTATTTTTCTTTTACTTATTCTATTTCCCTCTTTTCGGGGGTGTTTTGATCGACTAATCTATATCTTTTCAAGGTCAAAATTGCTTAAAGTCCTTGTCGCCGTAATATTAATTCTAGGAGTTTTTGCCCTTTTTGGATTCAAATACTGGTATCAGCATAAAGAAAGGGCCTCTTTCCCCCAACCACCTTCTGGACAAAAAGAAGAAATTGTACGGATTAAATTTCTCCATACTTCAGGCGGAATGTTACCGCCACTGGCAGAAAAAATAATGCCGGGCAAATCTGAGCAAGAATTTTACGAGGTAAACCTCAGAGATCATATTTATAAAAGTGATTCGGGTGTGATAATTGAAAAAAAACTTATCAATCAATTAGAAGAAGCGCTTAAAGACCGACAAGAAACTGATGGATTTCATACTGCGCCACAAATGATAATAGATGTTTTCTCAAACTATGCAGCAGAGATTCTTTTTGGTGATGGTCGTAGGGTAATTTTACGATCCGATTCAGCAGGTGTTCCCCTGTGGAACATTTTAGATGAGGGTCAGTTTTATATCCAAATCTCTGGAAGAATTCCTAACGCCTTATTAGCAATTAAAGCAGAAGCCAAAGGAAAAGAACCTAAAGAAATTCGAGATAAAACAGAATTCGATACTTCTTTCCTGGAAGACCTAGGTAAAGGCAAAATTCCCGATGAAGTTACAGGGGAATATTTGGGGTTATTTGAATTTAATGAGATTTCTTGGGGGGCTTATAAAGAAGTTCCTTGGGCTGAGGAAACAGGCGAATTCGTCGGGCCTTACTTCACTCTTTTCTTTCGAAAAAAAGAGGGTCTTGAAATAAAAAGAGCAGAATTAGAAATTAATAAGAAAAAATATCCTTGTACTATTCCTTCCTCGGATAGAGGAATTCAAATCGAAGCTAAACTTAGCCAAGAATTTTCATCAGTAGGTTCACCATTCAAGGCGAAACTAAATATCTGGTACGAAAAAGAAGGAAAACCTTATTCAACTGATGGGATTTTGAATGGATTTTGGCAAAATAGCTCAACTGACCCGTGGGGTGAAGACACTAAACCCAGAGGTATAACCTACCAAATCAGTGCCCCCTCTTGGATAAAGAGCTGGAAACCGGTTCTTAGAATAGATGAGCCATTTGAAAAGAGAAAGGGTGATGTCATTATTGAATTGGTAAAACCAACACGTGGAGAAGTTGAGCAAATTTTAGTTGATGATTGCGGTGGTTGTATTGTCGCCAAAACTGTTAATCCCGACTCGTTATTAGCTCTTCCTTGTAATACTGAAATTTTTGAAGACAAGGCAATAGTTAATTGCGTCGTCCCTAGTTCAGCTCGCGGTCATTCTCCAGGCTCTCCAGTCGAATTAGGGATTGCAGTTACAACAGAAGTCGAAAAGTCAAGATCAACTAAATCAGCCGTTTTGAAAGGTGTTTGGCTTAAGGATGTAGACGAAAATATGGGAAATTATTTTCGAATTTTCCATCGGGTAGTGGGTTTCTTAGGTTTCAGGATGGAAAAAACAAGTCTCGTAGGTAATAAAGTGGAGGTAAAGCTAACACCGCAGAGAGATATAGAGATTGTTCGAATAGCCGGAGAAGTAAGTAAGAAAAAAATTCAGGCCGGAGAAGAAACAATTTTCACCTTTAATTTAGAAGGTGTTGATGAAAGTTTTAATTATCAAGAAATTGGTTTGGGTTTTATCTACCGTGATTCCGATGATAAATTTACTCATCAAACAGGGGGGTTACTAATTAAATATGGTGTTGAGAAGGAGAGTTCTTATAGTCAAAGTTGTGATTGGGATGGAGATTGTACTATTTCTTGTCCAGCCGGAACAACTGCTCAGTGTAGAATAGGGTTTTGTGAATGTTGGCCCGAAAACAAAGAGTAGAAAGCCAAAGGCACGCTAATTTGTAAAAGGAGCTCCCTGCCTCGCCCTTGCAACGCAAAAGGGGGGTTATTTTTATCTTTTGAGCTGTTTCTCTGGTAAAATTGTCTTAAGCCAGGGTAGCTCAGAGGCAGAGCAATCGCTTCGTAAGCGATCGGCCGTGGGTTCAACTCCCACCCCTGGCTCCATAACCGAGGGACCCTATTTGCTATTTTGCGTTCCCTGATTTAAAATCAATCACCAGTCTTTAATGAAATACAGTAATTTAGGCAAGCAGTTTTCCGTTCGAAAAAATATAAGCGCCGAAAAAAAAAGCCAGCACCTTGCCGTAATATTAGGCTTAGCGACTGTTTTAATCGTTATTGGTCTAATTTTCGGCGGGGTCCCGCTTTTAATTAGTTTGGCCAATTTTTTAGGTAAAACAAATCGTCCTGAAACGGAACTTACCGATGAAGATACCATTCCCCCTGTTTCTCCGCTTTTTTCGGCAGTTCCCGAAGCGACCAAAAGCGCTTATATTAAAATTAGCGGCTCCAGCGAACCCGAAAGCAAAGTAGAAATCTATCTAAATGATCAGCTTATCTTAGACACTCAAGCCGATAAAAAAGGCGAATTTCAAATTGCTAAAATTAACCTTGAAAAAGGGACTAATTATTTATCAGCCAAAGCCCTGGATAAAGCTGGTAACGAAAGCCAACTTTCCCGGGAAATAAAAATAATCTACGACGACCAGCCTCCTGATCTGGAAATCAACCAGCCCGGCGAAAATGAGACAGTTTATCAGTCAAATCTTGAGATTAAAGGAAAAACCGAATCAAGCGAAATTAAAATAACGGTTAATGACCGCCTGGTAGTTTTAGAGAAAGAAGGAGAGTTTAATTATCTTTATGAACTAAGCGAAGGGGAAAACCTCATCAAAGTAATCGCTCAAGATTCCGCCGGTAACGAAACCGAGAAAGAATTAGCGGTCACTTACCGCCCCTAGAACTATCCAACCCCAGATAATAAGCCAGGGATAAAAAAGAGAGTTGTTAAAAAAAGAATGAATTAACCAAGGAATAAAGGTAGCCAAAATAAGCAGTCCCGACCCCCTAAGCAACTCTTTAAAAAACAGAAGGTAAGCGATTAAACCAAAGATTCCGGTAGTCGCTAAAATAAATAAAATCGAACTATCCGCCCCGGCTCCGGCATGATTCTTTTCCCAATCATCTTCTAAAAACCCAGCTTCTTTTTGCGCCCAGCGATAATTATTAAAACCCACTCCCAAAAGAGGGTTTTGCCGAACAATAGTTAAGGAGTGCCGCCAGTTTTCCAGCCTGGAATAAACCGAGTCTCTTCTTTCTATCTTGGTCCCAATACTTGAAAGCCGGGGCAAAAAAATAATTGTTACCAGCAGTATTCCACTGCCAACCAAGAAAAACTTTTTAGTTTTTTTAAACCAGGCAATTACTCCAATGGCGATCAGTAAAGCCAAATAAACACTGCGGCTATAAGTTAAAACTAAAGCCAGGTAGATTGGCAAAACCCAAAAACTAAAAAATCTCCAGTTTATATTTTTGATTTTTGACCAATTCAAGATAACTATTAAAACTAACGCCTGAAGATAAATCATCCCGGTAAAACCCGGATCCCAAAAAGTTCCCACCACCCGATATAAATGCGGATCCCAATTAAAAAGCTCCCAGGAACGAAAATCAGGATAAATAAAATATTGAATCAGGCCCAAAACAGCGGCTAGCCAGCCGCTTAGAAATAACATTTTTAAAACTTGCTTCTTTTCTCCTTGATTAAAACCCTCTACCGTTAAAAAAATAAAAAAATAGGCCAAATAACGAACTAAGTACAGACTGCCTGTTAAAGTATTTCTGCCACCCCAAACGGGAATATTAATCGCTAAAGAAAGGACGCTAATAATTAAAAAGGGCCTGAAGGATTGAAAAAGTTTACTCACCCTAAGCCCTTTTAATCCCTCCCTTTTTAAAAAAGAAACTGCTAATCCTAAAACAAAGAGGTCCTGTAAATAAATATTAACCATAAGCCAGCCTAAGGGCAAGCGAACTAACTGCCCCAGAGGGAAGATGATTAGTATTAAAAACAAAAAAGTCTTGCTAAGGTTCATTATTAAACTGCCAAAGTTTGGCTCTGACTAAAAAAGAGTGCCAAGACATCATTAAGGCAAAAATTAACCCCCGAGTTTTATCAAGAAAACCCCAATGCCAGAAATAGTTTTTAAGAAATTTAGCCAAGGGGTAAATAATCACCTCGGCTAATGAAGCATTTTTTCCCTGGGCGAATAACTCGTCAGCGCGCAAACTGCTGTAAAAGTTAATCCTTGAAAAAGAATCAGCTAAGGTGCTATGGGAATAATGAAGAATGGGGTTTTTCATTGTTTTGGTTCTTTTTTGAATAATCCACCTTTCATGCACCTTGCCCTCCCATATTCCGGCTGATTTTTTGGCTAAACGCAATAATTTAACCTGACTCGTTTCCCCGTAATTAAGAAAACCGTTAATAAAAAAATCCCGGCGGGAAAAATAATAGCCGGCAATTCCTTTTTCCTCCGTCTCTTTAACGCGTCGCACAATTCCTAAAGAGAGAGCAGGGGAAACAACCTCATCCGCATCTAAAAACAGCACCCACTCGTTTTTTGCTTTCTTAAGTCCGAAATTCCGCTGGGCGGCAAAATTTCCCTCAAGCTTTCTTTGAAAAACAACCCCTCCCCTCCCCTTAGTAATTTCAACCGTTTGATCAGTTGAAAAATCATCAATCAGAATTACCTCATCACAAAAACCCAAGGATTCCAAGCACCTCCCTATCCTTCTTTCCTCGTTCCTTGAAAGAACAACTCCTGATATTTTCACTTTATCTTTCTAAAAAATCTACTAGTATTAATTGCCATGTCATCTATTTTAAATAAAATATTTAAAAGTTTACCCTTAAACCCATACCATTTTTTAACAAAATACCTTTTAGAGTCATCCCATGCAAATTGATTAATTTTACCTCTTTTAGTTCTACTACTCCCGCCGTGAAAATGCTTAACCACCGCAAAAGGATAGTACATTATCTTAAATCCCTTTTTATTCGCCCTAATACAAAAATCAACATCTTCCAAATAAAGAAAATATTTTTGATCTAACATTCCTATTTCATAGAAATCATTTTTCTCTATCATAAAAAAATTACCTGAAATTCAATATACATCTATCTCTTTTTTTGTTTTAATGGCCGCCCTATCCCAAAAACCTTTCGAATAAATTATGTCGGGGAAAATCTTCTTTAAAGATGTAAACTCAAATAATATGTTAATAAACTTTGGCTCTTTCACAACTGTATCTATTACTTTAGAACCGTCCCAAGACATACTCCTTCCCCCAACTATAACAGCCCTTTTATAATTACTATTTTTAAAAAATTGGTAAAGTTTATCAATAGCATCCCCTTCTACTATTAAGTCTGGATTTAATAACATTATAGTTGGATTTCGCGCTTTTTTGACCGCATAATTCACTCCCGTAGCAAAACCAACATTTTTTTTACTACTCAAAAAATTTATCCTTATTAATGGATTATCTTTAGAAAATTTATCAACAATAGTTTTTGGGGAGATTGGAGAATTATTGTCGTGAATAATAATTTCGTCCGGAAAAATCTTTTGTTTTCCTATCGAGTTTAAACAATCTTCTAAGAAAAAATTACTTTTATAAGTAACAATTATTATACTCAGGTTGGCTATTTCCATTTTTACAAACTTGACAAAACATTTTAACATCTTTATCTTTTACTTAGTGATTAAGGGCAAAAATATTTTTAAATTCCTGCTGGCATTTATATTTTATTTGCTTTGTCTTCCCCATTTACTCTTCCCTGAAGCTCAAGCTCAAAATGTTTTCTTATTTGACGATTTTGACCTAAATAGAGAAACTTGGCTAGAGTTGAGTCAGTCTTGGAATATAATTCAGGATGAGGGCAATGGTGTATTGCACACAACCTTTTTGGCAACAGATACGCGAGCCTTAATAACCCCAGATATCCAAGAGGCCCAAAGCTGGGATAATTACTCGTTGGAAACATCCCTTAAGAGCTTAAACGGTGTTGACCAGATGATTTGGTTTCGTTTCCAAGAAAACAGCGGAAATTATAATTATTATTCAGTTAACCTAAGAGCTAGTGGATGGATAGACTCAAATAATATTCGCGTG
>JADHWP010000013.1 GCA_016783425.1 Candidatus Shapirobacteria bacterium
ATTTATTCTTTTGGCTGGGGGATTACTGGATTGGTATTAGCGATTTCTTTATCAGCGTTTATTCGGTTTATTATCCTTTTAATGGCTATTTCCTGGCAGCTTCCTGATTTTGCCTGGGATCGTTTTTGGCAGTTTGTACGCAAGACCCTGGTTGTGGGCTTAATTTCCGGGCCGGTTTTTTGGCTTTTAATGCGCTTAATGGACCAATACTTGCTTAATACCACTCGGGTTTTTGATTTATTGCTTCTAACGGGGGGAGTACTTTTAGGAGGAAGCTTGGTTTATCTTTGGCTTTCTTTGAAGCTGAAAATTACCCAGGCCAGGGTTTTTTTGAAATTAGTTAAAAAACTGGTCAATTTTCGCCAAGCTTTTTTAGTTTCTAAAGTCCAGATGGAAAAACCAAAAGAACTTTTTTCCACTCCCTAGGGGTTGTTGGCTTTGACTCTTTTTTACTGATTGATTATACTGAAGAGTGATGATTAAAAAGCAAATCTCGTTACTTTCGGCGGCTCCCTTTGATTTAACTATTCAGGGGCGGATTGTAAACTGGTTAACTACTTGGGGTCGGGCCATTTTGGTTTTGGTGGAGCTGGTAGTAATTGGAGCGTTTTTTTCCCGCTTCTGGCTGGATCGGAAGAATTCCGATCTTTCTGATGATATTCGGCAAAAGCGGGCGATTTTGGAAAGTACTTTGGAGTTTGAAAATGAATTTCGGAGTTTGCAAAAAAGGTTTATAGAAGCAAACGCTGTTTTAGCCAAGGAAAGAGATTTGTTTTTTCCGATGGCGATAGTCTCCCGCTCTTTGCCTGACGGGATAACTTTAAAAAAGTTTTCCTTTAACCAAAAAGAAGAAGGATCAGGCGCCTCTTTAACTATTTCCGTTTTTTCTGAACGGGGGCTTTCTTCTTTTATTGCCCAACTTTTACAAGATGAGCGAGTGGATTCAGTGCGGGTTGGTTCAATTAAAAAGGAAAAGATTGCGACCGGAATTGAAATTGGTTTAGCGATTAATTTTAAACCAGATGAAAAAAAATAAGCTCCTGGATCTATCTAAATCAGGCTTGATTATTCAAGCCAGTCAAACCTATGAGAAGTTTCGCTACCAGGAAGAAATTTGGCGCTCTTTGGAAGCCTTGTTAACTTTGCTCACCGTTATTTTACTGGGAATTTTTGCTATTTCCCCGACGGTAAAAGCGATTTCTGGTTTGCTTTCCGAAATTAAAAACAGAGAAGAGCTTTCGATTGGGATGAAGAAGAAAATAGAGCAGATGATTGAAGCGCAAACTCTCTACGCCCAAGTCCAGCGGGAAGTTTTTTTACTGGACCAATATTATCCGGCTAGTCCCCAAATAGCCCTGGGCTTTACCCAGTTGGCGGGGTTGGCTCAAAAACAAGGGTTGATAATTAGTAGTTTGGCGGTAAAGGAGGTTGATTTTAATAATCTTCCTTCAGATTTGGATTTTTCTTTTTCTACCCAGGGAAGTTATCAGCAAAGCAAGTCATTCTTGTCTTCTTTTTACCAAGGGCGCCGGGGAGTGATCATTAATAGTTATCAGATAGATAAAGATGAAAAGGCTGAGGGAGAGGTTATTAATACCAGATTAAGCGGGAAAATATTATTTTCTTTATGAGGGTTTAAGAAAATGAGAGAGAAGAGAAAAAAAACCAGCAATTTTAAAAAAAAGCAGGCTTACGCTCGCTATGAGCGATTTTTACTTTTGGGAAAGAGAGTAGCTTTGGGAGTTTTTATTGTTTCCTTTGTCTGGATTTCGGTTGATGGTTACCACCGCCTGGTTTCCCGTCAAATAGTGGAAGAATCATCTCATTTGATTAAACCCTTAAGTCCTCAGATTAAGGTAGAGGTTTTGGACAAAATTAGGGCTAAGGAATACTTTGTGATTGAGGAGGTTGATAGTTATTTTAAAGAAAGTTCCCCCAGTGGAGAAAGTGAAAAAACAGAAACAACTTCTGAAGAGTAAACTAACTGGTTCCTTACGATTTCCTACACCGGTAGGGCTGATTACCCTGATTGGTTTTTTCTTGGGGTTGCATTTTTTAGGGCAGCAGCTTATTTGGAGCTCTAAGGCGGGAGGGGAGGCTGAGCCTAAAGAGGTAAAAATTACCAATATCGATTCCGGTTCTTTTACAGTTTCCTGGCAAACCGATCAACCGTCCCTGGGAACGGTTAAGTTAATTTTAGTTGATGAGGTTACTTTCGTGGACAAACGAGAACTGGAACAAGCTCTAAAAAAGGATCATTACACCCATTATGTGGTGGTAGATAATCTTAATAGTAATCAGGAATATAGTTTTTTAATTAATAGTAATGGCCGTTTTTACGGGCAGGAAAACAGGGAAAACGGCAAACCTCGGGTGGTGAAAACCGCTTCTTTAGCTACTGAAGTTTCCCCGGAAGTAAAGCTGGCTTATGGCCAGGTGGTAGATACTCAAGGAGGGCCGGTAGCGGGGGTTTTGGTTTACCTTAATATTCCCCAGGTAGCTTTTCTGTCTAGCTTAACTTCAGAATCCGGCTATTGGATGATTCCTTTTGCCTTTGCTTATGATCCGGATTTGAATGTTTTGGCTGATTACCAGGAAGGACCGGTTGAAGAGGAGATATTGGCGGAAGCGGGGCCTTTGGGCCGATCAGTAGTTTTAAATATTACGCGGAATAATAGGCCGGTGCCTCCAATTACCCTGGGCCAGGATAGTGATTTTCGAGAGCTAAACGGACTGGATCAACCTTTAGACAGCAATAGCAGCGGCCAGGGAGGCCAATTTCCTTTTGACCACCGAGACTATCAAGCAGCAGGTAAAGAGTTTAGCATTATTAATCCGGAAGAAGATGAAGGAGTAGCCACTTTCCGACCGGAAATTTTTGGCACCCTTCCTTTAGGAGGGGGCCGGGTCGAAGTAGTGATTGAGTCGGAAGTCGTTTATCAGGGAGAGGCGCAAGTAGATGAGGGGTTTTGGCGCTACTCTCCTTCCGGAAGCTTAGAGCCGGGAGAACATACCTTAACCGCTACTTTTATCGATGTTTTGGGGCAAAAACAGAGCTTAGTAAGAAAATTTGTGGTTTTGGCCGCTGAAGGTGAGGCCGCTTTTACCTCCACTCCTTCCGGTCAAGTTTCGCCGACGTCTACCATTATTCCGAGCGTCACTCCTGTTCCTACTCTTACTCCTACTCCTACCATGGTAATAGCGGCGACTAATACGCCCGCCCCTTCTCCCGCGGAAATTCCCCAAACCGGCTTTGGTCTTTTGACTAATCCAGGCTTACTAGCCGGGGGAGTAGTTTTAATAGCTGGATTGTTTTTAATTTTTGTTTTTTAAAATACAAATATGAATCAAAAAATAATTAAAGCGGCTGTTCGTTCTTTGCGGGTGAATCAGTGGATGAAAAATTTAGCGGTCTTTGCCCCCATTTTATTTACCGGCCATTTTTTTGACCCGGCTCTTTTTTGGCGTACTTTTTGGACTTTTATTGTTTTTTGTCTTCTTTCTTCATCTTCTTATCTTTTAAACGACATTATTGACGCGCCTTTAGACCGGAAGCACCCGGTTAAAAAAAATCGACCGATTGCCAGGGGAGACTTATCGGTTTCTTTAGCCATTGGTTTATCTATATTTTTGGTCATTTTCGGGTTGGGCTTGGCTGGTTTTTTAAGCTTAGGAGTGTTTATCATGGGCGGAATCTTTTATTTACTCCATGTGGCCTATTCCTTTTTGCTCAAAAAAATGGTCTTGTGGGATATTTTAGGAATTGCCGCTTCTTTTTCGATCCGAGCGTTTGCGGGCGAAGTGGCGACTGGTTACCACCTTTCTATTTGGCTTAGCTTTACGGTTATTTTTCTGTCCCTTTTTATCGCTTCCGGTAAGCGAAGGTCGGAGCTGGTAGCCGAGGGGGATAAAACCCGGCCGGTTTTGGATAAATACCAAAAGAGCCTGCTTAATTTTTATGTTTCTATTTTTTCAGTTTCTACCCTTATTTCTTACGCCATGTTTACCTATTTTGCTCCGGCGGAAGATTACGGAGAGAGTTTAGTCAATCGTTTGGGTCCAGGCTGGAGTAGTTTGGTTGGTCGAAAATGGCTGATGCTGACTTTAATTCCGGTTATCATGGGGTTTATGCGCTATGCCTATTTAATTTTTTCCTCTCGGGAAACAGAGCAGCCGGAAAAAGTTTTAACTGGCGATTACACACTGCTGGCCACAGTCTTAATTTGGGGTTTAATGCTGGTGGTCATCATGTATGTCATCTAGTAAACTTAGATTGATGAAGCTTGCTGTTAAAAAGAGAAGAAAGATCTGTTGTTTGTTTTTTTTAATTTTAATAAGCTTGCTTACCCGCCTGATTGGTTTGAACTGGGGAGGGGGATATTTTTTTCACCCTGATGAGGGCAATATGGCCAGAAGTGTTGCCCAGATGAAATTTATCGACTTAAATCCTCGCTTTTTTGCATACGGCCAATTTCCTCTTTATTTAACTTTTTTTTCGGCGAAACTTTTGAACTTACTAAGAGGAGTTAACACTCCCGCAGTTACTTTTTCTCAAGCAGTTTATTGGCTTCGGTTTTATTCCGCTTTTTTTTCTTTGGGAACGATTATTTTAGGATATTTATTAATTAAAAAACTAGAGCCAAAAAAAGAAAGCAATTGGCTAATCCTTTTTTGGTTAATTTTTTCTCCGGGATTAATTCAAGCGGCTCATTTTGGAACGACGGAGTCTTTACTAACTTTTGTTTCTTTGGGATTGGTTTATTTATCACTGCAAGTTTTAGAAAAAGGACTAAGCGGGAAGAAATTTTTTTTAATTGCCCTGATAAGTGGGGCAGGATTAGGAAGCAAGGCCAGCGCGGCTCTTTTTTTGCTGCCGGCGCTGATGGCTTATTTTTTAAGATTTAAAAAGGAAAAAAAGAAGCTAGTTTGGTTGGGAAAGGGAACGAGCTTGGCCTTATTAAGTTTATTTTTCTTTACTCTTTTTTGCCCTTATTATTTTATTAATTGGCAAGAGGCCCTACGGATTGTTAGGTATGAAGCAGAAGTTGCGGCCGGAAAATCAGCGGTTTTTTATACCCGTCAGTTTTTAAATACAACTCCTTTTCTTTTTCAGCTAAGGCGAGTTTTTCCCTGGGTTTTGGGCTGGTTAGTTTTTGTTTTAGCTATAATAGCTTTAGGAGTTAATTTTTATTTTCTTTTTGCTAAAAAGAAAAAGCAAAGACTGGATTTTAAGTGGTGGTTGTTTCATTTGGGCTGGCTGCCCTGGTTTTTGCTAAACAGTCTTCTTTTTAGCAAGTGGGTGCGGTTTATGGCGCCTATTTTACCCTTTTTAATTATTCTTGGTTTTTGGCTGGTTAATAAAATTAAAAACCAAAAAGCCCTTTACTTATTGATTTTTTTAGGCATTTTGCCCGGGATTTTATTTGGTAAAATTTACTGGACTAAAGATATTCGAATTAGGGCAATGGAGTGGATTAATAAAAGCTTTCCAGTTGGCTCGGTGATTTTTTATGAAGGGGGAAACATTGTTGATTTGCCAAATCTTAATCATCAAGATTTTATTACTTTCAACTTTGATTTTCATTCTTTAGAGG
This sequence comes from Candidatus Shapirobacteria bacterium, assembly GCA_016783425.1. Lineage (GTDB taxonomy): Bacteria > Patescibacteriota > Microgenomatia > UBA12405 > BS750m-G30 > BS750m-G30. Next base: position 5,595 of record JADHWP010000013.1, read on the forward strand.
AAAACAAGGAGAATCAAAAAAGGCTGGAGGAAGAAATCGTTCGGGCTGATTATTTTTTATCTCCTTCCCGGCGAATTTTCGCCAATCGTCCTAAAAAGCACTTTCCCTATACCGCTAATTTTTATGAAAAACTTTTTTCGGGAGAACTGGGTTTTGAAAAGATAAAAGAATTTAAGGTTTTTAATAATTGGGAGGAAGTAATTGTTGGTTCGGACTTGGGTAGCGAAGAGACCTGGACGGTTTTTGATCACCCGACTTTAAGGTTGTATAAAAGGGTAAAAGAGTAAAATGAAAAAAAAGAAAGTAGTTCTTTTTTTAATTTTCTTATTGGGCTTGGTTTTAAGAGTATATGGCCTTAATTGGGATCAGGGACATCATCTTCATCCGGACGAGCGGATGATTATAATGGTAGTAGAGCGTTTAAAATGGGGCAACTTAAACCCCAAGTTTTTTGCCTATGGGAGTTTGCCTTTGTACTTATTGAAGGCTGTGTCTGCTTTAGTTGGGGCGGTTTTTGGCCCTCGCTGGGCCGGTTACAGTCACTTGGTTTATTTAGGCCGGGCTGTTTCTGCTTTTTTTGATTTGGGCACCCTGTTATTAATTTTTAAAATTGGAAAAAGGATTTGGGGGGAAAAGGTTGGGTTTTGGGCCTCGTTTCTATATGCTACTTGTGTTTTTCCGATTCAAGCCAGCCATTTTTACGCCGTAGATACCCCTCTTAATTTTTTTATTTGGCTCACCCTTTGGTTTTTACTGAAATTTTACCAAAAGCTTAATTTTAAAAATGCCCTTAAAGTGGGGATTGGTTTTGGCTTGGCTTTAAGCACTAAGGTAAGCGCTGCGGTTTTGCTAGTGCCGGTTGGTTTAGCGTTAGTATTGGGGATTAAAACTTGGCCCGCAATTAAAAAAAGAGTTTTGGGTTGGGGCGGGCTAATTGTCTTGACTGCCTTCTTCACCTTTGCTCTTTTTGAGCCTTATGCTTTTCTTGATTTTACCGAGTTTAAAAAGCAGATTTTAGCTCAACAGCGAATGACCAAAGACGCCTATATCTTCCCCTATACTCTTCAATATGTGGGGACTGTTCCTTATTTTTATCATTTGAAAAATATGGTTTTATGGGGAATGGGGTTGGCCTTGGGCGGAGGGATTTTATTAGGAGTGGCTGGCTATTTAGGAGGGTTGCTTAAGAGGGCTTTGAAAAAGGGAGACTATGACAAAGAAGCCTTAGAGCTGGTTTTAGTAGTTTTTGGATTAGCTTATTTTTTCGTGGTGGGCAAGTTTGCGGTTAAATTTATGCGCTATCTTTTACCTTTATATCCCTGGTTTATTTTATTAGGAGTGGTTTTCTGGGAAAAAACTCTTCAGCCTTTTAAGGGCATTTGGAAAAAAGCCTTGCTGGGAATTTTACTGTTTTTTCATTTTGTTTGGCTAATTGCCTTTATGGGCATTTATACTCAACCTCATTCGCGGGTTGAAGCAAGTCTGTGGTTGGAAAACAATATTCCTCCTGGTTCGTTTTTGGCGGTTGAACATTGGGATGATCGGCTTCCTTTGCGAGGCGGGGAAAAGTTTGAATTTGTGGATATGCCCATGTATGAGCCGGACAGCAATTTTCAAAAATGGGAGATTGTTAAAAATAATCTAGAAAAAGCAGACTATTTGATTTTAGCCAGCAACCGCTTGTTTACTCCCTTGCAAAAACTGGGAGATTGTGAAAGGTTTGAGCGCTGTTATCCCAAAACTGCCCAATATTATCAGGATTTGTTTTCCGGCAAATCAGGTTTTGAAAAAGTAGCCGAATTCACCTCTTATCCTCGTTTGAAAATTGGTAATTGGAAATTAGAAATTGACGATCAAACGGCTGATGAGTCCTTTACCGTCTACGACCATCCGAAAGTAATTATTTTTAGAAAAGAGTGAAAAATAAGCAGCCAGGAAAATTAATTTAAATGAAAATAACCAAAAAAGAAATAATTTTTCTTTTACTTATTTTGATATTCAGTTTTTTAATAAGATTTTGGAGAATTACCCAGCTGCCGCCAAATGTTACTGGCGACGAGATTAATTTTTTACTTGAATCTTTGAAAATCATTGAGGGCCGGGGAAATAGTTTTTGGGGGCTTTGTGAGCCGTCCCAACAGTCCTGTTTTAGCAATTATCTAATCTCTTTGTTTTTAAAAATTCTTGGGTTGAAAAAAGCAATTTTAGCGATTAGATTACCAAGTATAATCTTAAGTACTTTGGCAGTTCTTCCTTTTTATTGGCTTATTAGGCAGTATTTTTCCATTACCCCCTCTTTATTAACAACTATTTTGTTCACCTCTTCTTATTGGAATTTAAATTTTTCCCGCTCGGCCTGGAATAATATTCATCTTGTTTTTTATTTTTTAATATTTATTTGTTTTTATAAAAAGTGGTGGTTGGCAAAGAAAATTAAATATTTAGTTATTGCCGGCTTATTTAGCGGCTTAATGTTTTACGGTTATCGGGTGGGAAAAGTTTTTCTACTTATTCTGTTAATTTATTCAGTTTTTTCTTTGGTTTGTGACCGTAATTCCAGGAAAAATGCGCTTAAGTATTTTTCCTCTTTTTTAGTAATCTTAATAATAAGCCTGTTAATGTTTTTGCCCCAACTGGTATTTATTGCCAAAAACAGGCAATCGTTTTTGGCTCGGCCTCGAGCTACCCTGATTTTTTTAAAAAAGGAGCCGGTTGGCTATTACGGAATGAAAACATGGGGTCAAATAGCCGGTTATCAGTTTCGGCAGACTTTACGGGGAATATTGTTTCTAGATAAAGTAAAAAATGATGATGTGGAGAATTTGCGCTACCTTCCTGACGGCAGTCCTCTTGTTGATTTGGGAACCAGGGTATTGATTATTTTTGGTTTATTTATTCTTTTGACTAAATTTAGCCGCCTAAGAATTTCTTTTTGGGTTTACGCTACCTATTTAACCAGTTTTTTTATTTCTTCTGTCACGGTTGGGCCGCCGAATTCGGCCAGGCTGGTATTAATTCTGCCAATCTTTTATTTTTTGGTTGGTTTTAGCTTGGACTTTTTGGCTCGGCAAAAGAATTTTAGAATTCCTTTAATAATTTTTTGTTTTATTTTGGTCTTTTTAAACTTAAGAATTTATTTTAATTGGGCAGGGAGCGAGGCTTTACGGGCAGCCAGAATGCCTGCTTTGGAGATATCAGAATTGCCTGCCTGGTTGAAGTTTCAAATTCCCGCCACTCCTCAAGGCAAGCTTATGGAGATTGGTAAATAAAAACTTGTGGGTGATTATAGAAGTTAGTAAAAACGGTCGTTTTTCCTTGGGGGTAGATAGTGATAATTTCCTCTAATTTGTTTTGATAGCGGGGGTGAATGATAAAAATAGCTTGGGGTGGAGCAGTGTCAGGGTTCATTTGGTCAGGCTGGGCGGGGGCAATGTATTTTTTAATTTCTGGGGCTAAATAACGAATAGGAGCAAAATCAGGATAGATAAAGGGTTTCATTAAAAAGACAATTGGACGATTATTAGCGTTTTGTTTAAGCCAAAAGGCGATTCTGGTAGCAGTGTATTTATTGGGGTCGCCCAGGTTTTTTGCCAGATTGTCATGGAAGTAGATCTTCAGGTTTTTAAAACTAATAATTATTAGGAAAATGATAACAATGGGAAAAGAAAAATAACGGGGAATTTTGGAGTTTTTAACCAGAGCAGCTAAAGGTAGAGCGGCGAGCAAGAAAAATAAAGGGATAATTCCGGTTAGTCGGGGCATAAAACTGGGAGGGACAGTTAACACGGAACCGAAGAGGTAGGTGGCTAACAGCCAGAAAATAAGGAAAGTAAATATTGATTTTTTATAATTTTTAAAACAAAAAACCAAACCAATTAAGAATAGAATAAGAGTAATGATTTCTAAAATTGGACCCCGATAGCCGTATTGACCACTAGTATCGCCACCTTTTGGGGTGAAATCAAAGGTAGTTTTGATTTGTTTAAAAAGTAGACAAAGAGAATTTTGGCTGGCTTGACAAATACTTTCTTGCCACTCTCTTGTTTCCGGGGAGAAAATAAAAACATTATTTTGGCGGCTAGTGAAATCGTTAAAATTTTTAAGATAACGAAATGAAAAAAGGAGAGCGAAAAAAAGAAAACCAACTAAGAAAGCGGGTAGATGGTGATGAAAAAAATCAAGCCATTTTTTTCGACTTGTTTTAAGTTCAAGAAAAAACCAGGAAAGAATTAACAGGGGGACTAGCCGAGAAGCAAAATAAAGGCCAAAGCTTAAACCCGTAAAAAACCCGGATAGGAAAAAATTTATTTTTCTTTTGTCCTTCCAGGCTCTGGCAAGGAAGAGAAAAGCAGCCAATTGAAAAAGGGGTGTTTGGATATAGCTGATGGCCAGTCGGGAAAAAGCTAACCACCAGTGGGAGGTGAGCAAGAGTAGGCTGGAAAATAAGCCAGTGAGTCTGGAAAAATTTTCTTTAGCGAAGAGGTAAAAAACTACCAAGGCCAAGGCGCCAGTAATAGCCGAGGCTAAGCGAGCGCCAAAAATATTGTTGCCGGCAATTGCCTGGGTAAGGGTGTGGGGAAGAAAACTGGGTATGGGGACATGGTACCAGGGACTAGTATCAATTAAGCGATTACTTTCATGTTCTAAAATTTTTTGGGCTTGAAGGGCTGTTTCTGCTTCATCGCCATGAAATCCGGAAGGGATCTGGTTGAGCTTATAAGTGTTGAGAAATAGACCGGCAAGGAAAAAAAACAAAAGCAGGAGTTTTTCTGGCAAGTTAACTTTTCTTTTCTTTTTGCGAGGGTTAAGTTGGTAAAAAAAGGAGATAAAAAGAATAAAAGAAACTGTTAAAAGAACTGTGCCGCGGTTAATAATTGAAATTGGCTGGTCTTTTATTAAAAAAAAGAAGCTGATAAAATAGACGAGGACTGATCCTAATAAAGACCCAATGATTAAGCGCTTTTTTTTCACTAAAGTCATTTTAACTGATTTTTTTAAAAAGGTAAAAAAAGTTTTTAAAAAAATTGGCTGGTATTTTGTTTTTTTTATATTTGGCTTTGGTTTAATCTGGTCAAAATACCGGACTGATTATTTAGAGGTTATTTATCAAAACAACCGGCTAATAGCCCATTATAACGGCAAGCAGATTATTTCCAGTGTTGTTTTAAGCAATTCTAATAGCGAAAAAGTGGCTATCGAAATTCAGCCTGGGGTAAAAACCCCTTTTCCGGGGCTGTTTAATCGAGCTGATTTTTGGATAAATGGGGATGGTCAATCAGAGACAATTAGCTTATCGGGGAAGGGGATTAATTTAAAAGATTATTTTAAGCTCAAGCGTAGACTGCTTTCGTGGACTAGTGATCTTGGTAAACAAGAATTGCGGCAGGTAGCTTCCAGGGGTGAGTATCAGGATTTTGTTCTTGAGGCTAGTTTACGCAACGTGGTCAATGTTAAAATTAATGTTGGCCAGCCTGGTTTTCACTTTTGGTTTCGGCCGGCCTGGCATCGTGATGCTGGAGTAATAATTGATGATCGGCAAGTAGCGGCTGCTCAAAGCCCGGTTGGCTTGAATGGCTTAAATCTGGCAAGCGATCTTTTTCTTAGTTTAGTCCTTGATCTTATTTTTAGTTTAAGTGGATGGTTTTTGCTAGGGCTGTGTTTAAAGCAATTAATCGGATTAGGCATTTTTCGTTTTTGGCCTCTTAAAAAAACTTTTTCAACCACTTCTTACCTTTTTCTTGGTCTTTTTTTAAGCATAATGTTTTTATTTCTACTAATTTATATTGGCTATTATGTTTTAGAATTTATGCCTCACTCTCAGGATGAGGTGGCCTACTTATTTCAAGGAAGAATATTTTCTCATGGCCGACTTTATTTACCCTCTTTACCGGAGTCGGCGCGAAAATTTTTTGATCATGAGTTTATTCTTAATAATGGCCGATGGTTTAGCAAATATCCGCCAGGCATGCCTCTTTTTTTAGCTTTGGGTTTTTGGCTTAAAATTCCCTGGTTAATTAATCCTTTGGTTAGTTTTTTTTCAGCGATTGTTCTTTTTTTTCTAATTAGGAAAATGTTTGATTATAAAACTGGGCTTTTAACCCTTCTTTTATTTATCTTTTCTCCCTTATATCTTTTATTGGGCTCGAGTTTTATGAGCCATTCTTTGGGGCTATTTTTTAGTCTAGTGATATGGTGGTTAATGATGGATATCTTTTATAAAAAAGAGAAGAGTAAACGAGAGATATTTTTTTTGTCCTGGCTTCTAGGAGCTTGTTTTGGCTTTTTATTTCTGGCTCGACCGGCTAATCTTTTAGTTTTTTTGCCGCTTTTTTTAACGTTCTGCTTTCAGAAAAAGAACTGGAGGGCAGTTTTCAGAAAAGGATTTTATATTTTTTTAGGATTTTTGCCTTTTTTTACCTTTTTTCTTTTTTATAACTGGCGCTTAACTGATTCACCTTGGCTGACCCCTCAAAAACTTTACTCTCCTTTTGATACCTTAGGATTTGGCCAGCGAGGAGTGTCTTGGGGCCTTGATTTTAATTGGCAGCATGCAGTTGCCAACCTGGCTTTTAATTTTTACTCATTAAAAGATATGTTGTTTAGTTTTCCCTTACTGCTGGGCTTGCCTTTTATTTTCCTTTCTTTTAAATCAAAAAAAAGAAACCTAAATTACTTTTTGCTTTTATTTTTTTTTAGCCAGCTGGCAGTTTACTTTCCATATCATCATTCCGGGACATTTTTAGGCCCGCGCTATTGGTCTGAGGCTAGCTGGGTATTGATTGTCCTGGTTAGTCAAGGAGTTCTTTATTTTGCCCAAGTTTTGGTTAGAATTAAAAATGAATGTTGGCTGGTTTTTCTGTTATTGATCATCAGTGGCTACTCTATTTTGAAAATTAATTATTTGCCTTTTCAATTTCAAGGCTATAATGGGGTTAATCGGCCCCCTAAGATGAAAGTTGAAAAGCCGAGTGTTGTTTTAGTTCCAAGTAAAACCTGGCAGGATTATGGGAGATATTTTGCTTTTCAAGATCCGCTTTTAAAAGAAGAGATTATTTTTGCCAAAAGGGATATGGAAGAAAAGGGGGCGGAGGTAGAAGAAGCGCTAGCCCCTCTTTTTCAAGGCTATCAATTTATTTATCTTGGGGAAGATTAATCCCTTTTAACTTTAAAAGTAGACTAGCGGAATAGTATAATGGCAGTTGCCAGAAATTCATGAAAGCAAAAAAGATATCTATTGTGATTCCGGTTTTTAATGAAGAAAGAACAATTAGCCAGATAATTAAGGCTGTTGAAAGGGCTAGGGTTTTTGGATTAAAAAAAGAAATCATTGTTGTTGACGATTGTTCAACTGACAAGACTAGCATTATCTTGTCCAGGTTTGGCAAAAAAGAGATTAGGGTCTTATCTCATTCTCAGAATAAGGGTAAGGGAGCAGCTTTAAGGACGGGATTAAAAGTGGCCACTGGGGATATTGTTATCATTCAAGACGCTGATTTAGAGTATGATCCGGTTGATTATCTCCGCCTAGTTAAACCTATTCTTGCCAATCAGGCGGCTGTTGTTTATGGCTCTCGATTTGCTGGCCGTGACCCCCACAGGGTTTTGTACTTCTGGCATTATTTGGGTAATAAATTGCTAACTATTTTTTCTAATGTTTTAACTAATCTTAATTTAACTGATATGGAAACCGGTTATAAGGTTTTCACCCGAGGGGTAATAGATAAAATTTTACCCCGGTTAACTTCAAGTCGTTTTGGCATTGAGCCGGAAATCACTGCTCGGGTGGCCAAACTGAAGGTGCCGATTTATGAAGTGGGAATTTCTTATCATGGCCGTACTTATCGGGAGGGTAAAAAGATAAACTGGAAAGATGGCTTACTGGCTTTCTGGTATATATTAAAATATAATTGCTTTTGCAAGAAATGAGCAGTGTCCGAGTAATTAAAACCAAGCCGGCAACAGTTGTTGACGATTATTCTCAATTAGTCAAGCGCCTTTGGCTGCCAGAGCAAAGGCGCCCGGTAATTATTAAAGTCAACCTTTCCTGGACTAAGGTTTATCCGGCTTGTTCATCTCCCCCCTGGCAATTGGAGGGAGCGATCAAGGGCCTGCTTGATTTAGGTTATTCCAAAAAAGAAATTATTCCCGTAGAAAACAAAACAGTAGTGACTGATGTTTATCAGGGAGCGAAAAATCATGGCTGGGAGGGAGTTTGCAAGAAGCATGGCGTAAAGCTTCATTATTTAACCGAAGAAAAATACGGCTTATATCAGCCGAAAGCTAAAATGCTCGCTTTGAGTAAAATATTTCCTCAAGGGATATTACTCCCCAATATCATACGAGGAAAAGATTTGATCAGTTTATGTACTTTAAAAACTCATGTTTTTACCCAAACTACCGGAGCGATTAAAAATTATTTTGGGATGCTTAATACCAAAAGGCATCACGCCCACCGTTTTATCCATCAGGCGATCATTGATTTGCTTGCCATTCAACATGAACTTCATCCTCAAAGATTGGCTTTAATGGATGGTTCAGTGGTGGGCTATGGAGCCGGGCCAAGGGCGATGGAGTGGAAAGAGGCCAATTTGATTTTGGGTAGCGGTGATCAGGTTGCTTTGGATTCGGTAGCGGCCAAAATTATTGGCCTTGATCCGCTTAATATTAAGTATTTAAAGCTGGGTAAAAAGTTGGGTTTAGGGGAAAATGATGTTCGAAAAATTAAAATAGAAGGAGTGAAGAAATTACCCAATTTTCATTTAAAGCAAAAAGATAATTTTGCTTCCAAGGGACAAAATCTAATTTATCATAAATTCCCCTGGGGGTTGGAAAAATTGCTTTTACAAACTCTTTTGGTACCCTGGTCATATTTAGCCTCTCGCGCTTTTTATGATCTTTATTGGTATAACGCGGTAGGCAAAAAACGGGTTAAGGATTATTTTAACTCTGATTGGGGAAAATTGTTCTTGAGATACCAAAAATAACAAAAAGCTAAGAAAACAGTTTTTTGGTTATTTGTTTGTCGCGATTAATTTTAATAATCGGGCAAAGATTACTTCTTTTTCTTAAGTAACTAATGGTGCGCTGATCATCTTCCAAGAAATAATCTATTTTTAATTTCCTAATCATTTCTTCTTTGAAAAGGTGGGGTTGTTGATTTTCTAAGTTTATAAAAACCTTCTTGTAGTCAAATTGGGGGAAATAATTTTTAAACCATTGTCTGGTTTGATTTGCTAAAAATCGGTAGCGGCTGGAAATGAAAAAGACCTCAAAGCTCTTTAATTTTTCCAAATTTTTAATAGCTTGAAGATTTTTAGACAAAGGGGGGCGCAATTTATAGTGGTGGCTTTGGATTCTAATCCAGCGTTCTAAATTAGTTTTGGGAAAGCGGTACTTTTTCTCATGATTGGTATGGGATCTTATCAGCCATTCAATTAGTTTTTTGGGAACAATCGGAGGCTTGTTAACTACTACCCCGTCAAGATCTACTCCGATTCTAATTATTTTTTGGGTCATTAGAGAAAATTATAACAGAAATTTTTGCTACTATAGTTACTGGTATAATGATTAACATTATTAAAAGGCTTAAATTATGCTGATTGATTTTTTGGCTGTTTTTTACTGGTGGTTTATTTTATTGATTTTGGGGGTTTTAACTCTGCCCCTTACTTTGCGAATTTTTGGCAAATTTTGGGATAAAGGCTGGGTGCTGGGAAAGACTTTGGGTTTAATTTCTTTATCTTATGTTTTATTTTTACTGGGCCGTTTTCGTCTCTTTCCTTTTTTCCAGGAAACTATATTTATAGTTTTGCTAATTTGGGCAGGCTTGGTGTTTTGGCGCCAAAAGGATAATTTCAAAGCTTGGAAAGAAGAACTGCTTTCGGTTAAAAAAATAATTTTGATTGAAGAGGGATTGTTTTTACTGGCTCTTCTTTTTTGGTCTTATGTTCGCGCTTTTCAGCCCAGTATTGAGGGCTTGGAAAAATTCATGGACTATGGCTTTATGAATTCTATTTTACGTTCTGATTTTTTTCCGCCCAAAGATATGTGGTTTGCCAATAGCGCGATCAATTACTATTATTTTGGCCAATTACAGGCGGCCGTGCTGACCAAGCTTTCGGGCTTGGATTCGGCGATTACCTACAACCTGATGATGGCCACCACCTTTGCCCTTACTTTAGTTAGCGGTTTTAGTCTGGCTTCTAATTTGGTCTTTTTCAGAACCAAGGAAAAAAAAGATAAATTAAAGTTAAGAGTTTTGATAGGAGCAGGTTTAATTTCCGCTCTGCTTCTTTCTCTGGGGGGAAATTTACATGCCGTTACCTATGTTTTAAAAAACGGAGCCAGTAAATACTGGTACCCGGATGCGACTCGGTTTATTGGCTATAATCCCAATAATCCTAATGACAAAACTATTCATGAGTTTCCCGGCTACTCTTTTGTAGTCGCGGATTTGCACGGGCATATGAATGCGATTCCGACGGTTTTGTTGTTTATTTCTGCTTTATTGGCTTTAGGACTGGCGCTTAAGGAGAGCAAAAAGCGTAAACCCTTTTCAAGGTCAAGGATAATCAGTTTTGCTTTTCCTGGTTTTTTGTTAGGACTAATGTATATGACCAACTCCTGGGATTTGCCGATTTACGGAATATTATTAGCCGTTTTTCTTTTCGGTTTTTGGGTTTTAGGTCAAGGCTTGAAAGCAAAAAAGCGCCTGGTTGCTTTCAAGCAAATCATTGGCTGGGGGCTGGTAGCCTTACTAGTGGCTATCGTGACGGCCCTGCCTTTTGCTCTGGATTTTAACCCGATGACCGAGGGGATAGGGCTGGTTCGCGCGCGAACTCTCTGGTGGCAGTTTTTAGTTTTGTGGGGGTTTTTCTGGTTTTTGACTTCAAGTTTTTGGGCAGTAGTTATTAAAAGGAAATTAGGAGTAGCGGAGTGGCTGGTTTTGGGAGCAACCATCTTAGCCTTAGTTTTAATTATTATCCCGGAAATTATTTATGTGAAAGACATTTATATTCCCGAGTATCATCGGGCTAATACCATGTTTAAGTTGGTTTACCAGTCTTTTGTGATCTACGCAGTTTTAAGCGGCTTTATGGTAATTAAGGTAAAAGAGTTTTTGGAAAACCGGAAACATTATTTGTCTGCTGCCTTTTTCTTTATTTTGTTTTTACTGGGGTTTAGCGCCCATTTGATTTATCCTTATTTTTCCATCAAGGGCTATTATGGCAGTTTGCGGCCCAGCCGTTTCAAGGGTCTTTACGGCCTTAATTTTTTAAAAGAGCGTTATCCGGGGGATTATCAAACGGTTTTATGGATCAAGGAAAATATAAAAGGACAGCCTACTATTTTAGAGGCGGTGGGGGATAGTTATACTTTATACGATCGGGTTTCGGCCATGACGGGCTTGCCGACGATAGAGGGTTGGCTAGTTCATGAATGGCTTTGGCGGGGCGGTTATGATCAGCCGGGGGCCAGAGCGGCGGAAGTTGATTCTATCTATCAGGGAGAAGATCTTCAAAAAGCCAAGAAAATATTGGATAAATACGAGGTGAAATATGTGGTGGTGGGAATTTTGGAAAAAGAAAAATATCCTAATTTAGATGAAGAACGCTTTCTTAATTGGGGCAAGCTTGTTTTTTCCAGCGCCGCGACCAAGTTATATAAGTTAGAAGAATAAGTGGAGCTCTAGAAGTATTTTTAGAGTGGGGGAAAGTTTGAATTAGCTACTCCAACAGATTGGGAAATTTTTATCTATTGAAAAAGTTCAGATACATTTGGGACAAAACGGAAACAATTGAGAGTCGGAGAAAAGACTAGCTTACACCATCTTTGCTTTGGTCTTAAAGGATATGATTGGTTCATGAAATCATACCCTAATATTCCGGCTAGTCAGGAAAAAGTGGCTGAGTTTAGACTGGAGGTGATTGAGTTTCTTGAGGAGTTTGGGCTGCCAGCCACTCAAAAAGCTTTTAAGGTTTCCAAAAGCACTCTTTATCGCTGGAGGAAGAAGTTTAAAGAGTCAAAAGGAAGACTAGCTTCTCTAGCTCCTCTTTCTACCAAACCCAAAGCAGTGAGAGAAAGAAGGGTGGAACCAATGATCCTTGGATATATCAGTAAATTGAGAAAAGACCATTATCGCTTAGGTAAAGAAAAGATCAAGGTCTTTTTAGACCAGTATTGCTTTGAAAATGACCTTGCTCCCATTTCTTCCTCTACCATTGGAAGAATCATCAAAAGCAATCAGTTCTTCTTCCAAAGACAAGGTAGAGCATATCATAATCCCAGCTCAGGCTGGGCCAAAGGAAAGAGAAAGAAAGCCAAAAGATTAAGGGTGAAGCATCCCCGGAAGCTCAAGGAAGCGGACTTTGGCCATCTGCAAATGGACACGATTGTGAAGTTTATTGACGGAATGAAGCTCTACTTACTTACTGCCATTGACGTTAAGCTCAAGTTCTCTTTTTCTCTGCCGTATACCAGGCTAAACAGCGCCAACGCTTTGTCTTTCTTTAAAAGATTAGAGCAAGTTTACCCCCTTAAAGGGGGTATTAAGTCAGTTCAAACTGACAATGGGTTGGAGTTTTTAGGTCTTTTTGACCAATATCTAAAGAAAAAGAAAGTCCCTCATTTTTTCATCTATCCCAGATGCCCAAGAATCAATGGGGTGG
>JADHWP010000014.1 GCA_016783425.1 Candidatus Shapirobacteria bacterium
TCAAGAGTTTCATGCTAAACTGGGCCAATACTTAATCTGGTACAACACCCAAAGGCCCCACCAGGCCTTAGGTCAAAAGTCGCCTATGAATTACTTGTTAGAATCAGGCCATTTGTCCCATATGTACTGGACTTATACACATAAGTGAAAAAGCTCCTCAAATCAAGTAAAATAAAGATTAATAAAGGAATTAAAAAGTGAACGATAATAAATACCTTCAACTAGCTATTGATTATTCAAAAAAATCTTATAAAGCAGGAGCTTTCCCAGCAGGAAGTGTTTTAGTTTATAAATATGTTAGTGTAATTCTTCAAAACAGCTACCAAGAATGCTAGAATTACTTGGATGCTAATTATTTATTTAAAGCTTATTTTCTACGGTTTTTAGGATATCGTAAGCTATTTTAGATGTAAACTCAACATCTCTTTTTTGAAATTTTCTATCAATAGATTTTAAACCAAAGAGGTGAATCTTATTTCTAAGATTTCTAATTTTTTCTACTTTACTATATAGTTTTTTGTTAAGAATTTTTTCTTTTAGACAAAGTCTGTTTAGTACTTTAAAATCAATGTATCTTGAAAGTTTATAAATTTTTTTATATCTTTCTCCGGCAATTATCTGTATCTTGGGAAAGTTATCTTTCTCAACTTCGTGTAGTTTTTTAATGTTGCAATATGTCCATTCTGGATGTTCGTAGGTATCTCCCAACATTTCATTAGCGCAATAATGTAAAAGAGCTTCTATAATTGAGGCAAGATGAATAATGCTTGTTTTGTAAAAAGTCGAACGAATTAGTGGAGGATATTTTTTTGCAATGACAGTTAGCTCAACTGCACATTTTAAAGCGTCACCCAGGTGGTCTTTTAATGTTTTGTTTCTGACGAAAGAAAATCTCCATTCATAATGATCTTCTGAAGAATTCATCTTTTCTTAGAGCTCTTATCGCTTTTTACTAGTTTAGAAAGTGATGGTAGGCCCTCTCTTTCTAAATAGCTTCCCAGTTTCATATCTGACCTCACATTAAGATCTATATTATACTTTTTCTCTATTGTCCCTACCTTAGTATCACTTCTTTTTTTCCTTATAGTTTTTGTCATATAATTGAATTATAGATAAATGATGAAAAATAAGCAATAAAAAAATCGTGCGGGAAAAAATAATCCCGACACAAAGTCGGGATAAACTCTAGTGCGGTGAGTGGCCCGCTTCCAGAGAGTTAGGTGTTCTGCCCTCAACCTTGCAGGATGCCCTTGGCAACCTCCAAGGTTTAACCTGCTACAATGGACTGGTGAATAATTTACTTGAAGGTTTGAACCCGGCGCAAAAGCAGGTGGTGGTTTATGATGGTGGCCCGCTTTTGGTTTTAGCGGGGGCGGGCAGTGGGAAAACCCGGGTCTTAACCCACCGGGCCGCCTGGCTGGTGGCGTCTGGAAAAGCCCGGGCCGATGAGCTTTTGCTGCTCACCTTTACTAATAAAGCGGCCGGAGAAATGAAAGAGCGGTTGCTAGGGCTTTTAAAGCCTACCCCCGAGGAGTCAAAGCCCACCTCGGGGGTGCTAACTAGAGGCTTGTTTGCGGGCACTTTTCACTCTTTTTGCGCTTATGTGCTGCGCCGCAATGGAAAGGCAATTAATTTACTTCCTAATTTTGTTATTTTTGACGAAGGAGATAGTCGGACCTTAATTAAAGGAATTTTAAAAAAGCTAGATTTATCAGACCAAAGGTTTAAGCCGGCTGCTGTTAAGGCGATTATTGAGCAGGCCAAGAACGATTTAGTGGACGCTGAAAGTTTTTCCAAAAAAGTTTATGACCCGTTTCGGAAAGTAGTTGCTCGAATTTATTTGGAGTATGAGCGATCCTTAAAAGCGATGAATGCTTTGGATTTTTCCGATTTGCTTTTTGGGGCGGTGAAACTATTTGCGGAAAAAGAAAGTATTTTGGCTAAGTATCAAGAGAAATATAAATATATTTTGGTGGATGAATATCAGGATACTAATCATTCCCAATATTTATTAACTAAATTGTTGGCGCAAAAGGATCGAAACCTAACTGTAACCGGCGATGTTGCGCAAGCGATTTACTCTTGGCGCGGCGCAGATTATCGTAATCTGCTTAATTTAAAAGCTGATTTTCCTAAGATTAAAACCATTAATTTAGAAGTTAATTATCGTTCCACCCAAAAAATTTTAGATGTGGCTTATGAGGTTATTAAAAAAAATACCAAACATCCAATTTTAAAGTTAGTAACCGAAAAGAAGGAGGGAGATAAAGTGGTTGCTTATCAGGCTTTATCGGAAGGGGGAGAAGCAGGATGGGTGGCCGATAAAATTAAAACTTTAATTGATTTCAAGGGAGTAGATCCAACTAAAATTGCCATTCTTTATCGGACCAATGCCCAATCCCGGGTGATTGAAGAAGTGTTAATCAGGCGGGGCTTACCCTATGTTTTAATTGGTGGAGTGAGATTTTATGAACGCGCGGAAGTGAAAGATGTTTTGTCCCTGCTTCGGGTTTTTTATAATTCTAAAGACGAAATCTCCCGGGAAAGGTTAGAAAAAAATATGGGTAAGCGACGGACTGCTAAGGCTAGAGAGTTTATTAAAAATCAGGAGGGAAAAAAGTGGAAAAGTAAACCTTTGCTGGAGGCCATGTTAGAGGCCAGCAGTTATTTGGAAAAGTATGATCGTGATGATGAGGAGGACAGAAAAAGACTGGAAAACATTAATGAGCTTTTATCGGTGGCTCAAGGTTTTCCCGACTTAGGAGAGTTTTTGGAAAATGTGAGCCTGGTTCAGCAGGAGTATTTTGCCCAGGAAAAAGAAAAGAAGAATTGGGTTAACGAGGCGATTCGCTTAATGACCTTGCATGCGAGCAAGGGTTTGGAGTTTGAGGTGGTTTTTATTGTGGGGTTGGAAGAGGGCTTATTACCCCATACCCGGTCCCTGGAGGAAGAAGAAAGGCTCGAAGAAGAGCGCCGACTTTGTTATGTGGGGATGACCAGAGCCAAAACCAATCTTTTTTTAACCTACGCCTCGCAGAGATTGTTTTTTGGGAAGACCAGCCTTAATGAACCTTCACGGTTTTTATTGGATGTTTCCGAAAAACTGCTTGATTTTGAAGAGGCGGATGCCTTGGACGAGGGTTGGGATTTGCCAGACGAGTGGTAGAATACAGGTGTCGGTATAAACTTATGAAAGTAACTGTTTTTGAAAAAATTAATCGCCAAACTTATAATTCCAGGGTTAATCATCCTTTGCAGTCTTTTGAGTGGGGGGAGTTTCGGAAAAGTAATGGGGTAAAAGTAGTTCGGTTCGGGATTTGGGAAAAAGAAAAACTAGTTAGCGCTTTTCAGGTGTTTTTTCACCCGATCCCTAAAACTAAGTTTACAATTGGCTATTTTCCTAAAGGGGAAAAGCCGAGCAAAACAATGATTAAGGCGATTAAGCAAGCCGCCAGGGATAATAATGCTATTTTTGTTAAGTTCGAGCCTAATCAAATTTATAAAACCTGGAAAAATCAAAAAGGAAAAATTGAGGCGAATGATTATCAGGAAAAAAAGTTTGATTTTGAAAAGCTGGGCCTGGTTAAATCAGCCAAAACCACTTTTGATCCCCATACTTTTGTTCTTAATCTTAAGAAGAAAGAAGAAGAATTGCTGGAAAGCTTTCAGGGCAAAACCCGCTATAATCTGCGCTTATCCCAAAGAAAGGGGGTTAAAGTGGTGGAGGAAAGCACTCCGGCCGGTCTAACTATTTTTACTAATCTTTTGTTTGAGGAAACGGTTAAGCGTCAAGGTTTTTATCTACACAACCCGGAGTATTTTAAGAAGCTTTGGGAAAAGCTTGCCCCGGCGGGAATCGCCAAGATTTTGCTGGCCAAGTACAAAAGCAATGTTTTGGCCGCTTGGATGATTTTTTCCTGGAAAAAGACTTTATATTATCCCTACGGCGCTTCCTCTAATCAATTTCGCAATTTAATGGCTTCTAATTTAATTTGCTGGGAGGCGATTAGGCTGGGTAAAAAATTAGGGTGTGAGCAGTTTGATATGTGGGGAAGCTTGCCGCCCGAGGCTGATTCTGACCATCCCTGGTATGGTTTTCATCGTTTTAAACTAGGTTATGGAGGGGATTTGGTGGAGATGGTGGGATCATGGGATTTGGTGGTCAATAAATTCCTTTATCCTTTGTATAATCTGGCCGAAAAACTGCGGTGGAAGTTTTTAAGGCTGAAAAAAAGATAGCCCTAGCTCCAGGCATCACAAAGAAGTTTGTATTCACAATAGTCGCAAGGGAACGGCCTATTTGGCTTGGGCAAGTATCTGGTTTTTTCCAGTTGTTTAACTAGATCTACTATTTTCTTTTTTGTTTTATCTATTTGTTTTTGAGTCCTTTTACTGGAAAGCTTGACTCCTTTGTCTAAAAAATAAAGGGAAAGAGTAATTTTAGACAAGGAGCGGTGAAAGGGAAGATCCTTGATAGTTGAGGCGGCCAGCGCGTAAAGGGTAAGCTGGTCATTGCCGTCAACATCTTTTTGCTTGGGGATGCGGCTTCCGGTTTTATAGTCAATGATTTCGATTTCATTGTCTTTTAAATTATCAACCCGGTCAATTACCCCGCCGATTTTTAAAGTTGGGGTGAGCTTGAAATTAAAGGGCTGTTCCAGGGCAAGAGTTTGGCCAATGTTGCCAAAATCAAAACCCTTTTTATAATAGTTTTGAAGCATCTTTTTGGCGCCTTGCTTGTTTTTACTTTCCCCGGTTTTGTTTTTAAAGCCCTGGGAAGCCCAGTTGTTTTTCAAAATTTCCAGCAAGTCGTCCACTTTTAGTTTTTCGGAAACAGAGAGTTGTTTTTGGTAAAAGATTTTTAAAGTTTGGTGAATAATGTTCCCTAAAGTTTGGGAGGCAGAAGGGGGGGTGGGGATTCTCAAGATTCTCTTGTACTTATATTGGCGGGGGCAAATTCCAAAAGCATCAATTTGGGAGTAAGAAAGGTAATTAATAGGGGGATTGAGAGCGGGGGGAAGATTTTCTTCTTTTTCTGGTTGCCAGCCGGTTAAGCTTAGTTCTTTTTTTTCTGTTATTAGCTTAACTACTTTTTCCCCCAGGGCTTCAGTGGTAAAAACAGAAAGTTTCTTTTGTAGCTTTCCGCCCGGATACATTTTGGCCCCGGTTAAAAAAAGTTGGTCTTTGGCTCTGGTTAAACCAACGTAAAAAAGCCTTCGCTCTTCTTGGAGATGAAAGTCTCCCTCCGGCAAAATTTCTTTAATTAAAGGTTGAGGAAGGGGGATGGCTTCTGATCTTCTGTTTGTAGGAAAGCGGCGGTTGACCAGGTTAACCAGAAAGACCACTGGAAATTCCAAGCCTTTGGCCGAGTGAATGGTCAGTAAATTAATGGCATTGTGTTCGGTCCAGTCAATTTCTGAAGCTAACGGGCTTTCTCCCATTTCCAGGCGCAAAGTAACCCAGTCAAGTAAATCCAGAACTAAAGTTTCCCTGTTTTGCGCTTCAAAGCTTTTTATTTTGTCAAAAAACTTGGCAATGTTTAAACCGGCTAATTGTTCTTTTTCACTTTTGGGGTTTAAGTATTTTTCCATTAATTTTGCTTGTTTTAAAAAATAGTAGAGGATCTGACCCCCGGATTCGCGAGGAACTAATTTTAAATGACGGTAGATCATTTTCACTAGTTTTTTTATTTTCCTTTGACTTGTTTTACTAATTCGGGGAAGTTCTGGCTGGTTTTTGGCTATTTTTTCAAAGCTTTCAAAAAAAGAAAGATTGTTCCTATAAGTAAAGCTTTTTACAAAAGCTAAATCTCGGGCGCAAATTCCAAAAACAGATAACGAACTTAAGCGAAAAACAGCAATATCATCGGCCGGATCATTTAATACCTGAAGATAGGCAATTAAGTCTTTTATCTCCGGTTGCCTGAAAAGCTGGCCCGGGCCTAAAAATTGATAGGGGATTTGGTGACGGGATAAGCTTCGGGTAAAGGGTTCGGCGTGGTTGTTGGTTCGAAACAGAATAGCGATATCTTTAGGCTGGTATTTTTTAGAGATTAGTCCCTTAATTTTCAAAGCCACTTCGTCCGCTTCCTGTTCGGCTCGGGGGGTGAAAATTAGCTCAATTTTTTTGCCCTTTATTTTACGAGCGCTTTTTAAGTTTTTAGAAATGCCTAATTTACTCTCAAGGGTATCAGGATTATTATGTTTTATTAATTCATAAGCATGATCCAAAATAGTTTGAGTGGAGCGGTAATTTTGGATTAAAACTATTTTTTTAGCCCTAGGATAATCTTTCATAAAGGTTAGAATATTGGAAATAGCTGCCCCTCTGAATTTATAAATTGATTGGGAATCATCTCCGGTAACCGTAAGTTTGGCTTGGGGAGCCGGAGGGGCCAGGAGCTTAATTAGTTCGTTTTGGGCAATGTTTGTATCCTGATACTCATCTACAAGTACATGTTGGAATTTATCCTGGTAGGTTTTAAGCAAGTTGGGCCGCTGGCGAAAAAGGGATAGAGTATTGGCGATAAGGTCGGCAAAATCCATTACTCCGGCTTTTTCTTTTAAAATCCGGTATTGGGAAAAAGAGCTTGCTAATTCCAAAGTTTTTTTAGCTTCCAGTTTTTCTTCCTTAGTATCTGCCTTGGCTTTTTGTTTTTTGGCAAAAGCTAAATACTGCTCCGGGCTAATGTTTTCGTCCGCCAGCCGGGAAAAATGAGTAAGGAGGGCGTCTAAGAATTTAGTGGGGTTGGTGTTGGGCCGGAAATAGTCAAGTTTTAAAGTGTAAAGATTTTTCTTTAAAAAGAGAATGCTTTCCGCTTGAGAAAGAAGTTTAAAGTTGGGGTCCAGCCCAATATTTATCGCCTCGTCTCGCAAAATTTGGTCGCCAAAAGAGTGAAAAGTAGAAATCCACAAACTTGAATAGCCTAAAGGAAGGGCCAGATCAACCCTTTCTTCCATTTCCGCCGCCGCTTTGTTGGTAAAGGTTAGGGCCAGGATTTGAGAGGGAGGAATCTTTTTTTTGGTGATGAGCCACTTAATCCGCTCGGTAATAACGGTGGTTTTGCCCGTGCCCGCACCGGCAATAATAAGCAAAGGCCCTTTATCATAGGAAACTGCTTTTTTTTGCTCTTTGTTAAGGGTAAGTTTCATCTGCTAACTAACTTTTAATTTTCTTATTTTCTTCCCCTTGAGGCAGTTGGGTGGCGCTGGAGATTTTTTGGCCAAGCAAGGAAAAGCGCTGGAAGACTTCATTCATTTTTGAGTAGGCGTTGCCCAGGTGTTTTCCCAGCACGGACATTTCTGTTTCCGTTTTTTGGTAATCTTGCTGAATGGCGCGAAGCAGGCGGAAAACCTGCCTTGCCTCTTGCTCTATTTTCTTTCCTTCAAAAGAAAGAAGAATGGTTTGCAGAATAGCGTATAAGGTGCTGGGAGAAACAACATAAACGCGAGAATGGCGGGCAAAGTCAATTAGTTCCGGCTGGTTGACTACCTCATAATAAACTGCTTCGGAGGGAATATACATTAAGGCAAAATCTAAGGTTCCCTCTTCGGGAAGAACATATTTTCTGGCAATGTCCTTAATATGCTTTCTCACGTCAGTACCAAACTGTTTTTTAAATCTTTTTCTCTCGAGCTTATCTTTAGTCGTTCTTATTTTCCTAAAGTTTTCCATGGGGAATTTGGAATCAATCGGTAAAATACCGGCTTCGGTTTTTAGAGCGGCGTCTACTTTATCCCCGGTTTTAAACTGGTATTGGAGGTGAAAACTATTTTTGGGAAACATCTGCCCAATTAAGTCTTTTAAAACTTCCTCGCCAATATTTCCCCTAAGCTTCGGGCTTTGCAAAAACTCCTGGAGCTGTTTCATTGACCGGCCAATCTCGCTCATCTGGCCTACTTCTTTGGCGACTTGAGACATATACTGGGCGGCATTGTCTAGCCTTTTGTTTAAATCCTGGGTGCTTTGAGTGAGGACTTGCTGGATGTTTTGGTTGGTGGAGCGCAAAGTCCGGTTAAAATCCTGCTGGGATTTTTGCCAGTCTTGCTGCTGACTTTTTAGCCACTCGATTAAAGTTTCGTCTGGTTTTAT
Organism: Candidatus Shapirobacteria bacterium; assembly: GCA_016783425.1. Lineage (GTDB taxonomy): Bacteria > Patescibacteriota > Microgenomatia > UBA12405 > BS750m-G30 > BS750m-G30. Next base: position 8,092 of record JADHWP010000014.1, read on the forward strand.
TTGGGTGGACAAATTTTTGAATTTGCGCTCAAGGTATATTGCAACGCCAACCAAGGAAACAACAACAATGAGGACGGGAATCCAAGGATTCATAATTTAATTATACTATAAAGTATACTATTGCCTCATGGGGTTTTTACTGTTACAATGATCTTTGGTTTTTCTAATGACAAATAAAGTAGCACTATCAGCTCTTTCTCCTCTTGATGGTCGCTATCTAGATAAGACAAAAGTTTTGAGAAATTATTTTTCCGAAGCTGCCTTAATTAAATATCGGATTAAGGTTGAAATTTTATATTTAATTAAATTAACCCATTTTTTAAACAAAGAGAAATTGTCCCTATCCCAAGAAAAAAAGCTTATGAGTTGGTTAGATAATCTTTCTTTTAAAGATTGGGAGAAAGTAAAGAGGATTGAAGAAAAGATTAATCATGATAATCAGGCGGTGGTTTATTTTATAGAAAAAGAGCTAAAAAAAATTGGCTTTGCCAATCTTTCTCCCTGGGTGCATTGGGGTCTTACAAGTAATGATATCAATAATTTGGCTTATGGTTTAATACTTCAAGAGTTTCTGAAGAAGGTTTTTCTTCCTTTACAAAAACAGTTGATTAAATTTTTGGTTAATTTTTCTCAAAAGAATAAGCTGGTAGTTATGCTTGCTAGGACCCATGGAAAAGTAGCTCTTCCCACCACCTTAGGTAAAGAAATTATTGTTTATATTAGTAAGGCAGCCTATTTTTTAGAGAAAATAGAAAAACTTAAATTACTGGGGAAACTTAATGGGGCAGTAGGAAATTTAAATTCCCAATATCTGATTTTTCCCGACAAAGATTGGCTTAAATTCAGTGATAAATTTATTACTGGCTTGGGACTGTCCTTTGAACTTGCCTCGACTCAATTTAGAAATGGAGTTAGCGAAGTCCATCTCTTGGATTTATCTCGTCAATTAAATAATGTTTGGTTGGAAATGAGTCGGGATTTTTGGCTCTATATTTCTCTTGGTTATTTTACTCAGAAAATTAATAAAGACGAGGTTGGCTCATCAACCATGCCTCATAAAGTAAACCCGATTGATTTTGAAAATGCAGAAGGAAATTTACAATTAGCAAATTCTCTACTTTTAACTTTTGCAAACAAACTTTCAAATACTCGTTTGCAAAGGGATCTTTCTGACAAAACAGTAGAGCGTAATTTGGGAGTAGCTTTTGGCTACACTCTTTTGGCGATTCAAAGCCTTTCTAGGGGATTAGAAAAGATGAATGCCGACAAGGAATATTTAAAAGAAGAGGTTAAAAAACATCCGGAGATGTTGAGTGAAGCTTTTCAATTAGTTTTGAAATCTTGGGGTAAAAATCAGGCTTATGAGGTGGTTAAAAAAGAAGTTAGGGGTAAGGATAAGGTGGTTTGGGAAGAGCTTATTAAAAACCTTGAGGAAAATAGAAAGAAAGAACTTGCCAATTGGAAGTTAGAAAAATATTATGGTTTGGCTGAGAAAATTGTTGATTTAGAAACAAAGAGAATTAAGAAATTATTAAAAATTTAAAAGAGGAGGCGGAATGAAGCACTTAGCTATTATTGGAACTCAGTGGGGTGATGAGGGCAAGGGGAAGATAACTGATCTATTAGTTGAGAAAGAAGGTTTTAAGGCGGTTGTGCGTTATCAAGGAGGTAATAATGCAGGCCATACTGTTGTGGTGGGTGGTAAAAAACACGCTTTTCATCTTCTCCCTTCGGGAATTTTGCATAGCAACAAGGTTTGTGTGATTGGTAATGGGGTTATTGTTAATCCAGAAGTTTTGGCCAAAGAAATTAAAGACTTAACTTTAAGAGTAGGCAAAAAACATGCTCAGCTTTTTATCAGTGAGAAGGCCCACTTAATTATGCCTTGGCATATTGTTCGGGACAATATTGGCGGTGGGAAAATTGGGACTACTGGAAGAGGAATTGGGCCGACGTACACCGAAGCTATTGCCCGAAGAGGGATCCGTTTTTACGATTTTAAGGACAAAAAAAGATTTATCAAGAGAGTAAAAGAAGAGTTGGTTTGGAATAAAAAACTAATTAAACTAATGCTTGATTCTTATGATATCCCTAAAGCAAATAGAGACAAATTAAAATTAAGAACTGTTTTAAATGAGCAAAGAATTATTAATCGTTATTGGCTGTTGGTTAAAAAATTAAAAGACAATCCTTTGATTGAAGTCGGTGATGTTGGTTTGCTACTAGATAAATATGACCAAAGCAAAAATAAGATTCTTTTTGAGGGGGCTCAGGCAACCTTATTAGATATTGCTCATGGGACCTATCCTTTTGTTACCTCTTCTAGTCCTACTCTTGGAGGTGTTTATACCGGAACTGGTTTTCGGCCTAGGGATTTAGAGGTGATAGGGGTGGCCAAGGCTTATACTACTCGAGTTGGGGAGGGGCCTTTTCCTACTGAACTATTTGATAAGGTAGGCGATCAGTTGCGTAGAGTAGGCAATGAGTTTGGAACAACTACGGGTAGGCCAAGGAGATGTGGTTGGCTGGACTTAACCATTTTACATTATGCCAAGGTAATTAACGGCTTAGATGGAATTGCGTTAACCAAACTTGATGTATTGTCGGGGATAAATCCTTTAAAAATAGCGATTGCCTATCAAATTGGAAGTAAAAAGAATAAAAATTTTTTGCCAGACACTGAAGATTTAAGTAAAGTAAAAGTTGTTTATAAAGAGTTTCCCGGTTGGGAAGAAAATATTTGTAATGTCCGAAAATTTTCAGAACTGCCTATTAATTGTAGAAAATATGTTAACTTTATTGAGTTAGAAGTTGGAGTGCCGGTAAAAGTTATTTCCAATGGTCCAGATCGAAAGGAGCATATACTTAAATGAGGGTGAAAAATCTTGGCTTAACTTTTGACGATGTACTTTTGGTTCCTCAAAAAACTACCCTTTCTTCTCGGCGACGAGTTGATTTATCAACTCAACTAACTCCTCGGATTAGGCTAAAAGTGCCCATAGTTTCAGCCAATATGGATACAGTAACTGAGTCACAAATGGCAATTGCTTTGGCTCAATCGGGAGGAATTGGTATTATCCACCGTTTTTTGCCAGTAGCCCAACAAGTAGAGGAAGTAAAAATTCTTAAAAAGAAAGGTTTGTTGGTGGGAGCGGCAATTGGTATTCAAAATGGAGATGAAGAAAGAACTAGAGCTTTAATTAAGGCGGGAGCTGATGTAATTGTTTTAGATATTGCTCATGGTCACAGTACTCATCTCTTGCGTTTTTTAAAAACTTTAGTTGGGAAGTTTAGAAAAACAGAATTTATTGCCGGTAATGTAGCTACTGCACAAGCCACTAAAGATTTAATTGGTTGTGGTGTTGCTGCTATTAAAGTAGGAATTGGCCCAGGAGCTCTTTGTACTACTAGAATTGTAGCTGGTGCTGGCGTTCCTCAGCTGACTGCAATTAAAGATTGTAGCCAAGTAGCCCAATCGAAAGGAATTCCAATTATTGCTGACGGAGGGATTAAAAGCTCAGGAGATATTGTTAAGGCTTTGGCTGTAGGTGCTTCTAGCGTAATGATTGGCACTCTTTTTGCCGGATGTGAGGAGAGTCCGGCTTTATCTTTTTACAAAAATAACAAACGCTACAAGTTAACTCGAGGAATGGCTTCGGTAATGGCGAACTACGAGCGTCAATTTAAGGACCGTAAGGTAAAAAAAGATCTTAAGAAATATACTGCGGAAGGAACTGAGGCGGTAGTTCCTTATCATGGTTCAGTGGCAGACATGCTTGATCAGCTTTTGGGAGGAGTGCGCTCCGGCTTTTCTTACTGCGGTTCTAAAAACTTGGTTGAGTTATGGAAAAAGGCTGTATTTATTAGGGTGACTAGTAGTGGTTTAATAGAGTCTCACCCTCACGATGTTCAGGAAATATAGCTTCGAAAAAGATAATTGGGTAAGGTTAATGAGTAAAAGAAGGTTTTTATATTTGTTTTTGTCTTTAGTTTTTTTGGTAGGGCTGGTTTTCTGGATAATAAAAATACCGCCTGATCTTTGGTGGCAGATTTTACTTTTTTTTCTGTTTATTTTTTTCTTTTTCTTTTTTCTCACTTGGGGAATTTGGGGAAGAGTAAAAATCGCCTTGTGGTTGGCCAGCTGGGTTGTTTTGGGTTTATTTTTACGAATGAAACAAGCTAGTTTATTTTTGTTTTTTCTTCTTAGTTTGCTCCTCTGGGGAGTAGCCAAAATTACCCCTTGACAAGTTGTACAAATTGTAATATCTTTAGACAGAGAGGAGGAAAAAATGTTACAACCAATTAATATTGCCGAGGCCAGAAGTAATTTTTCTGAACTTTTGGGTCAAGCTTTTTACGGGGGAAAGAAATTTTTAATTAAAAAAATGGGTAAGCCCTATGTGGTTTTAGTAGGGGTTGAAGACTATTTAAGGCTGGAAAAAGCCAGAGAATATTTTTTTGATCAAATTGAAAAACAAAGAAGGAAGGCCAAAGACATTCCTTTGGCGCAAGTAGAAAAGGATATAAGCAGGGCTGTTTCTTTGGTGAGAAAGAGAAAATAATTTTTTAGCAATGATTAGAATAGTGGCTGACACGAATATTTTAATAAGTGGTTTTATTTCTCCTAAAGGAGCTCCAGCGAAGATAATTAATTTATGGCGGGAAGGAAAGTTTGTTTTAGCAACTTCTAAAGACTTAATTAAGGAACTTAGGAGAGTTTTAGCCTATCCACGAATTGCCAAAAAATATAAACTAAGTAAAAAAACTGTTAATAATTATTTACGGGGTTTTTATCTTTTTGGAGTAGTTTGTAGGCCAGTAAAAAAGGTTGAGATTATTAAAGACGATCCTGAAGATAATAAGTTTTTAGAAACCGCTCTTGCTGGCAAGGTAGACTATTTGGTTAGTGGCGATAAGCATTTTCTTAAGCTTAAGGAGTTTCGGGGGATAAAGATTTTAGCTCCCAGGCCTTTCTTAGAGAGGCTAAAATTACCCCTTGACACCAATTAGCAGTCGTGATAATCTATTGCTAATATGGCTGATTTAACCTCAAGACAAATCAATATTTTAAAAGCGGTGGTGGAGGAGTTTATTGAGACGGCCGAGCCGGTGGGGAGTGAGTCTTTGGAAAAAAAACATAATTTCGGGGTTTGTCCGGCTACTTTGCGCAACGAAATGGCGAAAATGGCCCAAGTCGGCTATTTAAGCAAGCCTCACTCTTCATCCGGGCGGCTACCCACTTCTATGGCTTTAAAGTATTATGTGCGCGAATTGATGACCCCGAAAAAACTTTCCGTGGCCGAAGAAGTAGGGATGAAAGAAAAGGTTTGGGAAAAAAAGCATGATTTCAACTCCTTGCTTAAAGAAGCGACTCGGGAACTATCAAAACGTTCCCGGAAAATGGCGATGAGCGCTACTTCTCAAGGGGGAACATATTTTTCCGGGATGGCCCACTTATTGGACGAGCCGGAATTTCTGGATATTGATGTGGCTCGAATGGCTTTGGAATTAGTGGATCGGGTAGATTATTGGTTGCGGATTATGGATTCTCTGGCTTCTTCTCCGATTGACGCAGGCGAAGCCAGATTATTAATTGGCCATGATTTAGGCGAGGCTTTGCTTGAGCCTTGCGGTTTTGTTTTTCAGGAATATGAAACCGGTCCTTATAAGGGGATTATTGGGGTGATGGGGCCGGCCCGGCAGCGCTATTGCGAGGTAGTGCCCATGGTTAATTATTTTGCCCAGTTGATTTCGGAGGTGGCCCGCTAAAATGAGCAAGAAGCTAAAAGTTAGGGTAACTGATTTGGAAGAACAGCTTAAAAGAGCGGTCGCTGATTACCACAACCTGGAGTCCCGGGTAGAAAAAGAAATTGGTAATTTTAAAAGAAGCTCCCTTTTAAGTTTAGTCGATAAGCTTTTGGGAGTGCTGGATGATTTGCAAAGGGCGGAAAATAACTTAAAAGACAGGGGTTTAACCATGGCCGTTAATCAGTTTCAGGAAGTGCTGGCAAGCGAGGGAATTGAGGAAATTAAGACCGATGGAGTTAATTTTGATCCCCAGGCCATGGATTGTGTAGAAATGGGGAAAGGCAAGAAAAACATTATTGTTAAAACATTATTAAAAGGCTATACTTTGAACGGTCAGGTAGTTAGACCGGCCAAGGTTAGAGTAGGCCAGGGAGGAGAAAAATAAAATGGGAAAAATAATCGGGATTGATTTAGGAACGACTAATTCTTGCGTGGCGATTATGGAGGCGGGCAAGCCAAAGGTAATCTCCAGCGCGGAGGGAGGGAATTTAATTCCTTCGGTAGTGGAGCCGGCCAAGGGCTTGGTGGGGGATTTGGCCAAACGCCAAATGGTACTTAATCCGAAAAATACAATATATTCTATTAAAAGATTAATGGGTAGAAGGTATAAGGACAAAGAAATAGAAAAAACTAAAACCATGGTTCCTTACGAGATTGTTTCGGGCAAGGACAATATGGCCGCGGTAAAAATTGGCGGTAAAGTTTATACTCCCCAGGAAATTTCCGCTAAAATTTTACAAAAAGCAAAAGCGGATGCGGAAGCCTTTTTGGGTGAGGAAGTTAAAGAAGCCGTGGTGACGGTACCCGCTTACTTTGATGATTCGCAAAGGCAGGCGACTAAGCAGGCCGGAGAAATTGCGGGACTGGAGGTTAAGCGAATTATTAACGAACCGACTGCGGCGGCTTTAGCCTATGGTTTGGATAAAAAACATAACCAGACGATTGCTATTTATGATTTAGGGGGAGGCACTTTTGACATTTCCATTTTGGAGATTGGGGATGGAGTTTTTGAAGTTAAGGCGACCAATGGGGATACTTTTCTGGGTGGAGATGATTTTGACCGTAAAATTGTGGAATGGCTGGTGGAGGAGTTTAAAAAAAGTGAGGGTATTGATTTAAGTAAAGACCTGCAGGCGATGCAGCGGATTCGGGAAGCGGCGGAAAAAGCCAAAGTAGAGCTTTCAACGGTGGCCGAAACAGACATTAACCTGCCTTTTTTGGTTCAGCGGGATAATAAAGCGCTTCATTTGGAGAAAAAGTTAACCCGGTCTAAATTGGAGCAGATGACGGATGAGCTGATTGAACGTTCAATGAAGCCGGTAGAGGCTTGCATGAAAGACGCCAAATTGAAGCCTGCCGATATTGATGAGGTAATTTTGGTAGGTGGCCAAACCCGCATGCCTAAAGTTCAAAAAAGAGTTTCCGGTTATTTTGGTAAAGAGCCCAATAAATCAGTTAACCCGGACGAGGTCGTGGCGGTGGGGGCGGCGATTCAAGGGGCAGTTTTGGGGGGAGAGGTAAGGGATGTTTTGTTGCTAGATGTGACACCTTTGACTTTGGGAATCGAGACTTTAGGACAAGTAAGAACCCCTTTAATTGAAAGAAATACGACCGTGCCGACCAAAAAGTCGCAGATTTTTTCCACGGCGGCGGACAATCAAACTCAAGTCGAGATTAATGTTTTACAAGGGGAGCGGCCCATGGCGGCTGATAATAAATCTCTGGGAAGATTTGTTTTAGACGGGATTCCTTCGGCCCCTCGGGGAATGCCTCAAATTGAGGTTACTTTTGATATTGATAGCAACGGAATTTTAAATGTTTCCGCTCAAGACAAGGCGACGGGTAAGGAGCAGAAGATTTCTATTCAAAATGCCACTAATCTATCCAATGAGGAAGTGGAGAAGATGAAAGAAGAGGCGGAAAAGCACGCTGCTGAAGATGAAGAGAAAAAAGCTAAAGTGGAGTCGAAAAATAATTTAGACAACGCTGTTTTTGGCGCCGAAAAAATGCTTACGGACCTGAAAGACAAACTGGAAGATAAGGACAAAGAAGAGCTGGAAAAAGCAGTCAAGGAAAGCAAAGAGCTTTTGGGAAAAGAAGAGGCAGGCAAAGAAGAGCACGAGGAAAAGACCCAGAGTTTGTCCGCTTTAACCCAAAGCATCGGGAGCAAGATTCACCAGGCGGCTCAAAGCGCTCAGTCTCCTCAAGGGGAAACTGAAGAAGAAGGAAAAAAGGAAAAGAAAAAAAACGGCGAGGAAACTAAGGAGCAGGCAGAAGAAGGGGAGATTGTAAACTAAGGCTTTTTAGATTTGGTGAACTTTTTTCATGGCTAAAGATTATTACGCAACATTAGGAGTGGCTAAAGGAGTCACTCAAGCTGATCTTAAAAAGGCTTATCGCAGGCTCGCTTTACAGTGGCATCCGGATCGCAATAAATCCCCAGAAGCGGAAGAAAAGTTTAAGAAAATTAACGCCGCTTACGAAATTCTTTCTGATCCCAAAAAAAGGGAGACTTATGACCAGTTTGGGCCGGAAGCTTTTGCCCAAGGCGGCCCCGCCGGCGGAGGCCATGCTTACCAGCAGGGGCCGTTTACTTATACTTATACCAGCGGGGGAGGAAGGTCGGGCGGGTTTGATTTTTCCGATCCTTTTGAAATTTTCGAGCAGTTTTTTGGGGGAGGCTCTCCTTTTACTCAACAGATGAGAAGACTAACTTATCAAGTGGAGATTGATTTTATGCAAGCGATTAAAGGAGTAGAAAAACAAGTTGAGCTTAACGGCAAAAGGCGCAAAATTAAAATTCCGGCGGGAGTAGATAATGGCCAACGGATTCGTTTTTCCGATTTTAATCTACTCATTTCCGTTAAGCCTCACCAAACTTTTAAGCGGGAGGGGGCGAATATTATTACCTTAATGGAAATTGATTATCCGACCGCCGTTTTAGGGGGAGCAATTGAAGTCCCTACCATTGAAGAACCGGTAAAGCTAAAAATCAGGCCGGGAACCCAGTCGGGCACTTTAATCCGATTACGCGGCAAGGGTATAAAAATCGGGGGAATATTCAGAACTCAAGGGGATCAGTATGTGCAAATTAAAGTGAAGATACCCACCCGTTTAAGCCGGGAGCAAAAAAGAATAATCAATATTCTTAAAGAAACTTTTTAAACTTTCCCAGTAGCCCCCCGAGGTGAGCTTTGGCTCCTCGGGGGGTGATTTTTAAATAATATAATTTTTCGTGGCTTGGATTGATTTTCCCAAAGTAGATGCAGGCCCATGGCCCGGATAGATTTTGGTGTTAGCAGGAAGCTTATTTAACTTTTTTAAAGAAGCAGATAAATCTTTGTCTGAACCGTAAGGAAAGTCGGTTCTCCCTACTCCTTTCGCAAAAAGAAGATCACCGGTAAATAAAGTTTTTTCTTTTGAAGAATAAAGGCAGATGCTGCCCGGAGAATGGCCGGGGGTGTGAATGATTTTTAACTCAAGTTTTCCAAAAGTTATTTTGTCCTTAGCGGCAAGTTCTTTAATATTTTTAGGCGGTTTTTCGATAATTTTTCGCTTTAGCCAAAAGCGGGCTGATTTTTGCATGTAATTAACAATGGACTTGTCTTGGGGGTGAAAAGAAAGGGGAAGATTAAAAGCAAGGGTAAGCTCCCAGGCGGCTAAAATATGATCAAAGTGGCCGTGAGTGGCAATAATCGCTTTTAAGTTTAAGTTTTGTTTTAGGATCTGCTCGCTGATAAAGTTAGCCTCATCAGCAGGGTCAATTATAATCGCCTCCTGGCTGTCCTCGTCAACAACCAAGTAGCAGTTGGTTTGCAGTTCCCCCAAAATAAAAGTTTGGATTTTCATTGTTTCTATTTTACACAAAAATCACCCTAGAGGTGGGCTCTGGCCCCGCCCGCCAACGCTTGAGCGTAGCGATTACGGCACGGTAGTTCAATTGAACTACCGTGCCAAGATACGGCGAGAATCCTGGCCCCCCGCCAGCTAAATTGATTTTAATGATATACTTCAATTGTGGATCAAGAGCAATTAGAACTCCTAATTAAAAATCTAGTTTTGTTACCTAGAGAAACAGAA
>JADHWP010000015.1 GCA_016783425.1 Candidatus Shapirobacteria bacterium
CGGAGACATCTACAGTGATACAGAGAATTCTGTCATAACTATAGATGCTGGTGTAAGCAGGTTAGGTTTTGTAAAAAAGTGGGGAGATTTTCCCGTTATTGCAGCAGGTTCCGCATCTCCAATCAAACTTGGCCACTGGAGCACTACAAACCTACTTGGCAATATCTCTGCTGGGTCGTTTACTCCAAATATGACGATTGACACCAGTGGCAACGTCGGCATCGGGACGACGGCGCCCAGCCAGAAGCTAGAGGTCAATGGAAATATTAGCTTATCTGGTATTTCAAAAATTTCCCAATCAACCGATGCGACCTACGCTGGATACAACGCTACTAAAATAGATCTCACCAACCCAGGTGTTGCGGGCACCAACTATGTTGATGCCCCTATAGATGAAAATGGTGCTTACGGAGGCTTTCTTTCCAGCGGCGTTGGAAACAATCAGGATGGTTGGACAACAACCATGCTAGTTGGCAGAGAATCATATTGGAACAAATTTATTGGGGGAATGGAGATTGTAACCACACACGGTACTACTTGGAATAGTGGCACTACTTCAAAATTAAACCTTTACACATCCAGTGGAGGAACCACTACCAACGTTCCTGCTCTCACCATCGATTCTTCACGCAACGTCGGCATCGGGACGACGGGGCCGACACATAAACTCGAACTGGCAACCCACACCACAGCCGCAGGCGGAATCGCTTTTGGAACAGATGTGGAATTATATCGTTCAGCCGCCAATACCCTAGCCCTGGCCTCAGGAGACAGTTTTAATATAGTCTTAGGGGCTTTGCAAATTGCCGGAACCAGCGCCATTGACTCATCTAGAAATGCTACCCTTCAGGCTGTCACTGCCACTGGAACTGTTTCTCTCTCAGGTTTGATTTATGCCGGACCAGTGATCCGGTTTAGCGAGACCACCGCGGCCTATAACGCTTCTAACGCCACCAAAGATTCCGCCTGTTCAACTGACTTTGGCTCCCATTACCAAGCAGCCCAAACACAAGATATCATTGCTCTTTGGCAAGGCGGTATGGGTGTAGTGAGCGGAACCACTACTAATTTTTTTAATGTTTATGCTGATGCGACTACTACCTATTATATGGGTTATGATCCGCCTAAGTTAACAGCTTCCCTCACTGACGGCACTTACCCTATTGCCTGTGTCAGAAAAGATGCGCCCTTGAGATTTAGCCGAACCACCGCGGCCTATAACGCCTCTAACGCCACCAAAGATTCCGCCTGTTCAACTGACTTTGGTGCTAACTACGGAGCGGCCGGTTATCTGGACACAGCCGCTTTATGGGCCGGCGCTGCCGCTACAGGCACTACCGTTGCCGACTTTAATCTCCGCGACCTTACCGTTACTTATTTCGCTTTCCAAGGAACTGCAAATACTCAGCGGCTAGCCCCAACGACTAACGCCACCAAGCCGGTAGCCTGTGTTATGGAATCAATCGCCACTGGCGTAGACGTGGCCGAAACCATCCAAACCACTGATCCGGCAATTATCCCCGGTTCAATTTTGAGCGCTGATCCCGCCAAAGAAATAGCCGTCAGACGCTCTCAAAAAGCTTATGATCCTATGCTCCTTGGTATTGCCCCCACCGCTCCCGGCCTGCTTTTAGGTGAAGAATTCGGTAAAGACCAAGGACAATATACAATTATTGCCCTTGCCGGCCGAGTGCCAGTGATTGTCAGTAATCAAAACGGCCTAATTAAAATCGGCGACCCGGTTACTTCCAGCAATCTTCTCGGGGTGGGGATAAAAGCTAAACAATTCGGGCCAATAGTGGGCAAGGCGCTGGAATCAACCGACCATTGGAGTACCAAAAACTGCGCGGCCGTTTCTTCCCTCGGGGCAATCACCTGGCCGGAGGACAACGGCACCAATCCAGCTAAATCCTGTTTTAAACTTATTGATGGTACTTTAATAGGAAAGATTATGGTTTTTGTCAATCTCGCCTGGTATGACCCGGATATTCTGCTTACAGATACCGGTGATTTGATGATTGTCGGCTCGGCGGACAACCCGACGGTGGTCAATAACCAATCCAGCCAGACAGTAACCAAAATAATAGCTGTCGCTAAAGCAGTAATTGGCTCTCTGGAAACCGGTTTGCTTAAAACTGCTCAACTGGTAGCGGATAAAATCTCTACTAGAGAATTGACCGCCGAAAATAAAATTCTCTCACCCATTATCGAAACTGGAGAGATTAGAATAATGAATGATGAATTAAGAATTACGAATGATGAAGAAACTGTAGTTAAAATCAACAAGCAAGAAAGCGGGGAAAATAAAGTGAGCATTTTTGGCGACCTCCTGGTTAAAGGAGAAGCGGAGTTTGACAAAGTAATCACCGATAAACTGGAAGCTCAAAACATTAAAACAGAAACTCTAACTGCCCGGGAAGCGACTTTTTCCGCAATATACACAGACAATATTGTCAGCTCTCAAGGCTCTTTTTCGGATTTAATCGCCAGTAAAATCGCCGCGGTTAAAGCGGAACTGCGAGAGCTGGTGGCTCAAACTTCCAGCCCGGAGTCAGTCGAAACCCCAACCGGTAGCTCTTTGCTTGGGTTGGCGGAAAGTTGGAGCATAGAACCAACCCCCGAGGAGTCAGGGCTCACCTCGGGGGTGATTGGTGACGAGGAGGAGTACACACCGGAAATGATAGTTGCCACTAATTTATTAGTTCAGGGCAGAATAACGGTAGACAGCTTGGTTACCAATAAACAGCTGTTAGTCGGCAGCCTGGTTTTAACCGAAAACAGCTTGATTGCTTTGGATAACATTCTTTACCTGCAACCCACGGGCGGAAAAATAGATTTGCTCGCCGGCATTTTAATTATTGAAGACAACGGCCAGGTAGCCATCAATGGAAACCTTACCGTTTCCGGCCACATTGCCGCTTCCGAGTTTAAGGGCACGGATGGAGATTTTGTGGTGAACCTGGGAGAAAGCGGGTTTGGCCAGCTACTGGTTAAAGGCCAAGGAGAGCAGATTGTTGCCTCAATTAACGCTTCAGGAAGTGCTACCTTTGCTAAGCTCAACATTATTGAACCAGCTTTGGCTACCGGCCAGGATCAAGAAGCCAGCGCCTCGGGAGAAACAAAAAGCAACGCTTCCACCGGAACCAGTAAAATAGAAAGCGGAGAAAATCAGGCAACTATTTACTCCAACCAGTTAAGCACTGATTCTTTGGTTTATATTACCCCCGCTTCCGATACTCAAAATCAGGTATTATACGTGAAGGAAAAAAATGAAGCCTATTTCACCGTCGCCCTAAATAAAGCGGTAGAAAATGTGGTAGAGTTTAATTGGTGGATCATCAATTAGCCTTACTAATTGAAAGTTAAAACTAAAAAGTAAAAACTTAAAATTACAAGTATTCCAAACAATAACCAATTTCCCAAGTTCCAAAACTCTAGTCATCCCGACGTAACGTCGGGATGACTTTTTCAGGGTTTGAATATTGAGATTTGCCTGGAGCACTTGTTATTTGAAATTTGGAGCTTTTAAAAACTGCCCTCGGCAATCCGGCAAGGCTGGCGGCAAGCCGGATCAGAATATAACTGCAAGGGCCAGTCGCAACTGCCGGAGGCAATGCAATTAGCAAAACTGCCGCAAATATTACAATCAACCGTTCCGGTTAAGCAATATTTGGGAACCGAATCAGGCGGACAGTCCAGTAAGGGGAGAGCGGTGGGTGTAGGAGAAACGGTGGGAATGAAACCGGGGCCAGGAGTAGGAGTAGCGCCAAAGATCTGGGTGGGGGTGGGCTCAAAAGCGGGAGGGGGGGAGGCAGTTGGCTCGGAGGGGGGTAGTTCTGAAAATCCAAGCGGAGGAATATCCAGGCAGTCATCAGACAAAATATTAGTACTGGAAACACCGTAATTATAAAAACCACCTAAATTCTCACCTCCCTCTGAATTCTGGTTCAGGGAAGCGCAAAGCCGATACCATTGGCTATTTGATTCAAGGCACGGATATTGATATAAATATTCTTTTTGAGGATGAGCCGGATCACAAAAAAGCTTATTTAAATAAGAAGCAAAACCGCCTTGAGAAAGTCCGCAAACCGGGCAATAGCAAAGGCCGCCTTCTTCATAAACTCCCTCGCTAAAGCAGATTTCACCAGGAGGAGGATATTGCTGATAGTCGTTATAATAATCTTCAAAAACACGCTCCAAAACGGCAAAATCTCTTTTGCGCCGGGCGTCTAAAAAACGGCCTATCTGTTTTCGAGGTTCTAGAAATGCGAAAATCCCCATAACTAACAGCGAAAAAATGCCCAAAACAACCACTATTTCAATTAAACTAACTCCCGCTTGTCTGGCTCTCATTTTTTCTGGCTTCAGCAGTTTTAAGAGAAAAACTAAAACTAGCTCCTTTGCCTCGGCCCTGATAATTTGGAACTTTTAAACTACCCTTCCGGTTCCGGCGTAATCTCCGGCTCGGGGGTAATTTCCAAGTCAGGAGCGGCTTCCTGAGGTAACTCAATCGGTTCTTCTACTTGCGGGCTGGGCAGAGGCTGAGGCGGAATTAACTCTTGTGGAGCTTGGGTAGGAATAGCCGCTTGCGCTTCACCCAGTTCTTTTTTCCACTCGATTAAAAGCTCTGAAGCCTGCTGATGGTCAGGCGTATCTGCCTCTACTAAAAAAATCGCCTGCTGTAAAGCCTCAGTCGCCACTTGCAGCTTATCTTGCTGTTTTAAAGCCCAGGCCCAGTTATACCAGCCGTTGGCATAATCCCCTTTTAGATTAACCGCAATTTCAAACTGGCGCGCCGCCGCTTCATAGTTTTCAAAACCATAATACACTCCTCCCAACTCTACTCTCAATCTGGGATTGGCGGGATCCAGGGCGATCGCTTGTAAATAAGCGGAGATCGTCCACTGGTCTGAACCTTCGGCTAAATTAATCAGCGAACGATAGGTGCCGGCTAAATTTTCCCAACCTACTACACTCCTCGGCTTTAAGGCTACCGCCGCTTTAGCCTCCTCAATCGCTTCCTGGGCAATCGCGCTTAAATTTTGGCGTTGTTCTTCGGTAAGTTCCTGCTGGTTTTGGGCCGCCTGGTTGAGCATATTACTAAGCGCCGCAATATCAATCTGGGACCGATACAAGCGAAAGACGGCCGCCCCCTGGTTGTACTGTACGGCCCGGTAATAGTCCTGATCCACAGCGCTACCCGCCGCTACTCCTCGCACAAAACGGAAAAACAAATACTCACCGGTAAAAGCGCGAAAGCCTAAATACCCGCTTACTAAAATTATTAAGCCGCTAAGGCCGCTGACAACAAATAAAAGAAACCTTTCAAATTCCGGGCTGGGCAATACCACCTCTTTTCTTTCCACAATCAAATTGGCCCAGAAAAAGAGCATAAACCAGTAAATTAGGCCGCCCGGCACAAAAAAAGGTAAAAGAAGCAATATCCACCAACTTAACTTCAAGGGCAAACCCCGACTCTTAACTTTTTTGCTTAAACTCAAAAGCAGCCAAGCCAAAAGCCCCAAGCCTATCAAGCCCAGCTGGGTCCACCAATCTAAATATACCCCTGAAGAACGAACAAAAAGAATGTTCCACCACTGGCTCAAGTTAAAAAGAGCGGGCTTATAAAGAGTAAAGGCTTCGGCAAAATTACCCGGCCCAATCCCAAAAAGGGGCTGGCGCTTAAAGCCTTCGGCCGCTACTGACCAGGAAGTGCGCCAATCAAGCCAGGGAATAGACAGCTGAATCACCTGGTAAATCCCCGCCGCCAAGCCAACCAAAAGCACCACGCTTAAAACAAAACTAAACCAATCAGTCAGGCCTCCTTTTTTGTTTACCTGACGCACTAAAGCGGCAATCAAAAATGCCAGCACCGGTATCAAAAGCCAAACTGACTCTAAAACAGAGCCCAGAGGCGACCATAAGGGACCGCCGATAGTTACTCCCCAAAAATTTAACGGAAAGCGGGATTCGGGCAAAACAAACAAAGCCGCATTAATCAAGGCAATAAGGGCGGCAGAACATCCTAAAACCTTAACCAAAAAGTTTGACTTTTTAAAAGAAAAGGCCTGGCCGAGCAAAAAAAATAAAATAGTTAAAATCCAAAAACTGCCCACCGCCGGCTGAGCCAGTAAAGCCTCATAGCGATTACCTGATTTCAGGAAAAATAAATGACCGGCCAGGTATAAAGAAAAAAGAAAAAGAAAAGCATCTAAATAAGAAGCCCTGATTTTCACTTTCGGTTCTCTCCAAAGGGTAAATACCCAAATAACCAATCCCAACAAGACACTCACCAGCAAAAAAAGGTTTTTACCTAAAACAAAAGGATCGCGAAAAAAGGGAAAAAAGAAAAGGGGAAAGAGAAAAAGAACGGCCAGCAAATAGTAGCCTAATAAGCTTTTTTTATTCATTGTTTCATTTTAACCCGAAAGCAATTTAAAAATCAAGAGGCAAAAACTCCCCTGGGGAGTCAAAACTCAAATTTCAAATTACAAGTGCTCCAAGTAAATCTCAATCCGCCAGCTGGCGGATCAAAATTCAAACTCTGAAATCTTATTATTTTGGAACTTGGGAAATTGGTTATTATTTGGAATACTTAGTGCTTGTGATTTGAGATTTTGCGAGCAGTTATTGCAAAACGCTTAGAGGATTAATTTTTACTCCGTTTTTAATAATTTCCAGGTGCAAATGAACACCGGTGCTCCTCCCCGTAGAGCCCATTACTCCGATTTGCTGGCCCTGGGAAACGGTTTGGCCGGCCGCAACCCCAATACTGCTCAAGTGAGCGTATAAAGAGCGGTAACCATTACCATGATCCAGGATAAGATGATTGCCATAAGCATAGCGGCTATAAACCACGGAAGCGACTACTCCCGAATCCACCGCTACTACTCCCGGGGCGCTTTTGTTGGCAATATCTAAAGCGGGATGATACCAAACAAAGCGCTGGGTAATGCCTCCGGAAGTCGGCCAAACAAAACTTCCTTTAGCCCCGGTAAAAGCGCCAACCTGAACTGTGGTCGCTTTCGCAATCGGCGCGGGAACGGCCGCCGGCATTACTCCCTCCGGAACTACTAAAGACTGGCCGATGCGCAAAGTAAAAGTTTCGTCATTAGCAAAACTGTTAAACGGATAGTTAACAATGTTTTGGGCGCTAATCTGGTATTTTTGGGCAATCGAATAAACTGTTTCCCCCCTTTTTACGGCGTGAACGATGCCGGTCACCGGCGGAATTTTTAATCTTTGCCCGGATTTTATGGTTGAACTGGATTTTAAATTATTAGCCCACAAAATAGTGTCTAAACTTAAAGAAAACTTGCCGGCAATTGAGGAAATTGTGTCCCCCTCTTTGACCACATACTCCACCACTTCTCCCCGAACATCTCCGGAGGTATAGCTGGCGGTAGTCAAATAGTCTTTTTGCCCTACCACCTCCAGGGTTTCGGCGGCCTCTTCCCAACCCATCGCCTCTCCCCGCAGCTTTTCTTCAATCGTCGGAGAAAGAAAAATACCCAAAAGCAGAAGAAGCCCCAGCCAAAGGTGGGAAAGAGGTTGAGCAAACCGGCCCCGCTGGCGGTAAAGCAAGCCGGAAAGAAACTTTTTTACCCGTTCTAACCTCCAAAAAAGCTTTTTGCCTTTTTGAAAAAAATACCGAGAGTAGGCTTGATAAAAATCTTTTAGTTCCGCCCAAAATTGTTTCACTAGAAGTTATTTTAACAAAATTGGGGTTTAAAAAGAAGAATTGATGCGCCAAGCTTCATAATCATCTATTGAAACTCGACCATTACAATCAAAGTCTGCTAGACCCTGGTAAGCCTGATTGTTTTTAATAAAGACTTCAAACCAGGCATTGTAATCAACAATATTGGTGTTTCCGTCACAATTGCCATCTCCCAAAGCCTTGCGTCCTCTTCCCCACGCATTATCACAACTGCACTCATCCGGAGAGGTGGTGGGAGTCAAAGTTGCGGTTGGTCCGGGCGTATTGGTAGGAATAGGAGAAGTAGTCGGAGTAGGAGTAGGCACCAGGCTGATTATAAATTGAGCGGAAACGCCTTGGTCAGCCAAATCCGCAAACGTAACGGGATCAGGAAAGCGGGTCCGGGTAAAATTAATAGCCGTATTTCCCAGGGCCGCATTTGGTTTAACTTTAACTTTAAACGAACCTAAAACTAAAGATCCACCACCCGCTAAAAGCAAAGGAGATTGGGGCCCGCTGGCTTGATCATAACGATAACAAGTTAGGTAAATATTATTTCCCACTACCCCATTTTCCGGCCCGGCTGAACCAAAATTAGAATGACACTCTACCTCACTTACTTGAAAAAAACTGGAGTTAAATTCTAAATCCGCCCCCGCCACGGTTACTTGTTTAGCGCTACCGGCAAAAAGCCTTACCTCGACGATAAACTCCTCTCCCCGATATTTGGTCCCCGAATCAGGAAAAAGACGAAATTGAACTTCGCCTGTACCCACCGCCCCCCGCCTGGTTTCCTGCTGGCGCTTAACCAGATAAACCGCCGCCAGCAGACCGGCCATTAAAAAGAAAAGGAAAGCCCAAGCCAAAACTTTTTTTATCACTTCTTTTTTCATCATAGCAGAAATTAATTTGTTTTCCAATTAGATAGTAACAGATTTAAACCCACCTCGTTTTTTCCCTCTTCTCCCCAAGAACCAAGTAAAATCGCTAAATCCAGCTCGTCAATCAGGCCTAGCGAATCGCAGTTCAAGTTGCCTTCCCCCCTTCGCAAGCAAGCCGGAGTGGGAGAGGCCGGCGGCTCATCCTCTCCGTCTAAATAAAAAGCAAAAAGATAAGCATCGCTTATGGTGAATTTGAATTTGACTGTTTGGTTGGCAAACTGGGCAATATTACAAGCAGTTACCTCTTGGTTAATCTCGTCTACGCCAGAAAAGGTGCCGCAGTTAACTAGACTGCCGTCTTGTTTAATAATCTCAAGCTTAACACTGCCTATTCTACCGCCGGCGGCAGTGTCTAAATTGAGGGCCAATGAACTGGCGTCAAACTTAATCCAAGGCGTTTCCAAGTAGCCTGACCCACCTTGGTTTTCCCACTCACGCCAGCTGACAAAGCGGTCTTTTTTAATTTTAGTAAAACCCAGTGAGCGGTCAGTATAAATCTTATGGCCGTATTTATAACCGCCGTAATACATATAAACCATCGGGAGTGTCTCTCCGTTAGCGCCAGCCGGCATCTCCAATAGAGTATTAATCCAAGCGTGGGCATGATCAAAAGAAGTAAAGTCATCCTTATAAGGATCGTTAGGATCAGCAACATGAAAAGCATCATAATTAGGGTCAGGCGCAAAAAAAACATTCGGATCATTATACAAACCCCAACCGTCTAATATATTGCTACTTTTGATGTATTCTTGAAGGGGCTTGTCCCGATGCCAAACCCGGTTGCCGTTGGTATCAACCTCTCCGTCCCGGCTCCAGGCTAAAACTGAATAGCCAATGCCATAGACCGGAAACTTGGGATCAGTATAGAAATCATTCCACTGCCGGTTATTAATTTGATCTGGTATTCCCTCTGCTTTTAAATCATCTCTTAAAATTCTTTTAACTGCAATTAAATAATCACCCCGCCGAATTGTATTACTGGCGCCGTAATATTCGGTGTCGCCGAAGTTGCCGGTTTCAGTTTCTTTATCAAAAGCGGGCGAGGAAGCCGGCCAACTGTAAAAATTATCTGTTTCGCCGTAGCGAAGATACCTTCTTGGTCTTGTTGTGCCAGGGTCATAATCGCGATGAAGGACGCCGTATTTCTGATACTTTGGGTCCCAAAAAGGCGCCCAGATTTCATCATAATTGGCTTGGGTAACTGGTCCAATAAAATTCCAGTTAATCCCGTCCGCAGAAACCGCCCCCATGCCCGGCGCATTGCCTCTTTTATTGCCATACTCGTCTGTCGGACCATAGATGGTTTTATAGCGATCAGTGCCTGTTTTATCATCAATCACAGAAGAAAAAGCATAGGCTAAAGCCTTGCAATCATAATTAAGTTCTGTTCCCGGCGAGCTGAAATGAGTGCCGTCGGTTGATATCCGATGGACCATTGTCCGGATAATATTTTTACCAGTACAGTTATGATTGTCAAATAAAAATGTTTCGTGCCACATGCGAAACTGGTTGCTAACCGGATCATAATGAACATCAACCGGCCAATCGCTGACAGCGTTTTCTTTCCACTTTCTACCACTCTGGTAATTTTCAACACTTTCCATGCCATCAAGGATTTTAGTTCTAGGATAGTTTGAAATCCGGGCGTATCTTTCTATACCAGAGCTGTTTTCAATCAAATAATCATCAATCAGCAGATGCGGACCGTCGTTGAGAAAAATGGCCGGCCCGCCCGGACCCGGAGTAGAGGTCGGCCTTGGCGTTGATGTTGGCGAAAATCCATATTTACAAACTCCATTATCATTAGGGATTTGGGCAAAAGCCAGACCAAGTTTATTAAGGCTGATATTGTTTCCCTGCTTGGTTGCCAAAGCGCCAAAACATAAATCCCGATCACCGGTATTAGTGCCCAAGTTAGCCGGATCACAGCGGCCGTAACTCCACCAAAAATAGCGGTCAAACGGTGACTGGTCCGTCTCCAGCCAGTTAGTAAGCTTTTCCATAAAAGCAACGCAAAGCTGTTGGCCATCATTGTCAATTCGGTCAAAGCGGCATTCACAACCAGCCTGAATACTCAAATTATCGCAAACAGGGCTCATCAGGGTGCCAAATTCGGTCAGCCAAATTTGAGCCCCCCAGTTGTTTTTGTCAATCAGAGCAGGATGAGCCAAAGCATCAACTTTAAACCGGGAAAAATAGGTGTTGATGTTTCCTGAACCAGTGTTCTCGTGGTAAAAATGAAGGTGCCAGCCGGTAAAAACCTTTTTATAATCCGGGTCCAAACCAAAATTAGGAGCTCTGTTTCTCCAGACTTCTCTAATGCCCTCATACCAGGCGACAATAAACTTCGCTTCAGGATCATGCTGTTTAATAAAACTAATCGTAAAAGCAATGTCATCCACCATTAAACCAACCCCGCCCTGATAAAACTGATCTTCTTCTCCGTCCGGCTCGTTTAAAATCAACCAGTAGCCGCCCCGGCCTCTTGCCTCCACTACTTTTTTAATGCCTCTGGCGGGGCATTCATTGGCTACTTTCAAAGCCTGGCTATCGGGAAAAGCGCAGTTATTAGGGTTGGGGTTAGCTCTTAGTTTATCAATATGAACTTTTTTGAGCATTGGCGTTTCTTGGTAGCTGGTACTGTAAGGGCTGTAGCGGTAAAAATTGCTCACTCCTAACTGGCTGACCTGGGGGTTGTCCTCATAAAGAGTCGCCGCGCCTTTTTTAGGTGAAGTGCAGACTAAAGCAAAGACTTTAGGAACATGAGTTGTCAGTAAAAAATACAAAAAAACAGCCAAAAAACCCAAAGATCTGATTAAAAATATTTTTTTCATCATAACATAGCAAAAATTAATTAGTTTTCCAATTAGATAGATAGATAGTAACACTCACAAGCCAAATTTATCAACTAAATTTTCAACCAAACAAAAAACCCCTTTGGTTAAAAAGGGGTTTTTCAAATCATTTTTAGTGGGAGGTGATATGCCTGCCCCACGTACCACCTCCCAGGAAAAACGGTCTTAAATCAAGGCTAAAAGACCCAAATTTTGTCTAAAAAAGGCGAAAATTTTTCCTTGACAAAACAAACTCTTCTTGCTATTTTTAAAAGTGAAGGGGCATTGTTACGCGCACACACTCCTAGCCCGTGTAGACGCTAACGATGCTCTTTCACCTTTTCATATTAAAGTGCTGGTTGCCTGCATAATAATTAGTTTTCCCCCCAATTTTCCAGAGCGAGCCAAATCATCTTTTAACCCTTTTTGATCTTTTTTACAACTGAAGAGTTTACCCATATTTCGGATCAGTTGAAGCATCTTTGCAATCATTGTCTTAAATTTACACAATTTTTCGAAACTTGTCAAGTCCTATAAGCCAAACCCGTTCAATTTCCCACCAATCCTGTAATATATACTATTATATATAGCAGGTATAAAAACGCCCCTTTGGAAAATACTTTAAGTAGTTGTGGAAAACACCAAAACAAATCACAAACAACAAGCACCAAGTATTCCAGACAATGACCAATTTCTCAAGTTCCAAATAATAAGATTTCAGAGTTTGAATTTTGAGATTTGCTTGGAATACTTGTAATTTAAAATTTGGAATTTCTAGCGTGGTGTTATAATCAACCAATGAGTAAGGTCCGAACTTCTTTTGTTTGCCAAAACTGCAACTACTCCTCGCCCAAGTGGTTGGGCCAATGCCCTAACTGCTCAAAATGGAATAGCTTAGTCGAAACCATTAGTCAAACTTCCTCTAAAAAAACCTATTCCGGCAAATTTAAGGCAGTGTCCGTAACTGAACTTAAAAAAAAAACCTCCCCTAAACTTGCTTCAGGCCTGAAAGAGCTGGACCAGGTTTTGGGCGGCGGTTTAGTTCCCGGCCAGGTAATTCTTTTTGCCGGCCAGCCCGGGATCGGCAAAAGCACTCTTGTCACTCAACTGGCTTTAAGTTTAAAGCTAAAAGCTGAAAGCCAAGCCATCTATTATGTCTGCGGAGAAGAATCGCCCGAGCAGGTCGGCTTAAGGCTGGCAAGATTAGGGGGAAAAATAAGCAGCCAAAAAAACTTACTTTTACTGCCGGAAACCGAGGTTGATCAAATTATTGCTTTTTTGTCTTCGGCTTCCCCAGCCCCCTGCTTAGTCATCATTGACTCAATTCAGACTCTGACTACCCCGGATTTATCAGGGATGGCCGGCTCCATCGGCCAGGTGCGCGAATCCGCCCAAAGATTAATCAACTGGGCCAAAAGAAGCCAAGTGCCTACTTTGCTGGTGGGCCACGTGACCAAACAAGGCTCAATTGCCGGCCCCAAAGTGCTCGAGCATGCGGTCGATACGGTAATTTATTTTGAAGGGGAACGGCTTTCTGATTTGCGTTTACTGCGAACCAGTAAAAACCGCTTTGGCCCGACTGACGAGGTCGGTCTTTTCAAAATGAGCTCCAGGGGCTTGCTGCCCGTGGACCAGGAAACCCTGGTGCAGGCGCTGGCCGAGCCAAAAATAGGTTCCGCTTTAAGCGTCGTTTTTGAAGGAACCCGGCTGATGGTGGTAGAAATTCAGGCTTTGGTAACTCAAAGTTTTACGCCTATCGCCAAAAGAGTGATTACGGGACTAAGCAAACCTCGCGCCGAAATGCTCATTGCCGTAGTCCAAAAACAACTAAATCTCCCCCTTTTTAAATATGATATCTTCCTAAACGTGGCCGGAGGACTGATAATTAAAGAACCGGGCGCGGATTTGGCGGCCTGCGCAGCCCTTTTTTCCTCTTACAAAAATCAGCCCTTGCCGCCCGCTTCCTGTTTTTGGGGCGAAGTTTCCCTGCTGGGCCAGGCAAGCGCTCTTTCTCAAGATCAAAACCGCCGTAAAAGCGCCAAGAAGTTAGGGATAAAGCAAATCTACACCAACCGCAATTTACCAACTCTTCTCAAATTAAAAGAAATTATTTGAATCCTTGCTTTTCTAACCGGTAAAAGCAATAAGGATCGCTGTAGGCCGATCCAGAAAAGCTGCAAGCAAGATCCGAACAGCCACCTTCACAACTCTCTTTGTGGGGGCAGTGGGCGCAAAACCCTTTCAAAAACCTTTTTTTAAAATGACGATTCATGACGAAAGCCTTTGGATCGTACCAAATCTCTACCAAGGAACGGTTTTTAATATTATCTTCAATAAACTCATCTGATAAAGACAAACAGCCCTTAACATTGCCATTGCTGGAAATACCCAGGGTATTAACCCCAGCGGTACACCCTTCCCAAAAACGATGATTATACTCCGTAATCCGATCGAAATAACGGGAATAGTAACCAATATCATGAGCGCCCATTAACGGACAAGCTAAAAAACTATATTTTTTCATTGTTTCGTTGATAAAAGCGCCTAAAAAATAAAACTCTTTTAAACTTAGCCTATCCTGAGGCTTCATTCTTCCCCCGTGGCAAGAGGCAACTTGAACTTGCCACTTTAGCGCCCCCCTTCTATCCAAAACAAACCGGCGTATTTTTTTAAGCTCAAATAGATTAAAACGGGAAAGAGTAGTGATAATTCCCACTCGCACTCCCGCCTCCAAGCCCAAATCAATTGCTTTGGCTGCCCGTCCAAAAGCCCCTTTAACTCCCCGGATATAGTCGTGAACCTTTTCCTCCCCATCCAAACTAATTACCAGATGGTATAAGTTAAGTTCTTTTAACTTTTTAATCATTGCCCGGTCAATAAACCAACCATTACTAACAATAGTTAATTTCATTCCTAACTGCCTAATTTTTCGGGCAATTGTTTCCCAGTCTTTTCTTAAAAACAACTCTCCTCCCATCAAGGTAATATATTTAGTTTTAATCTCTTTTAATTGCTGACAAATCATTAGGCAATCTTTTAAACTCAATTCACTTTCCCGGGCAAAAGCGGCATTAACCCCGCAATGAACACAGCGCAAGTTGCAAGCCAGAGTAATCTCCCAAACAACACAGTCTGGACCCTGGCGATAGTCATAAACTTTTTTATCCGCTAGTTTAATAATAAACATTTTCTTTAGGCTGACAATATTTTTTAAACTGATTATTTCTAACCAACCCCCCTATTTCCTTTTCCAGCTCTTTTTCCAAATCAGGTGGCACTACTTCCCAAGCCTTTTCATAATATATGATCGCCTGGTATAAATTGTTTTTGACCAAATTCATCCTCGCTAAATTCCAATACGAAAAAAAGGCGCCGGAGTGAAGCTTAATTGCTCGCTTAAATAATCCCAAAGCTGTTTTTTTCTTCCCTTGACACCAAGCGGCGATTGCTTTTGACTCGGCCAAAAAAGATAAATCTCTTAAACTTTCTAAAGAGAAGGTTTCCGGCCTTTGCAAAAAAGAGGGTAAATTAGGCCTTTGGTAGATTAAGGGGGCAAAAGAAGATTTTTCAAGAGGAATTTTGTCCACCAAAAAGTTAAGATACTCACGGGCTGCCTTTTTTACCCGGTTAAAAACAATTTTTTCAAACCCCGCCGCCTTGGGTATCCGGTAAAAAAGATAGCCTAAATAAGCGGGAAACTTTTTTTCTACCAGTTTCGGAATTACTCGCCCATAGTTTTTTAATTGAGAGCTAAATTCCAAGGGCAAGCACTCCAACATCAAAGCGGCCAGCCTGGGATCAAAAATTAAACTTTCCCGAAGTAAATCTTTAAAATAATTAACTTTAAAGTTTTTTTGGGTTAAATTATTTTCCAGCCACTCTAAAAAAGCTTCCCGATCAAAATCAAGATTAGCCGCCCTTTTTAAATCAATTAAGCCTTTTTTTAAGATAAGTTGCCGTAACCGGGCCAAAAAGTTATTTCCAGGACTTTCCTTCTTAGCCACCTCAAAGCGCAAAACAGGCTTATCAAGAATAGTTTTTTTCTGGACTTTAACTTCACTAAAACCAGTCGCTTTTAAAATCTTTTGAAGCTCATCTTGATCAAAACAATATTGGTGGGTCATCCCTGGCTTTTCTTTACCAAAAAGCCAGTGCTTTAAATTTTTGTCTTTCTCCAGCCCTCTAATAGTCTTTTGAAAATCAACCGTTTCCACTATCAGCTTACCCCCGTTTTTAAGCACTCGGTGCCACTCCCAAAAAGAAAAAACTGTGGCTAAATAACCCAAATGCTCAACCAATTGAGAAGCTAAAACCTCCTCTATCGAAGAATTTCGGTAAGGAAGCCGCCAAGCCAAAGCTTTTTTTTGAGCAACCGTAGAATCAAAAGCATCAAGGTTAACATACCCCTTTTTAAAAAAAGGGCCGCAGCCTAAATTCAGTTTCATTTTTTACACAAAAAACCTCCTGCTAAACACAGGCATTTTAAAAAGAACTCTCTTACCTTAAAAAATCAACCTTTTTTTGATCCGGTCCAACCCATAAACCCATAACGGGAGCCAGGTTTAGGTTTGTAAACACCAGATGAGTGATAATACTCATGGTTAGGATCAGTAGACTGATATTTAATTGGCTGGGGAGTTGATCCCCCGCTACTCTGCTCTCCTGCCCAAGGTGCCGCCATACCCTCTTCGGCTAACGCCGCTTGTGGACCAACCGGTGCTTTCCTTTTCCACCCTTCGGCTGGATATACCTTGCCGCTATGCAAAATCACGCTCTGAGCTTTTCCCCTACCTGATCTGGTCACCGCTCTATCCCAAGTAGTCATCTTAACCCCACCGCCTTCTTCAACCCTTATTGTAACCATACCTGTCTTAGTGTCCGTCCAGGCTATTGGCAAAGCCAACACTTTTCCTCCACTCGCCACAAACCCCTCCGGCAAATCTTGCTCTTCTTGATAGGCTTCAGTCAATCTTCCTGCCTCTTCCACTTCCGCCTGACTGTAAACCAAAACCTGAACAACGCCTTTTTCCGGGAGCTCAACTTCTCTGAAAACAAAGCCTTGGTCAGCTAATCCCTCTTCCACTGCCTCCCTGCCTCCCTCAAAACTAGCCCGAATAGTTTGCAAATTTTCAGGTCTAATTTCTGGCTCGTTAACCACCACCCCCTGCTCTGCAGCCCTTGGTGGACGAATGCCAATCCCTCTGGTTCTCTCTCCCCTTGTTACTTCTTTATCCATTTTTCTTCACCCCCTTTCTTTTGTCTAGCCTTTAATAGGAAATTATAGCTTAACCTTTTCTTAAAATCAACACCTTGAATACATCTTCTTTTTCATCCTTCGTTAATACTTCGTCATACTCATGCCAAGGATGGTCAGCCAGAGGATTAACAATCATCGTTTCTTCCTCACGAGTAAGCTGGCTTTTCATAAATGAAGATTGAGTTTGATAGCTGGTTTCCAAGTCCAATTCTTCTGCCAGTAGCATTAAGTTGGTAAAATTAACATCAGTCGTCAAATCAGCCAAGTAAACTGACTGATGAGCCTGTTCGAGTTTAACTTCGTGTTTTTTGGGGTACATTCGCAAATCAAAAACACCTTTATCATTCAAAGTCTTATCAAGCTCATCGCCATAATCAATAATAATTATCTCTCCTTGGGCCAAAACCCGATTAAGTTCTCGCAAAAGCGTTTCTTCATAAAGATTAATACAAAACACCCGACCATTTTCTAATTCATCGTCAAGATTACGGCCAATAGATTGGAAATATCGCTGTTGTCTCTCCCAATAATTATTAATAGGAGAGTTTGGCTCAACCGGGCGCCATTCGGCTTGAATTTCATTTTGTTTGTCCAAAACATAGTACAACTCCTCAACTCCCTGAAAAAGATTTTGGTCTTTATTTTTTACCGCTCTTACCACTTTAAAAGGTAGAGCGTCAAATAGCTCGTTGGCAAAGATAACGCCCCTGATGGAGCGGTCCGCTAAGGGTAAGCTTATTGCTGAAGCCTGAATGTTATCTTTCCCCCACCTTTTTTGAAAATCAATTAATCTTTTAGAGATGTCCAGGCTCAAATAAGAAAAATCAACCCCGGCCCTATACTTCAACTCTTTAAATCTTTTTTTTAAACTGCCCATTCCCCCGCCTAGTTCAAGAAAACGAAGAGATGGCCCCCCCAACTCTCTAAGGCAAGGAAAAGCATGCCGAGCAATCAGCTCTGTAAATAGGGGATTTTCGGCATGCGTGCAAAAAGCGTCTCCCGCTTCGTTACCAATAGATACTCTTTTTTGATAAAAACCATTTTGGCCATACAAAGATTCCCCCACAAAAACATCAAAAGGAATAGCTCCGTTATCCCGTCTTGCGCAATGCAGCACCCTAGCTAAACTATTTGTGGATAACATTGTAGAGTAGCTTTTGTTCACTATCCATTTTAAGAAGAGTTTTTGTGGCCGCTACTTCTCCAGGCAAGATATACTCCAATTCATACAT
>JADHWP010000016.1 GCA_016783425.1 Candidatus Shapirobacteria bacterium
TACAAGAAGTGGGCATCGGCGTGGGGGTTGCGGTAGCGGTTGGGATAATAGTAGCAGTGGCCGTTGGCTGAGGGGTACCAGTCAACACTGGCTCACAGCAACAACGGGAAGCTCCAAGAATACCAGCACAGTTTTCACCTGTACTCACATCACCACCATTACAATCCAAAAGGCGAGAACGGCAATATCCCCCTGCATAATCGGCACTTGGATTTGTTGTACAAGAAACATGACAAAAGATATCTCCTATGTCAGTTGCCCCTCTTCTAGTTTCTTGAGTTCGCTGCACCAGGGTGACCGCAGCGGGAAGAGCGATTCCTACGATTAAAAGGCCAATGATAATAGGAAGTTGAACCACCCCCAATTGAGAGCTTTTCGAAGATTTAAATAACTTTTTTAACTTATTAAACACGTCTTTTATTTTTACCTCAAACTAGTGGTTCTAGTCAAGGGGTACTTTTTTTATGATAAATTTAGTAAACTAATTAAAGACTATTTCAAACTAGTTGTCAAGGGGTAATTAGAACAACAGAAGATAATGACAATAAATGAATAACTATTCTAAAAAAATAATTAAACTATTGATTCTTTCTTTGCTTCTTCCGGTCATCCTGGCTTCTCTTCAGGGAATATATGACTGGCGAAAAGGGGCGGCGGGTAAGCCCGCTTATATTAGGATAGACGCCTCCCGGCCTCAAGCCAATATTAACCCCGCTCTTTGGCAAAATTTTTGCCAGGGCGGCGAAGAACCCAAAGACATGATCGGCCCGGTAATTAACCAGGTGAAAGCCCTATCTCCCCAAATAATCAGGATTGACCATATTTATGATTACTTTAACATAGTCAGGCCCGATAATACTTTTGATTTTTCTCGGCTGGATGTCATGGTCAAAAGTATTTTGGCCACTGGCGCCAAACCTATGCTTTCCCTTTCTTATATTCCCCCCGCCTGGTCGGCTGATGGGCAAATCACCTCTCCCCCACAAGACTGGAGTCTGTGGGAAAAGCTAGTCACGGCTACGGTGGAACAGTACAGTGGAAAAAATAATCTCAATATATATAATGTATATTACGAGGTCTATAACGAGCCGGATCTTTTCGGCGGCTGGCACTATGGCAAAAACCCCAACTACCTCACTCTCTACTTTCATAGCGCCCAAGGAGCTCAAAAAGCGAAAACGGTTAATTCTTTTAAAATTGGCGGGCCGGCAATTACCGGTTTTTATCCTAATTGGATTAGAGCTTTGCTAAAGCACGCCCAGAAAAACAGCTTACTTTTAGATTTTATTTCCTGGCATCGTTACTCGGCCGATTTGGCTGATTATGATCAGGACTTTGAAAAATTAGCCGGCATTCTCACCGATTATCCGACCTACCAGAATCTGGAAAAATATATTACCGAATTTGGGCCGGAAAGCGAGCGAAGCAGTTGGTACAAAAATCAAGTAGGCGCGGCCCACGCCCTGGCCGTTTCCACTCACCTGCTGGACAAAGTCCACCGGATTTTTGCCTTTGAGCTAAAAGACGGGCCGGGCAATATTGAAAACCAGTGGGGCCTGCTTAAACATGAAAACCAGGGGGCCGCTCTCAAACCCCGCTATTTGGCCTACCAGTTTTTAAATCAACTTTCGGGCAAGCGTTTACCCCTTGAGGGAAACGGCACCTGGGTGAGCGGAGTAGCGGCCAGAAAAAACAATTCGACCTTAATTTTCCTGGTTAACTTTGATCCCCGGGAAAA
The DNA here is from genome assembly GCA_016783425.1 of Candidatus Shapirobacteria bacterium. GTDB lineage: Bacteria > Patescibacteriota > Microgenomatia > UBA12405 > BS750m-G30 > BS750m-G30. The sequence continues at coordinate 1,739 of JADHWP010000016.1, forward strand.
ACATACCGAATTAGTCCCCGTCCAGGTCAACAACCTAAGCCCGGGAAAATATCAGCTTAAACTGGATTATTTATTTGGCTCCGAACAAACTTTAATAAAAGAAATCAGCAATACCAGTCTTTTGCACCAGGTTTATTTGGAAGCAAACGAAGCAGTTTTTCTGACCTTAAATCCCGCTCCTTAAACGCCTAATGTCTGAAAAAGTAATCAGGGCCAGAAGAAGAATTAGAAAGATCATTCCCACTTGAGATAACCAATATTCAATTTTTGGATTAGGCTTTTTTCTGGCTACGGCTTCCCAGATCAAAAACCAAAAACGGCTCCCATCCAAAGCGGGAAAAGGAAGCAAATTAACAATGGCTAAATTAACCGAAAGAACCCCAAAAAAATGAATGACTGCCCAGTTGCCCGATTGTTTGCGAATGGCCGAGGTGGCCTGATAAATGCCTACCGGTCCGGCAATATTTTCCGGCGTTTTGCCTCTGGCCAGGCTTATTAAAGTTTCCCCCACTCCCAAAACAATGGTTTTGCCCCAAAAATAAGCTTCCGAAAAACCCTCTTTAATCCCCCAAAAGGGCCGCTGCCATAAAGGCGGTTTATAAATCTCGCTTTGGGAAATTACTACTCCCAAAGCGCCCTCATTCTCCGGCGGATTTTCCCGCGGGACAACTTTCACCCAAAACTTATCTTCTCCTTCCCGTTCGATTAGTAAAAAAATTTCCCTCCCCGCTTTTTCCCGGGAAAACTTAATTAAAAATTCCATCTCTTTAACTTCCTGTATCTCCCCATCTTTTTGGATCTGCAACACTTTATCCTGACTTTGCAGTCCCGCCTCTTGCGCCGGGGAACCAGAAGCTACTTCCATGACACGTACCTGATCTGACTTTCGAGGCACCCCCAAAAAAGAGTAAACCAGGCAAAAGATTAAAACACCCACGATTAAATTCATTCCCACCCCGCTTAAAGTGACCAACATTCGGTCTTTTAAGCTTTGAGCGGCCAAAGAGCGCTTTTTTAGTTTTAAGGGAACTTTTTGCCCATACTCTACTTCCCCTAAAATTCTTACAAATCCTCCCAGGGGCAACCAGTTAAGGGAATAAATAGTTTCCCCGATTTTTTTGCCCCAAATCCGGGGAGGATAACCCAGGCCAAACTCTTCCACCAAAATTCCTTTCCGCCGCGCCGCCCAAAAATGCCCCAGCTCATGGGCAATAATCAAAAGGGAGAGCGAAAAAATAAATAATAGTAATGAAACCATCTCCACATTATACACCATGTGTTAAATTTCCAAACTTCAAATAACAAGTGCTCCAAACAATAATCAATTTCTCAAGTTTCAAATAATAAGATTTCATAGTTTGAATTTTGATCCGCCTCCGCCAGTTGGCGGATGGCGGATTGAGATTTGTTTGTTTCTTGTAATTTGCAATTTGGAGCTTCCAAGTTGTATGCTGTATTTATGGACGAAAAAGAAATTCACTCTCAAATGGGCCAGGTAATTGACCTTTATAAGCAAGATATTGCCACGATCAGAACCGGTCGGGCCACCCCCGCCTTAATTGAAGATATTACCGTCACTGTTTACAACGGCGAACAAAGAATGTCTTTAAAAGAGCTGGGAACGATTAGCGCGCCGGACGCGCGCAGCTTAACCTTGCAACCCTGGGACAAAACCATTATTAACGAGATTAAAAATGAAATAGCGGCGCAAAATTTAGGCTTTAACCCCGCCATAAACGGAGAGATTATCAGAATTAGCCTGCCCCCCTTAACCGCTGAACAGCGCCAGGATTATTTAAAATTGCTAGGCAGAAAAACAGAAGGCGCTCGGGTGATAATTCGGGATATTCGCTCAGAGGCTAGGCATGGTTTGCAAGAAAGGCAAAAAGAAAAAGAAATCAGCGAGGATGAGTTTCACCAATTGGAAAAAACTTTGCAAAAAATCACTGACGAAAATATTGAACGAATTGAAGAAATTAATCAAGCAAAGGAAAAAGAAATAAAAGGCGAGACCTAAATTTCTACCCTGGCAATCTTGCCTATCTTAATATTTTCTCCAAACTTGGCAATCATTTCTTTAACTAATTGGCTAATCTTTTTTTCAGGCTCCCGAATATACTCTTGCTTTAAAAGACCAGCTGCTGTCTTTGCTTTCAGCGCCGCTACCTGTAAACAAAGCTCTTTACCGAATTTTTGAAAATCTAAATTGCGAGCCACAAAGTCCGTTTCACAAAGCAGTTCTACCACCACTCCGATCCTGCCTGTGGCGTGGGTGTAGGTCGCCACATAGCCCTCTTTAGTCGCCCGACTTGTTTTTTCTTCGGCTTTAACCAAACCCTTTTTCTTAACCAAAATTAAAGCCTTTTGGTAATTTCCTCTTGTTTCTTCTAAAGTCTTTTTACAAGCAATCACCCCGGCCCCAGTTTCTTCTCTTAGTTTTTTAACCAGATTTAGCAGTTTGTTTTTTTTCACTTTTACTCCCTTTAATAATCGCTTCCCCCAAAAGACCAACAATTAACTCAATGCTTTTTCGAGCATCGTCATTGCCCGGAATAGGGTAATCAACCAAGCCCGGATCGGTATTACTATCTGCAATGGCTACTATGGGAATATTGGCGTAGCGGCTTTCAGCCACCGCAATCTTCTCTCGCATAATATCAACGACAAGCAGGGCTGAGGGCAATTCTTCAAGAGATGACATTCCTCCAAATTTTTCCCTCAAATCAACAATCTCTTTTCTAATCAAAGACTGTTCTTTTTTCGTTCTGCTTTTAAAAACCCCTTCTTCTATTTGCCCGGTTAGCTTTTTTAATCTTTTAATTCGTTTGTTCATCTCTTCCCAGTTAGTCAGGGTTCCTCCCAGCCAGCGATTGTGAACAAAGGGCATTTTAGTCTCCAGGGCAATTTTTCGAATTATTTTTTTGGCTTGTCTTTTGGTTCCGACTAAAAGTACTTTTTCGCCTTTGGCCGCCAGTTTAAATAAAAAATCCCGCGCCTCCTCCAGATATTGCGCCGTTTTAATTAGGTCAAAAATTTGCACCCCTCCCCTTTTCCCATACAAAAAAGGGATGGATTTGGGATGAGTTTTGGAAATTCGGTGGCCAAAATGACAGCCCGCTTCCAGCAAGGCCTTTAAATCAATGGGAGAAAGAGAGGTTAATTCTTGAAGTTTTTTACCCTTTATCTTTTTAACAACTTTTTTTTCTTTTTTCTTAACCCGAACCGCCTTTGCCTTGGCTTGGGGCTTATTTTTCACTTTTAATTTTTCACTTTTCATTTTTCTTTCCTCCTTTGCCTCCACTGGGAAAAAACATTTAGGAGGAAGTCCCAGTGTGCGTAATTTGAAGCATTATACACTAAAGCATTATTTATCGCCAGGTTTAAAATAATTCCAAGAAGAGCCACAACTTTCTTTCACAGGACCAAAATATCTACCAGCTACATCTAAAACATATGGCACCCCAGTACTAGTAGTATAACGACACCAACCATGCGCTCCTTTTTCTTGAGAATTTCTATTTACCCTAGCTGTTCCTTCCAAATGCCCTTCATCTCCCATTTTTTCTAAAATGGCAGCACAGGTCAAAGCCATATGCCGACACTCGCCAGTCCGACCTGCAATAAAATTACCTAAGTAAGCCTTAGCTCCTGGCTGATAACCTTGCCCCTCAATAAAACTTTCCACTTGCTCGCGTTTTCTTTTGGGAAAAGCCGCATCAACCTCGTCATAAACCAAACGCAAAGCCCTGCTTTTTCGAAAACCCCCGTAATGCCTTTCCATTTTCTTCATAATTTGCCCATACAGGCCCTTTAAATATTCGTCTTTATCAAAATCAACAACCAAGGCTTCCCGTTCTCCTCCCAACCAAACTCCCCCATTAAGCCGAGAGTCCCGATCAATAATTCTTCTTCCTTGATAATGGCCATCCTTATCCTTATCCCAAGTCCTTTTAGCCAAATCTGTTCTATCCCAATTGCTCCTACCCATTAAGTCACAAACTCGTCTTAAAGTTCTTCTTATTCCAGATTTTTTAGGTAAAAATCTTGGGAGGCTGTTGGAAAGGGACATTTCTAAGGGACTTTCGCTCATTTATAAAACTATCTTAAAGCACTAACTTATAATTAGCAAGGCCTGGTTAGCAAGTTTTCAAACAAGCAGGCGGCGGTTACCGGACCAATCCCGCCCGGAACCGGAGAAATAAAGCCTGCTTTTTGGCAAACCCCCGCAAAATCCACATCTCCTTTTAGGGCTCTTCCATTTTTCTTTTCCACCACCATCATTCCTAAATCCAAAACCGCCGCTCCTTTTTTAACAAACTCGGCTTTAATCAAACCCGGCTGGCCCGCGCAGGAAATAATTAAATCCACCTCTTTTAAATCATTTAAAGTATTCTTGGTATTCAGGTCAATTTCCAAAATTTTCCCCGGAGGTGTTTTTGCGGCTTTTTGTTTTTTAAGCATTTTAACCAAATGCTTGCCCACCCAGCCCTTGGCCCCCACTACCGCCGCTACCTCCTTTTTACTTAGCAAATCATAATGACTGATTATCTCTCTTGTTGCCTTAACCACCGCTGGCCAGAAAAAGGAATCATCTCTCAGCCCGTCAATGTCTTTTGGTAAGCCGATTGCTTTTAAAATATCTTTTTGGCAGGGAATCAGCTTTTTAGGTAAAGGCAGTTGAACCACAATCCCGTCAACGCCGCTATCTTTTGACAATTTTTGTATCCTCTTAATACATTCTTCTGGCCGGCAAGCCAAAGCGGCCCATTTTTTAGTTTCTGTCTCTATCCCGATTTTTTTGGCCACTTTAATTTTAATCCGAACAAAAAGCTCGCTTTGGAGATTTTGGTCAAACAAAACAAAAACTACTTTTGGCGGCCTCCCCTTTTGCTTTACCCAATTACCAGCCAAAATTTTTAATTTCTTAGTTTTGTTATTGGCAAACTTTCGACCAGTAAATATTACCGTCATGGCAAAGGAAAGCGCTGACAAAAAACCTTAACTTCTTTTTTAATAGTAATCAGTTCGGGATCGGCCCAAACTTCCTGTTTAAACTTTTTTCTGGCCCGCTGATCTTTTTGTTTATTCAGGCCTCCAATATCCCGGGGAGCTATTTTTTTCGCTCTTGCAATCACTTTTTTGATTTTTTGAGCGATTATAACCATCTCTTTTATCCCCATGCCTTGACTGGTAACCGCCGGAGTGCCTAAACGTAATCCGGAAGGATAATAAGAAGAGCGCCGGTCAAAAGGAATGGTTTGCCGGTTGACAATAATTCCCGCCGCTTCCAGCGCCCAGGCGGCCGTCCAGCCGTCAATCTTCCGGTTATTTAAATCCAGCCAAATCAAATGGTTTTGACTACCACTACCGATTAAAACAAAACCGCCCTTAATCAACTCTTCAGCTAAAATTTGGCTGTTTTTCACTACTTGAGCCACATATTTTTTAAAACTTTTTGTTCCCGCCTCTTTTAAAGCCACCGCCAAAGCGGCAATATTGTTGTTATGCGCTCCCCCCTGAAGACCGGGAAAAACCGCCCGGTCAATTTTGTCCGCTAACTGTGGATCTTTTTTTAATCCTTTTTTGGTAACCATAATTATTGCTCCCCGGGGGCCGCGCAAAGTTTTATGAGTGGTAGTCATCATAATGTGGGCCTCATTTTTTGGCGTGGGGTGGGCGCCTCCCGCGACTAAACCGCCAATATGAGAAATGTCCGCCACAAAATAGGCGCCTGCCTGATCGGCAATCCGGCCAAAGCGGGCAAAATCAAAAATTTTGGTAAAAGCCGTCCCTCCGCAAAAAATAATTTTCGGGCGAATCTTTTTAGCTTGAGCTTCCAACTGCTTCCAGTCAATCTCTCCCTTTTTAGTTAAGCCGTAATAATGAGCCCGGTAATATTGAGAACTAACCGAGGCTTGTTGGCCCATGGATAAATGGCCCCCCATAAAAAGATGCTGGGACAAAATCGGCTCCCCCACTTTACAAATAGCCGCTAAAATGGCCAAATTTGCCGGAGAGCCGGAAAGAGGCTGAACATTGGCGTGGGGAGCGCCAAATAATTTTTTCGCCCGATCAATCGCCAGCTGTTCGACCTCGTCAATTATCGAAGTACCCTGATAGTAGCGCTTCCCCGGATAACCCTCGCTGTATTTATTGGTTAGCACACTGCCCAAGGCCCGCCGCACTGCCCGGCTGGCGTAGTTTTCCGAAGGAATCAGCATTAATGTTTCCGCCTGCCTTTTTTCCTCTTTTCTAATCAGTTGAAAAATTTCATCTGCCATTGTCAACCAATCCTAACACACTAACTAATAGTTTTAAGCGGCTGGTCCTGCTCGAATTTTAAACCAAGCTTGATCGCAATTTCGGCCTTGCCCAATTGCTCGCCAATATCCAAAGCGTGTCCAATTTGAGAAATGGCTTGGAATTTTAGCAACTGACTCGCCATTTTTAAAGCCGCCCTGGGTTTAGCTCCGTCTTGTCTGAATTCTTGCAAAAATAAACCCCCGGGAGAAATTTGCTTAACCACAATCTCTTTGTTTTCCACGGAAATAATTAAGTTGCCCCGGGGATCAAATTGACAAAAAAATCGGCCCGGCTGGTCAACCAGTTTTTGGGCCTCCTGAAGATCAGTATTGTCGATAAAAGCGCTGTGGGAGATGGTCGTTAAAATCCCCATTTTCTTACTTACTTTTTTAGCTAACTCAAATTGCAACCTGCGCAGGGCAAAAGCGTTTTGCGGCCAAGCGCCAAACATATCATTGGAACGAAAATAAGCGGTTAAATGAAGTTTATCCTCTTGACAACAAATCCCCTGGATTAAGGTTAAGCAAGGAGTACGCCAAGGCTTTCTAATCGGATAATTATCAATTGACGGATTCCAAAGAGTAATTAAAGCGCCTTTATTAAAACTAAAGCTTTTTAGTTTTTTAGCCATCAAATTTAACTGGTCAACAGTTTTTAAATCCTCCGGACTCTTTTGGTATTTTAAAATTCTTTCCCCATAAGTATAGCCCTGATCTTCAATTTCGGTGGAAAAAAAGTTTTTAAAATAGCTTTTTAAATCTTTCTTTTTAAAAGGAAAAAAGCGGTACATTTTCGGTTTTTTAATATCCTCACCGGTAATCACCGCTACTAGATTTAAAACCATTTTCTCTTTTCCTCCGTAAATAACCACTCTTGGAATTTCCCAGCCAAAACGCAAAATTATTTTTAAAATCTGCAGCCAGGCCAAGCCAACAGTTTCTGCTTCCACTCGAAAGCCGGAAGCTTCCGAGGGATAAACTTCAGTTTCGGTTTTAGTTTCCTTGAATCTCTTTTTCTTTCTAGCAAAAGGAGGTAGTTTTCTTAAAGATTCTATTTTTTTATTTATTTTTTGAACATCTATTTCTCCTCTTAAATCAATTAATCTAACTTTTTCACGAAATAAATTTAAATATTTCTCCGAAATCTGCAAAGGTAAAAAGGACCGATCAACTCCTTTTTGGAAAAAATTAACCAGGGCTTGACCACTGCCAGTGGCATCTTTGCCAACTACCACTAAATAACGAATCCGGGGGTTTAAATAAAGATTGCGAATAATAAACTCAATTCCTCTTTTGGTATAAAGCTGGCCGCAAACAGATACTTTATTATGTAAATGCGGCGCAATTAATTCTTTGGGCGTCCAGCAGGTGGCTACTCCCACAAAGCCGTTTTTGGGATTAACCAGCCACAGCCGCTCGTTAAAATAAGCCGGCCATCTACTCATTTTTTTGCCTGCTAATATCCCTTAATCTTTGTTCCGGTCTATCTCCCTCAAGTCTTACTCGCCGACAACTAACCCCCATTTTCTCCAAAAGAATCAGGGCCGTTTGATCCGCGTAAACATCAAGAAAATATACTCTTTTTATCCCCGAAGCGATTAACAGCTTGGCGCAATTCATGCACGGCATGCTGGTAATGTAGGCTGCCGCTCCTTCAAGACTAATCCCCTTTTGAGCGGCTAAACAAATGGCTTTGGCTTCCGCGTGAATTGAGCGGCACTTTTCCAGCTCTTTGCCCATTCCCAGTTTTAATTTATCCCGCAAACAACCATGCTTTTGGCAAAAATCATTTTCCGGGTAAGGGTTATTATAAGCTTTTACTAAAACTTGGTTATCTTTAACAAAAACTGCTCCTCTTTTGCCTCGGATACAGCCTGATTTCAAAGCAATTTCAGCCGCCTGTTTCAAATATTTTTTATTCATTTTTCTCTCTTAATTTTTGGGCTATTTTTAAAGGAGTGGTGGTTAGTTTTTTGTCCACCATTTTAATTACTCCCGGGTCGTAAGGCATTAAGTGAAAATGTAAATGCTCGACGGTTTTACCGACTTTAATGCCTTTGCCCTCTCTTAAAATAAACCAAAAGTTATTTATACCCAGAGCTTTTTTTAACAAACCTCTCCCTTTTTTCTCCAGCGCAAAAACCGCCTCCTGGTCTTTTTTAGTTAAATCAGCGGCTGATTCAAGATGTTTTTTGGGAATAATTAACAAGTGACCGTCAATATAGGGATAAAGAGCGACTGTTAAAATCCAATTATTTTTCTTGGCAACAATATATTTTTCTTTTAAGTCACAAAAAACACATTTATTTCTTTGGGCCACCGCTTGTAAAACCTGTTCGTAAAAACCCTTTTCCCGAGCCGCCAGTTGAGCGCTAACATCATGCGGATCAAAGTCAGCGTTAAGGACCGGGGTTTGCTGAGCCGTTTTCAGCAACCCGGCGAATTCTTTTTGCAGCCAATCGCCCGCCGCCTTATCAATCATTTTAGAAGCCGAAATATATGGAGCCTGGCGCTCAGACCGAACTACCATCCCTCCAATTGATTTCATAAATTGGGCTTCGGAAGATTTATGCCACCGGGTATTCCAATCGTCTTTAACGGTAAAAAAAAGGTCAGGTTTTAGTTTTTGCAAACAGCCTAAAATAGTCCGCTCATCAAAAATAACCACATAGTCCACCACTGATAATTCGCCCAAAAGTAGCGAGCGGGCCGTTTCATCAATCATCGGCCGACTCTTTCCTTTAAGTTCGCGCACACTCCTGTTACTGGGCACTCCTACTATTAAAACATCACCCACGCTTTTGGCCTTTTGAATGAAGCGAGCATGGCCCAGGTGAAAAAGGTCGGCCGTAAGAGCGGTAAAAACAACGGATTTGCCTTGTTTTTTTAACTTATTTCCCAGCTTTCCCAAATCCTGATATTTTACCTGAAACTTGTTTTTGCTCTTTCCGTTAACTTTTAAAAGCGGCTGTCTTTCCCGTTCTCCCAGCAGCACCTGCTTAATTTTAAGCAAAGCCACTCGCTCAACCAGCCCGGAAGAAGATACTCCGGGCAATAAATAAGAAGTTTTTACCACTCTCCCGCCCCAATTCTTAACTAGCTCCTCCTCTTCTTTTTTCCTGATCCCCTCCCGCCAGTCTTTTTTCACTGCATATAAAATATCCGGTTTTAAACTTTTAAGTTCTTTACTGATTTGATCTTCGGCCAAAATGACTGTCCCATCGACAAAATCAAAAAAAGCCATTGTTTCCGCCCTGGTTTTTTCGCCGACAATGGGAAATGATTCTCCCTTTAATCTTTGGCGCGATTCATCAGAGGCCACCCCAACGACCAATAAATCTCCCCTTTTTTTGGCTTTTTTTAGAAAATACAAATGACCCCAATGAAGCAGTTCCCAAGCCCCCACCACCAAAACAATTTTTTTACCTTTGTTTTTTTTGCGAAAAGAAACAAGATCGGAAAACTTTAAAAGTTTTTTTTTGATTTGGCCCTGACTGTCTTCCAGCTTTTTTTTAGCCAACAGAATAAGGGCGTTTTTGCTTCCTTGTTTTGCTCTCATCATTAAATAGCGGGGCAAGTATTTCTCCATTTTACCATAATTAACTTTTCCCCCCTGGTCAAGATAAGCTTTTAAAAAAATATCCTCCTCTCCCCCGCTAGCCAAAACCCAGGAAAGAGTATTTACTAAATCTTGAACTCGATACTTTTTCCCCCTTTTGCTTTCCTCAAAATCAATCACCCCGCTGATTTTATTTCCTCTCCACAAAACATTGCCCGGCTTTAAGTCTAAATGATAAATACCTTTTTGGTGCAACCTGGCCAATAACTCTCCTAGCTGCCTTGCTTCCGATCTGCCCCACTGCCACTTAGGTTTTCCCTCAAGATAGGTGCGAATAATCAAGTGGAAATTATCAACAAGGGAGAGACTAATTAATTTTCGACCCAGGATTATTTTTTTCCTGGTAAGTTTTTCTTCCAACCAGGCGGCTTTTAATAACCTGCTTTTAGAAATGGCTTTTTTAGAAACTAAACTAACAATCCTTTTGTCTTTTCCTTCAACAAGAAAGGTTTTTTTTCGCCAACCCCCGGGAAGCGGAGTAATTTTTTCTCTACCTAAACTAAGAGCATTTTTAATAATTTCAACTTCGCTCATTCATCAGCCCCAGCCAATTTTTAACTGCCGCCTCCCAACTGGCTACTTTATTTAGATTACCAAATTGCTGATATTGCCATTCACTCTGCCAGCTATTAAAAGCCTGATAAAGCTTCTCCAGCAATAAATCGCTTTTGTGCCCCTGAAAGCCGAATCCATTTTCTCCATCCTTAACCTGGTCAACCAATCCGTCAACCAGATGAACAATGGGAATAGTTCCGTATTTTCGAGCCTCCGCCACTACAATCCCAAAGGGCTCGGCTCTGGAAGGTAAAACCAAAAAGTCAGCCCCGGCAAAAACCTGATGGGGCAGATCAAAATCAGCGGCTAATCTAACCCCCACCTTTCCAGGAAATCTTTGTTTTAATGTATCGATACATCGAGTCAATTTTCGAGAGCCGCTGCCAACAAGAATAAACTGAATCTCGTTTTTAGCCAAAAATTCAGGCAAAACTTCAATTAATAGCTCAATCCCTTTTTGCGGGACTACCCGGGAAACAAAACAAAAAACCGGAACGCTTATTTGAGGCAGGCCAAATTTTTGCTGAAGAGTTTTTTTATTTCTTTGCTTAAACTCCAGCCAGGAGTTTTTCAAATTAAAATCAATCAGGCTATCTTTTTGGGGATCCCACTCCTGATAATCAATTCCGTTATTAATACCGGTAATCTTTTTAGCTTTAGCAAAAAGCTTACTCCTGGAAAGTCTTCGGGCAAAGGCAGGTGAAACAGTCGTTAACTTAGAACTCAAACTAATCCCTCTCTCAACTAAAGCGCTAAAATCAAAAAAAGAATCCCCCCAATCAATCGGCTCCCCCTCGCCCTCACTCTCATAGCCATAGCCATATTCATATTCATAAGCGTAACTGTCCGCAATGGGACTATGAACCGTCCAAAGGATTGGGGAACTATTAGTTTTTCTAAATTCCGCGGCTGACCAAACTCCGCCCCAATCATGAGTCCAAACCCAGTCTGGCTGCCAACTATTATCCTGGCACCAAGCACCCGCTTTCTTGCCAAGCAACCGATAATTTTCTTGGGTACTTTTTAAAAAAAGGGAATGATAAATGTTTTGTTCGGAAGAAATAACTTTGACTTCTACTCCCAGCCCAGTTAAACCCTTACTGGCCCCGGCGACCATCTTTCCCAAACCCCCAACTTTCACTTGCGGATAAACCTCCGGGCTAATAATTAAAACTTTCTTTGAAAATAAGGGCATGGATGTAAATTAAAATTATTTCTCTCTTTTGTCAACCGGCAAAATGGTAAAATTAGGCGATCATGGCTTCTAAATCTAAAAACTTCCATCTTAAAACCTACGGCTGTCAGATGAACCCGCCGAATTTTAGCACTCGGCTTTCGGGAACTATTCGTTCACGCCTTGTGCTGCAATTTCTGGCGGGCGAGAATACTGCTTTAAAAGTCTACCAATGACAAAGTCAAAAAATTTTTTTATCAAGACTTATGGATGCCAGATGAATGAGGCCAATTCCGAACGAATCAAAAAGGTTTTTACCAGCAAAGGCTATAAAGAAATAAAAAACATTAATAAGGCTAACCTTGTAATTATTAATAGTTGCATTGTGCGAAAATCCGCCGAAAACCGGGTTTACGGATTAATTAATAATTTAAGGAAAAATGAGCAATGGAGAAATGAAAAAATGATAAATGGGAAAATGATAAATGGAGAAATTATCCTCACTGGCTGTTTGGCCGGCTGGGCTTTACTGGACAAAAGTCTAAAAAATCTAAAAGATTTACGAAGAAGAATTGGCCCGGATATTCAAATTATTCTAACTGAAAATTTGGCACCAGAACATTCCCGGAATGTGAGAACTTGCATTCCGGGAATGTCCCCCGCCCTGGTTCCCATTTCCAACGGCTGTAATCATTTTTGCTCTTATTGTATTGTTCCTTTTGCCCGAGGTAAAGAAGTTTCCCGCCCGGAAAAAGAAATAATTAAAGAAGTTAAATTACTGGTAAAAAATGGGCATTCGCAAATTACTCTGCTGGGCCAAAATGTTAATTCTTATGGTAAAGATTTAAAAAACACTGCTTTTCCTCAACTCTTGGAAAAAGTAGCTAAAGTCGCAGGAATTAAAAAAATTGATTTTTTATCTGCTAATCCCTGGGATTTTTCCAATGAGTTAATAAAAGTAATTGGCAAATATAAAAACATCAACCGCACCATTCATCTGCCTGTTCAGTCCGGAGATGATGATATCTTAAAAAAAATGAACCGGCCTTATACGGCCAGGCAATATTTAACTTTAATAGAAAAAATCAAAAAAGCCATTCCTCAAGTTAAGCTTACTACTGACATTATTGTTGGCTTTCCAACAGAATCTAAAAAACAATTTGAAAACACGGTTAAGCTAGCCAGGCAGGTGGGTTTTCAAAAAGCCTATTTAGCCAAATATTCTCCCCGACCCGGCACCGCCGCGTCGAAATTAAAAGACAATGTTTCTCCTCCCGAGAAAAAAAGAAGGTGGTTAGTGTTAGAAAAACTTATTAATAAGTAGTGCTAGTTCTTCTTTTAATATCTAAAATCATCAAAACTTTTTTTTCCTCCCAAAGATCAAAAAGAATCCGATAATCACCCACTCGGTGGCGATACTCGGCCACCGGAGATCCTGCCAGCTTAATCGTGCCATAACAAAAAGGGTTTTTTTCTACTTTTGAAATTGCCTCCTTAATTTTCAGCTGATATTTTTTAGGGATTTTCTTGAAAACCTTTTGCACTCGCCGCCCTAAGACTGCCTTATACATTAAACTCCTAACTCTTTGAAAAAATCACTAGCCGTTTTGCCTTTGCCAGCTTTTATTTCTTTTCTTTCTGTTAAAAGACTTTTAAGATATTTTTTATCTGTCATTTCTCTGACCACCTCTTCCAGCTCCTCCGCTAAAGTCTTTAACTCTAAATATCTTTTCAGTGACATTAGCATCGCGGCTGGTTTTCCTTTTTGGGTAACCACGACCTGCCCTCTTTTTTTACTTATACTCTTTAGTAAAAGAGGCAAGTCTTTTCTTAACTGATATGTTCCCACAAAAGGCATTTCTAAAATATTCATCTTCATGCTTTCTTTATATAAATATAATGCAAGTATAATACTATATTAACACCCCTGTCAAGGGCATCTTTTTACCTTGATTCGCTGATACTATATAATTAACTTACCATGAAAAAAAAGTATCAGGAATTAATTGATCAACTTGGTAAAGACCGGGTTGAAAAAAATACACTCCTGAAAAATCACACCACTTTTGGCATCGGCGGACCGGCGGATTTATTTTACGAAACTAAAACCACAAATGAGCTAATCAAAGCAGTTAAGCTTGCCCGAAAGCTTAAAGTTCCTTATTTTCTTTTGGGTGGCGGGTCCAATGTTTTGGCGGCCGATAAGGGCTTTGGGGGCTTAATTATTAAAAATCGAGCCCGCCAAATTAAAAAGTTAAAAAACAACCGCCTGCAAGTCGCTTCCGGCACCAGCAACCAGGAACTAGTTAGTTTTTGTCAAAAACAAGGTTTAAGTGGAGTTGAATTTTTAGCCGGCATTCCCGGCACTCTGGGCGGAGCCATTTACCATAACGCTCGCTTTCGCGATCCCCGCAGTTTTTTGGAGTATTTTATTGATTACCAGGCGGTTAAAGATCAGTTTATCGGCAACCTGGTAGAAAAAGTTAAGCTACTTTTGCCCAATAACCAAATTGTCAACAAAGACCAGGAGTATTGCCAATTTAGCTATGCCAGCTCAGGCTTGCGCTCGGTTTTTAAAGAAAAAAAAGACATTATTTTGGAAATAACTATAAAATTGGAAAAAGCAGACCCCGAAAAAATCGCTCAAGCAATTGAAAAACTACTGACTTGGCGAATGACCAGAGGGGTTGGTGAAAAAAAACGCAATTTAGATGCTTTCACCAGAGGACTTAATCCCCAACCAACCGGCCGGAGCTCCGGATGCATTTTTTCCAATGTGCCTAATCCTCAAAATCACCCGACCGGGCGAATGATTGACCTTTGCGGACTTAAGGGCAAGAAAATCGGCGGAGCAGTTGTTTCCGACTTGCACGCCAATTTTATTATTAACGAAAATAGCGCTACCGCTAAAAATGTTTTTGAACTAATTAAACTGATTAAAAAAGAAGTTAAAAAAAAGTTCGGAGTGAACTTAAAAGAAGAAATTGATCTGGTCGGGTTTTAGGCTACTT
>JADHWP010000002.1 GCA_016783425.1 Candidatus Shapirobacteria bacterium
TCCAGAGGCGGTATCAGGAGAGAACGATTATCCCTCTATCTTTCAGAATATGTTTGGCGGTATAATAACAGAGGTTTGTCGATTGATAAACAGATTAATAAGTTGTTAGATTTAGTGGCAAAAACTTGACTTTACCCAAAGATACGCTTTTCCCACTTGGACAATTGCCTCCTTGCCTAAAACTTTAAGAAAGTTACATACTTACCACTCACAATTATTGTCTGATCAATTTGGGGGGACAAGCCAAGTAGACGAGGAAAGAGTACAAATGGTTTTTATCACTCCCCAAAAACGAAGGGAATTTCTGGAAAGATTTGTTTAAAAACCTAATCCAGTTTAAAAATTGCCCCATTTGGCAAGCAAATTTTGGTAGAATATAAATTGAAATGACTTCAGTGAAAACAATTGCCAAAATTATTGAGGAGTTAGCTCCGCTTAAATATGCCTATGAGGGCGAAGAAAGTGGTTTTATTTGGGGAAATGAAAACAAGAGGGTTTCAAAAATTGGAGTTACTTGGAGACCAACAGTTGAAGTTTTGCGAGAAGTAAAACAAGAGAAAATTGACTTGCTGGTTGTTCACGAGCCACTACTCCAGAAAAAGAAGGCTTTTTTATTAGACATTTCTCAGTTAAAATTCCCGCCAAATCAGATTCGGGAGTCCCTTCTTAAAGAAACAGGCGTTCTTGTTTATCGTGCCCATTCAAACTGGGATGATGCTCCCGGAGGAAGCAATGATTCTCTTGCTAAAGTGTTAGGAATCAAGGTAACAGAGAAAATTTCCTACGGAAGAATTGGGAAGATTCAAAAGATGAGTCTCCAATCATTCGTTGAACAGGTGAAAAGCAAGCTCGGTTCTCCAAGCGCATTGGTCGTCGGTAATTTAGATGAGGAAGTGGAGATTATAGCTACAGTTGCCGGTTCAGGTAATGAAGTTATTAGCCATATGGAGTTGGCAAAACAAAAAGGAGCTGATACCTATGTTTCAGGGGATATACGAGACTCTACGGCTCGCTTTGCCCGAGAATTAAACCTTGCCCTTATTGATGTTGGCGGTTATTATACTGAACTTCCGGGAGCAAAAAATTTGGCTAAGCTCCTTTCTAAAAAACTTAAAGAAATAGGTGTAGAAGTTATTTTTTTGGACTCAAAGCCGGCTTGGGAAGTTATTTAAATTCGTTCACCTTAGAGGTGATCACTTATTCACGCCTCTGGTAAATTCATTCAAAAACATAATCTAGTCCGAAAATCTTCACTTTCCCCATACCCCAGGAATTTGGGCGGGGCAGTTTGGGGCTTGGCCGGCCTGGTCAATGAGATTTTTTTCAATAAAATAGCCGCGGCGCTGGATAAGGGGCTGCCGATTTTGGGGACAGTAAGTAGTGCTTCCCTCTAAATCATCAATGTTACCGGTATAAACGTAATTAAGGCCTATCTCCAGGCAAATCTTTCTCGCTTCTTTTAGAGTTTTTTCCGGAGTGGGCGGGAGATTAAGCAGTTTGTATTTAGGCCAAAAGCGGGACAGATGAAGAGGGACATCAGGGCCGAGATTATCTTTAATCCAAGTACAAAGTTGGGCAACTTCTTCTAAGTTATCAGTAAACCCGGGAACAACAAGATGTACCAGCTCCAGCCATTTGCCCGATTGGTGAACGGTTTTAATGGTTTCCAGCACTGGTTCCAAATTGCCCTTGATTAGGGTTTGGTAGGTTTCAGCCTTGATGGATTTAAAATCAATTTTAACCGCGTCAAGATAAGGCAGGAGTTGTTTTAAGGGTTCCTGGTTAATGTAGCCGGCGGTGATAATAACGGTTTTTAAATTATTTTGTTTGGCAAGCTTAGCAATATCAAGCATATATTCATACCAGACAGTCGGCTCATTATAGGTAAAAGCAACTGCCTCGGCCTTGGCTTTTAAAGCCTCATCCACCACCTGCTGGGGAGTCATGTCGAGTGAGGCAAGATCTTCCGGTTGGCGGTGGGCAATGTCCCAGTTTTGGCAATATTGGCAGTCAAGATTACACCCGGCAGTAGCTAAAGAGTAAATCTTGGTTCCGGGCAGAAAATGGTAAAGCGGTTTTTTCTCAATAGGATCAACATTAATTGATACCGGTTTACCATAAACCAGGCTATAGAGCTTGCCGTTGATATTTTCCCTTGCTTTACAAATTCCTCTTTGGCCGGGGGCTAAAACACAGCGGTTAGGACAAAGTTGACAGCGGACATTGCCATTATCTAAAGTTTCATAAAAACTGGCTTCTTTTAAATCTTGAGGATTAGGAGTTTTTTGAAAACTAGCCTTTTGTTTGATAACGACCAAAACAGAAAGGAGCACCCCAAAAATGATCACTAACAGCCCAAGATTCTTTTTCATCTGCTTATTATATAATATCTTTAATGAGCGATTTTAAGGTTTTGGCCTGGTTGGACTGTCCTTTCGAAAGAACCAATGATCCTTATCCGGGCTTGTGCGATCTTTATCTTGACACTAATCAAAACCAAATTTGCGACCACAGCGAAGCTGGTAGTTCCTCTGTTTTTTGGTGGCTTTTTTTGCCGGCAGCCGCTTATTTTATTTACTGGTACCTGGTTAACAAAACTAGCTTGAGAAGAAAAAGAGGGTTTTTGAGCCTGGTGGGTTTTAAGTATTTTTGGAATTTGGTTCTGCTTCTCCTTTTTATCCCGGCCGGGCTTTTTGGTTTGCTCTGGGCTTTGGGAGTTAAAACCGAATTAATTTTGTCCTGGCATAATAATTTAGGAATTGTTTTTGTGGTAATTAGTCTGCTTCATATTTTTGGTCACTTAGCCTATTTTTTAAAAACTTGGCGGATTTTTAGAAAATAATTAAGAGATTTCGGGCTACAAAATAAAAGCCGGCAATTATTCCCGCCAAGCGCCCCATTTTTTGAATTAAAGGAAATTTAGTAAACACGCCAAAAAGAGTAGCTGGGATAAGATAAATACTGGTACCCACAAAAAAAGCCAGAAAATAAAAAAGAGAATTAATAGCGCTTCTTAAACTAAAAACATGAGTCAAAGAAGCCATTAGCGGGGGACAGACATTAACTCCCGTTAAAAAGCCCAGTAGAAGCGGCCATTTAATTTTTTGAAAGATTTTCAAAGAGCAGAATTTTTTATCAATTTGACCCAGGCCAAAAAGAATAAGCGTAATTCCCATCCAAAGATTAACCAGGGAAATAATGGTGTGAATCAGCTGGCTCTGGATCTTTTGGCCAAGATAGCCGAAAGTGAGACCAAAAAGAAAATAACCGATTAGCCTGCCGGCCGAAAATTGCAAAACCAGGTAAAAGCTTTTTTTACCGCTTCTTTTTTGAGAGAAAAGGATAGGCAGAAAAACAGGCAGGCAAAGACCAAGGCAGTAAACCCCGACTGACAAACCGGTTAAAAAACCAAAAGTTAAATTTTCCACTGGTATATTTTAACCTTTTAATCTATCAAAAGCAGTTTACTAGTGGTAATTAGCGGAGTTTCTCGTGAACAAGCGTCATTCTGATCCCGACGTTACGTCGGGGGAAGAATCTAGCGAAGCGTGCTTGGTAATCTGGTACAATATCTCCATGACCAAGGCAGGTGAATTAAACAAAGGATCTTTTTTAAACTGGAAAGGGGATCCGGTGGTGGTTTCAGATAAGGAGTTTTTTAATCCGGGCCGAGGCCACGCCGTAGTTCGGTTGAAATTAAAAAATTTAAAATCCGGAAGAGTGATCAAAGAGACTTTAATCACTGATGAAAAGGTCGAGGAAATTGAAGTTACCCATCAGCGTTTTCAGTTTTTATACTTTGACGGTCTTCAGGCGATTTTTATGGATCCGAAAAGTTTTGAGCAAACCCTTGTGGAACGGAAAATAATTGAGGAAGAGGAAAAATATTTAAAAGCAGGGGAAGACTATGGCTTATTGTTTTGGGAAAACAGGGTGATTGGGATCAGCTTGCCTAAAAAAACTGTTTTCAAAGTTAAAGAAACTGAAAAAGGAGTGCGGGGCGATACGGTTTCCGCGGCGACCAAACCAGCCACCTTAGATAATGGGTTGATAGTAAAAGTTCCTCTTTTTATAAAGATTGGAGAAGAAGTAATAATTAGTACGGAAACGGGTGAGTATTTAAGCCGGAAAAACCAAAAGAAGTTTTAAAACAAACTTTTTTGAGTTGGCTTTAACTCTAGGGGTTTAATTTTTTCAATTATTTGAGGGATTTTTAGAAAATCATCTTTGAGTTGGCTCATCACTTCTCCTCTTCGAAAAGCAGCCGCCGGGTGAAAAAGAGGGTAGAGAGCCAGGTTTAAGTTTTGCCAAAGGATTTGTTTTAACTGCCCATGCATTCTGGAAATATAAGCTTGGGGAAGAAAGTAATTCATCGCAAAGCGGCCCAGGGTAATGATTATTTTCGGCTCAATAATTAGTAGCTGCTCTTTAAGATGGGGAGTACACATCTTAATCTCCTCAGGTAGCGGATCGCGGTTATCAGGCGGGCGGTGTTTTAAGATATTGGCCACAAATACTTCTTCCCGCTTTAAGTTAATTTCGGAGAGTAACTTATTTAAAAGATTGCCCGCCGCCCCGCAAAAAGGAATCCCTTTTTGGTCTTCCCAGTAACCCGGCGCTTCGCCAATAAATACTATCTGGGCGCTAGCGCTTCCTTGTCCGGGAACCGGGTTGGTGGCGGTTTGATAAAGGGGGCATTGCTGGCAAGTTTTTATTTTTTCGCCAATTTCCTGGAGTTTCCTGGTTTTATCCATTGGTTGATTTTAAAGCAATTTAAGGATTAATGCCAGGCAGTTTTTCTAAAAATCCTATAATATTGATTTTGGTAATTTAATTTGGTATTATCCTGCTTGTGAGCGAGACACCTCGAACAATAATTGGCATGAGTAGGGAACGAGATATTTAAGGAGAGGCAGTAATACTTTTAGCGACCTATAGAGATCTTTATGAAAAAGCAAGACAGGAAAGAAATCCTGATCCTTCTGAAAATATACTCGTTGTTGGGTTACAAGACACAACAAAACCAGCAAGGGAATTTGAAAAACCAGAAAATGGTTTAGCCGTTTTACCTTGTGTTTTGATTTATTATCCTAGTGATTCGTCAACAACTGTTTTAATTAAGGCCCTTGCCCAAGTTATTAATGATCAGGGGGGAAAAACTTGGACTGATTTGACTGCTACCTTAGCCTGGGATTCTGGCTTATTAAATGGGGAGGAATCTACCTTGAAGTATTATGGGTACAGTTTTTCTAGAAAGTTTTGGTTCGGGGCAGGAAATGGAGGTTGTGAAGAAGCAGTTGCTCTCCATCAGTTGGCCGCTTCCAGGGTTAAGAGAGCAGTTGAAGAAGGCGGATATAGATTTTGTAACGACTCTCATCTTCTATGCGCTCTTGACCTTAATAGATATTTAAACCAAGGGGGTGAAAAATGAAAAGGCTTTTAATTTTTCTGCTTTGTTCATGGTATTATTCTACTATACGATTTTTAAATTTACCCTAGTACCACATTGGGTACGGGGTTTTGCAGTTACAGCAGGATTCCCCCGAGGAGTCAAAGCCCACCTCGGGGGAGAAGCTTATTGAAAGGGGGTGAGATGAAAAAATGCGAAATGAAATGAAGTCCGCCTTTGGCGGAAAAAGTAAATTGATTATTCTAGCCGCTTTAATTTTGGCTCTTTGCGTGTTTGTTTTTGTTCCGGTAAAAGTAGTTGCCCGGGAAGCAACAGACAATCTTGGGCAGATTGATTATGCTCCGCGCCTTTTACCCACCAGTCCGTTTTATTTTTTAAAAGGGATTAAAGAAAATTTTGAGTTGATATTAGCCAACACTCCGGAAAAAAAGGTAGCCAAAAGAATGGAGATTGCCAACAGGAGGCTGGTTGAGCTAAAAGCCGTAGTTGAAGAAAAGCCGGAGCTGGCGGAAAAGTTAGCTGGGCGCTACGAGCAACAACTTGAATTACTAGGCCAGGAAGTAGAGCAAGTTGCTGAAGATAAAAGGGAAGAGTTTGCCGAGCATCTAAGCGAGGTAACTTTAAAACACCAAAGTATTTTGCTTGATGTTTATCAAAAAGTTCCCGAGCAAGGTAAAAAAGGAATAGAGAATGCCATAGAGAAAAGTATTAATGGCTATCAACGAGCGATTGAGTCGGTTTCCGAAGAAAAGCAGGTACAGATAAAAGAAAAGGTTTTGGAGAGGAAAATGGAAGTGATCCAAAAAATGGAGAGAACGGAGGAGCGGGTTAGGCAGGAAGTGAAAGAGGGCGGGGGCGAGGGAGTTGAGGTTTTACAAAGAGTTCGTGAGCAATTGAGGGAAAGCGCGCCTCTGAAAACTGGGGTCGAGGAAGTTAATGTTCAGTTAAAGCAGATCCAAGGGCAGTAGGTTTTTCTAAAACGTGGGGTTGGGCTTATAAAGGAACTCCTGCGAGGTAGTCCGCCAGCTGGCGGACTTGAAGGTGTTCCTGCTGATTTGTTATTTTCCTGTTCGTCGAAGCTTTGGGGTTTAAATTAACCTCATAGTTAAAATTTGAATTTACTCTATGTTACAATAGCGGAAGCAGGGAGAATGGTTTGAAATGAAAAAAAGAGTAAAAAAAACCAAAAAAATAGATATGATAAAAGCTATGAGCATTCCTCGATACCGGGGTAAACATGTTGTTGTTGCTGGAGGTAAGATTTTTACAGCCAAAACAGGGGAAGGGGCATTGAAAATTTTAACTAGGGTGCGGAAAAAATATCCTGAAGAAATTCCGGCAGTTACTTATATTCCCAAGGCTGACACTTTGATTCTATGGCTTTAAAATTTAAATTTAGGAAAGAAAAATCTTCACTTTTAGGAGTAATTTATCGGCCAGTAGCCCAAATGCGTTTTTGGTCCGAAAATGGAAAGTATTGGACGGAAGTATGGGTAATTGTTGATACTGGGGCTGATTATACTTTACTGCCCCGATTTCTTGCTCAAGATTTACAAATTGATCTGGAAAAAGATTGCCGGATTTATAGCACTTTTGGTGTTGGCGGAAGCCAGCAGGTTTATTTTTTACCAAAAATAAAAGTTAAACTGGGCCAATGGAATCGAGAAATCCCGGTTGGCTTTCTCGATAGTGATGAAATTCCTCCCCTTGCGGGCCGCCATCTTTTTCTGGAGACTTTTGGAGTTTGTTTTTCCAAGAATCATATTGTTAGTTTTAGTAAATAGTGATATTTGCAAGATGGAATTTTAATGGATAAAAGATATCAGCCTCAACTGTTTGAGCAGAAAATTTATAAAGAGTGGGAGAAAAAGGGCTTGTTTACGCCGAAAGTGGATAAAAAGAAAAAGCCCTTTACGATTCTTTTGCCCCTGCCTAATGCCAGCGATCCCATGCACGTGGGCCATGTAATGTTTGTCATTGAAGATATCATGATTCGTTATCATAAAATGCTGGGCGAACCAACTCTTTGGCTGCCCGGGGGTGATCATGCCGGCATTGAAACCCAATTCGTTTTTGAGAAAAAATTGGCCAAAAAAGGAAAGAGCCGCTTTGACTATGACCGAAAAACTCTTTATCGGATGATTTGGAAGTTTGTGGAGAAAAATCGCAAGCTAAATATGTTTCAGATGAAAGAACTGGGGTTTGCTCTCGATTGGTCTCGCTATCACTATAGTTTGGAACCGAAAATAGTGGAGCAAATTTTAGCCACTTTCAAAAAACTTCACGATGATAATTTAATTTATCGGGGAGAAAGAATTGTTAATTACTGCACCTATTGCGGCACCGCTTTTTCTGATCTGGAGGTTGATCATGTTGAAAAAGATGATTTTCTTTATTATCTTGATTACGAATCAGTTCAAATTGCCACTACCAGGCCGGAAACTATTTTTGCGGATGTGGCCGTAGCCGTTAATCCGAAAGACAAAAGATATAAAAAGTTAATAGGTAAGGAGGCCACTATTCCTTTAATTAATAAAAAAGTAAAAATTATTGCCGATGATTTGGTAGAAAAAGAGTTTGGCACGGGAGCTTTAAAAATTACTCCCGCTCATGATGCTCTTGATTTTGAAATTGGCCAAAAGCATCATTTACCCCTAATTACTTGCATTGAGTTTTTCGGAAAAATGATCAATACGATTAAAGAAATTGATGGCCTTTATCCCAAACAAGCGAGAAAAAAAACCCTTGAATTGCTTGAAAGATCGGGAAAGTTAGTTAAAACCGAGCCCTTGCGCCACACTATCGGCATTTGTTATCGCTGCAAAAACATTATTGAGCCTCTGCCCACTTCCCAGTGGTATGTTAAAACTAAAAAATTAGCTGAACCGGTAATTGATTCTGTTAAAAGCGGGGACACAAAGTTATTTCCGCCCCGATTTAAAAAAGTTTATTTAGACTGGATGGAGAATATTCGGGATTGGAATATTTCCCGCCAAATTGTTTGGGGGCCGCGAATTCCGGCCTGGTATTGTCTGGAGTGTAATCCCGAAATCAGGCTTACTTTTATTTCCAAAAGAGGGAAAAAAGTAAAAGGAAACTACTCCGGGATTTTCTCTAAATATTCTTTTAAAGAAATAGCCGGAGGCTTGCAGGAATTGAGCGCGCCGGTGGAAGCGGAGTATTTTTTGAAGGATAAAGGCGAGTGTCCTCGTTGTGGAGGAAGCGATTATTTGCAGGAAACAGACACTTTTGACACCTGGTTTTTATCAGGCCAGTGGCCCCTGACTACCCTGGGTTTTGATGTTAAAAACCCCATGAAAAGTTCAGAAGATTTTTTCTATTTTTACCCCACCAGCGTTCTGGATACTCTTTGGGATATTTTATTCTTCTGGGTCGGGCGAATGATGATTTTGGGTTTTTATTTGGCCAACAAAACTCCTTTTGAACTTATTCATCTGCACGCCAAGGTGGTAGATGAGCGGGGGCAAAAAATGAGCAAAAGCAAGGGTAATGTAGCTAATCCCAGCAAGATAGTCGAAAAGTATGGCGCTGACGCTTTGCGCATGGCTCTTGTTTACGGCATTGCTCCGGCTAGCAATATTGCTCTATCCGAGAAAAAGATTGAGGCGATGCGTAATTTCACCAACAAACTTTGGAATGCCTCAAGATTCATTTTAATGAATCTTGAATCTTCAAACTTCAAACTTCAAACTTCAAAGCAGCTCCTAAAAGTGAAAAGCTTAAAAAATAAAGATGATCAGCAGATTTTGGCTGGTTTGGAAAAGTTGGTTGAGGAAGTTGATAAGAATTTAAAAAAATACCGTTTTGGCCAGGCCCTGGAAAAAATATACCAGTTTTTCTGGCATCAGTTTTGTGATGATTATTTAGAAAAAGTTAAAGAAAGGAGGGCGGAGGCTTTGCCGGTTTTACTGGAGGTTTTAGTAACTTGCCTTAAATTGCTTCATCCTTTTGCTCCGTTTGTCACCGAGGCAATTTACCAGACCTTTAAAGTGAAGCTTAAAAAACATTCTTTGTTTAAAGCGGATTATTTAATGGTATCTGTATGGCCTCAAAAAGATTCTGGCTAATTATTACTGTTGTTTTTTCCCTTCTTTTTATCCTGGGTATTTCTTCAGGGGGTGAGTGCCGGATTATTGGCTGGCGCGCGCTGAAAGAAAAAGATAATTTGAATTTGCAGCTTAAAATGGCCGGTTGTTTTTTGGAAAACAAAGAATTTGGTAAAACAGAAGAAAAATTAGAAGAGGTTAATAATTTAGTTAAAGCGGATGATCTTTTTTTAAGCGAGCAAATAGCCGTTTATGAAGCCAGATTAAGAGCGGCTGATTCCCAAAAAAGGCAAAAGGAAATCTTGTTTTGGAAACAAAGGGTGGTTGCCAACCCCCCTTATCCGGACGCGTGGGCGAGCTTGGGACTTTTGTGGCGCCAGCAGGGAGAAGAGCAAAAGTCGCGCTTAAGCTTAAAAAAAGCCTGTAGCCTAGCGCCGGGAAGAGAAGATATAGTTTTAATCGCCAACCAGCTAGGTTTTTTGTGCCAGTAATATTTGACAAGATGAAAACAAAAAGTAAAACTAAAAAGTTACCAATTTGGAAGTTGAATAAAATTGTTATCGGTAAGAATAAGGGTAAAAAGTTAAACAAGGACGATCAATTAATTTATAGATAAATAAACTATCGAGAATTAAAAGTCTTTTTTTATCACTGCCCTAATTTTATTTTAGCATAGCCTAAGTTTTCTTAGCTGACGAACCACTCTCTGGAGTAGAGGTTCCAACATAGCCCACTAGGGCCTGCATGGGTCTACAAAGTGGCCTTAATTTTGTCGTTGCTATATTGGTGTAAAATGCTGGCGGCTAGGGTTTGATAAGGAAGGCCGTTTTCGGCTGCTTTTGTTTTTAATTTTTCTAGGTCCCTGATATTTAGGCGGATATTAATATTTTTTAATTTAGCCAGAGTGTTTTTAGCCGATTGTTTATAAAGTTTTTTAAAACTATTAAGATCATCGGCCACTTCATACTTGCCGCTTTCGACGGCTTTTTCAATTTCTTTTTCTTCTGCAGTTAGTTTTAAATTCCTAAAAGGATTTTTACTTACTTTGTTCATTTTTTATTTTCTCCTTTCTTCTAAATATATTTTAGTAAATTTGCGGCTGGGAAAAATAGTTTTTAAGAATATTTTGCTTTTAGTTTCAATACAGGGGATCAGATAAGCGTATTCTTCAATTTCTACTATTAATATTTTTTGATTGAGATATTTCTTTTGATTTGGATGTTTAATAGCTGTAATTAATTGATTACTTTTAATTGCTTCAACCACCTGTTCGAAAGAAACCCCTCTAGTTTTTTTTAAAAGAGCATTTTTTTCATTACTCCAATCAAATATTTTTTCTTTCACCGCCAATATTTTATGACAAAGAATACTACTTGTCAAGAGACAATTTAAAAATACTGGGATAGTTTCACGTTTATTGAGGCTTGAGAAATTGGTTGAGTAATCTCTTCCAGTCCGAAAAAAGTTGATATTATATATAGTAATTTGTTATAGTATATAAAGTTGTTAATTTAAAATTGGGAGTTTAATAAAAATGACTGAAAGAGCTAAAAGAATTGGCGAGGTAGTAGAAATTCGTAATGTTTCTCTTGTGGCGGGAAGGTCTGAACTAAAAGCTTTGCCGACTGATGTTACCCTTTTTCTACAAGTTTTTAAAGGGGCAGTCTTGGCAGATGAAGTTGAGGGTTTTGAAGTTTCCGAATGTTTAATTAATAGAGCTTTACAAATTGAGCTTTCTCCGGACAAAAGGGTCCGTTTAGGGGTAACTGACGGCCGTTCTTCTAAACATGTAGTTTTTTTATCTCTCGAAACAGGGAGAGAGGGACTTACTTGGCTTCCTTTAGTACGCGTTTTTGCTCATCTAGAGAATGGAAAAAGAAAAGACAGAGAGGTCATTTGTTGGGCGGTTAAACAATCAGGCAGGGATAGAACTGCTATGCAGACAATTTATTCAGAAGCAAGTCAAAAAAGAAGGGTTTGCTCTCATCAAGTAGTGGGAAGATTAGCTTCGGCTTGGCAGTCTTTTTTATCAACAGGCAATCTTTTACCTTATAGCCAGATGAGAGGGCAAGTAGATGTAAGCGAAGTAGCTAGGGCTCTTTTTACTTCTTTTTCTGATCTTGTAGAGCAAGGAAGCGGAGAGGTTGAAATTCCTACCCATTTGCTTTTAAAACCCCAAGAATAATAACTCTTCTTTCGGAGAGCTGAAAGTAGTGTTATAATTTCTTCGTCGTGAAAAAAATCAAAAAACTGATTGTTTCTAAAAAGTGGTGGGTGGTTGTTATTCTGATTTTGCTTTTGGGGGTTGGTTTGGTTTTGAGAAAAAGAAGTGAAGATATCGCGGAGGAAAAAAACAAAACCGAATTGGTTAAGGTCAAGCGGGGGGATCTTCAAAGGGCGGTGGTTTTGTCCGGGCAGGTTGAGGCAAGAGAGAAAGCTAATTTGCGTTTTCAAACCTCGGGTCTGCTTTCCTGGGTGGGAGTCAAAAAGGGCGATTGGGTAAAAGAATACCAGGTTCTGGCTTCTCTGGACAAACAGGAGCTGCAAAAAACCTTTCAAAAAGAAATGTATGATTATGTCAACGAAAGGCATGATTTTGAACAGGGCGAGGATGATTACGAACATACCGAGCGCTGGTTTGAGTTATCTGATGAGGTCAAAAGGATTTTGCAAAAAAATCAGAACGATTTAAGCAGAGCGGTTTTGGATGTAGAGTTGGCTGATTTGGCGGTAAAATATGCGACCTTGGTAACCCCAATAGAGGGGCTGGTTACTTCAGTTGACACTCCTTATGCGGGGGTAAACATCACTCCGGCCACGGCCGAATTTCAAGTAGTTAACCCTTACAGTATTTATTTTTCCGCTCAAGCGGACGAGGAGGAAGTGGTGGGGTTGGGGCCGGGAATGGCGGCGGCGGTCTCTTTGGATGCCTATCCGGATCGGGAATTTTTCGGGACGATTGAAAGGGTGGCGTTTACTCCGGTAAGCGCCGGGACCAGTCCCAACTATGAAGTTGAGGTAAGTTTCGGGGATTATGATAATCAGGATTTAGGTTTGCGCTTAGGGATGGAGGGGGAGGCGGAAATAATTCTTTTTTCGCGGGAAAATGTTTTAGTTATTCCGGTTGAAGCTTTGCGGGGAAATAATGAAGATTGGGTTTATGTCATGGTTAACGGCGAAAAGGAAAAGCGGGAGATTGTTAAAGGCTTGGAGACTGAAGATGAGGTGGAGATAGTCTCGGGTTTGATTGAGGGTGAGCTGGTTTTGGTGGAGTAAGATGAGCAAGAAAAACCCCCTGATGTCTTTAGCTAAAATAGCCAAGCATTATTATTTAGATGAGGTAGTGGTTAAAGCTTTAGATGGGGTGAGTTTGGATATTAACCAGGGGGATTTGGTGACTATTGTCGGAACTTCAGGTTCAGGCAAGTCCACCTTGCTGCACATGCTGGGCTTGTTGGATCGGCCCTCAAGCGGAAAAATTGTTTATCTTGGGAAAAATACCAGGAATCTTACTGATGAACAGTTGGCCAGGTTGCGAAACGAAACCCTAGGCTTTGTTTTCCAATCCTTTAATTTGCTTTCGCGCACTTCCGCTTTAGATAACGTTTTGCTTCCTGTTTGGTATCATGATTCTCTGACCTTTCCTCAAGCCAAAAAAAGAGCGGGAAAGTTATTTGCCGAATTTGGGATGAGCCAAAGGGCGGATCATTTTTCCAATCAGCTTTCAGGGGGAGAGCAGCAACGGGTAGCGATTATGCGCTCCTTACTTACTGATCCTAAAATTATTTTTGCGGATGAACCGACCGGGAATTTGGACTCTAAAACCGGCCGGGAGATTATTAATATTTTGTTGGATTTAAATCAGAAACAAGGAAAAACTTTGGTTTTGGTCACCCACGATTTAGATTTAGCCAAATTGGGTAAAAAAAGAATTTATTTAAAAGACGGGAAGATTTTAAAGATGGAGGAGGGCAGGTGAAATTAGCCAAGCTTGGTTTTTTTAAGGTGGCCCTGGAGCAGTTAAGGCGGAATAAATTGCGTTCATTTTTAACCATGCTGGGGATGATTATTGGCGTTTCTTCGGTTATTTTACTTATTAGCATTGGCAGTGGCTTAAAAGCTTATATTAACGAGCAGTTTGAAGATTTAGGCAGTAATATTGTTTACGTGATGCCGGTAGCCGAAGCCCAGCTTCGCGGCCAGGGGGGCGGTTTTTCTCCGGGAGCGACCACTACTTTTGATCAGGCGGATTTGGCGGATTTGGAACGCCTTAAATTAGCGGATCTGGTGGTGCCGATGGCTAATTTTTCCGCCCTGGCGGCTTATAAAAGCGAGGAGTTTTTGGCCCAGGGATTGGGTTGTACCGTGGATATTGCGGAAAGTATGAATTTAAAGTTTGAGTACGGCCGGTTTTTTACCAAATCCGAAGAAAGCCGGGGGAAAAGCATCGTGGTTTTGGCCGGAAAAGTAAAAGAAGAGCTTTTTGGAGAAAGTAATCCGGTGGGGAAAAAAATTAAGGTGGAGGGAGAAGTTTTTGAAGTGGTGGGGAGTGTGGCCAAAAAAGGCGGAGGATTGGGCAATGATATTGACAGTCATGTTTATTTGCCTTATAAAACTGTTTGGAGATTGTTGGGGAAAAAAGAGTTTCATTTTTTTACGGTTAGCGCCAAAAGTCAGGAAGAAATTCCGGAGCTGAAAAATGAAATTGAAAAAGCGCTGCTTAAGAATTACGAAGAGGATGATTTTTCGGTAGTGGATCAGGCGGATTTGCTTTCCACTATTGGCAATATTTTAAATATTCTAACGGCGGGGCTGGCGGGAATTGCCGCGATTTCTTTAGTGGTAGGCGGGGTGGGGATTATGAATATTATGTTTGTTTCCGTGACCGAGCGGATTAAAGAAATTGGTTTGCGCAAAGCGGTCGGGGCAACTTCCAGTGATATTCTCTGGCAGTTTTTATTGGAATCGGTGGTAGTGGCGGTGGTGGGCGGGTTAATTGGGGTTGTTTTCAGCTGGCTGCTCACCCTGGTGATAAATAAATTTTTCCCGGCCCAGGTTACTTTATGGTCGGTAGTATTAGCCTTTGGAGTTTCTTCGTTAATCGGGGTTGTTTTTGGGGTCGTGCCCGCCCGTCGCGCGGCCGCTTTATCCCCGATTGAGGCCTTAAGATATGAGTAAAACTCTAATTACTCGAACCAAAAAGTGGTTAAAACAAAGGGGAATTGAGTGGGTTATTTGGGATCTGGATGATACTTTACTTGAGACTTATGAATTGTTTGTTGCCAAGATTGATAAGTTTTATAAATCAGTTTGTGGCCGGCTTCCATCAGGTTTAAGCCAAGAAGATTTTCGAAAAATAATTTACAAGATTATTGCTAGAGTTCGCAAAAGGCGGTCAGTTAATCCAATCTTTTGGCAAGATGTGATAGAGCAGTTAGCAAATAAATACCCCGATGTTGAGCCTAATGTTTTCTCTGATAATTTATCAGTGTTGCTGGAAGTTTATCAGGAGGCATCTGCCTTAGTGCCAAATGCTTTAGAGGTTTTAAAAATTTTTAGAAAGACAAAGATAAAAATGGCAGTTTTGACTCATGCTTCTCAAGAGTGGACGGATATTAAATTGAAAACTCATGGTTTGAGCAAGTTTTTTAAAGATGTTTTTACCGCCAGCATTGATGATTTTAAAGGGACGAAACATTGGCAAGAGGCAATTGCTTCACTAGGAGTTGACCCCAAAAAAGTATTGGTGGTTGGGGATAGTGTTGAGGGGGATATTAGGGCTGCTCGAAAAGCGGGAGTCAAGCATCTTGTTTACGTTGGGAGCTCTTGGGATTTACATGCCCGGGGAGAAATGCCTGAAAGAGTAATTGAGGTGGAAAACTTGGAGGGAATATTTGGTATTTTTTCAGAACAAGAAATTTAGTACAATAGGAGGATAATTAAGTGTTTAAAATATATTTTTTAAAGGAGGATTATTAATGGGAGTTTTAACTTTAAACGATAAGAATTTTAAAAAGGAAGTTTTGGAAGACAAGGGAGTGGTAGTGGTTGATTTTTGGGCGCCGTGGTGCGGGCCCTGCCAAATTATGGGGCCGATTTCGGAGGAGTTTGCCAGTAAAATGGAAGGTAGAGTAAAAGTGGGAAAGCTCAACATTGATGAGGGAGGTTTGGTAGCTGGTAAATATAAAGTTATGAGCATTCCTACTTTGATTATTTTTAAAAACGGAGAGGCTAAAAAGCAGTTAGTGGGAGTTCAGCCCAAAGATATTTTAGCGAAGGAAGTTAAACCTTTTTTAGTAAAAAATGAGTGAGATTTATGATCTGGTTATTGTCGGCGGCGGGCCGGCGGGTTTAACCGCCGCTATTTACGCTACCCGCTATCAGTTAAAAACCCTGGTTTTAGCAACTGTTTTTGGCGGTACCGCCGCGCAAGCCCACAAAATTTGTAATTTTCCTTCTTATAAAAGCATTAAGGGATTTGAATTGATGGAGAAAATGAGAATTCACGCTCAAGATTCCGGAGCGGAAATGAAAATGGCCACTGTTAAAAGGATAGAAAAAAAAGGAGAGAAATTTAAGATTTTAGTGGGTTCAGAAGAATATTTAGCCAAAACCATAGTTTTGGCTTTGGGAATGAAGCATCGGCAGTTGGGCTTATCTAATGAGAGCAAGTATTTAGGCAGGGGTTTGTCATATTGCTTTACCTGTGATGGAAGTTTTTTTAAAAATAGAGTGGTGGCGGTAGTTGGGGGCTCCAATGCGGCGGTGACGGCTGTTTTATATTTTGCCGAAATTTGTCCCAAGGTTTATTTAATTTATCGCAAAAATAAACTTCGGGCCGAACCGGTTTGGACTAATCTTTTGGCAAAAAAGAAAAATGTGGAGATTGTTTATGATACTAATGTGATAGGGCTTTCGGGTGAGAGTAAATTAGAGAAAATAAAATTGGATAAAAATTATCAAAATAAAAGAGAAATTGTTACTGACGGGCTTTTTATTGAAATTGGTGGAGAACCAACTCGTAAATTGATTCAATTGCTGGCAGTAGAAATTGATGAACAGGGGTTTGCGAAAATTAATTCTGGTGGTGAAACTAATATTCAAGGTGTTTGGGCCGCCGGTGATATGACAGTGGCTTCAGACGGTTTTCGCCAGATTATTACCGCTTGCGCCCAGGGGGCAGTTGCCGCCCAGAGTGTTTTTAAATATTTACAAAGAGAGAAAAAGAAATGAGCAAAAAGATTCTTGTCACCGGAGCCACCGGTCAGGTTGGCTCGGAGTTGACTATTGCCTTGAGGGATAAATTTGGGGGAGGAAACGTTATTGCTGTTGGCCATTCCGGCGCTCCTGATAAAGAGCTTAAAAACTCCGGGCCTTATGAGGTGGTTGATGCTACTGACATGAATGCGCTGCGGGCGCTTGTGGAAAAATACGAAGCGGGGATTATTTATCATTTGGTGGGGATTTTGTCTGCGGCAGGAGAGAAAAAACCGGATTTAGCTTGGCGGGTAAATATGGAAAGCTTGAAAAATGTTTTAGATTTAGCCCGTAACTTAAAGTTACGGATTTTTTGGCCCAGCTCAATTGCCGCTTTTGGGCCAACAACACCGAAAAAAAACACTCCTCAAAAGACGATTTTGGAACCGAGCACAATTTACGGGGTAAGCAAAGTTGCCGGTGAATTACTTGCCAATTATTACTTTTTGAAATATGGGGTTGATGTCAGAAGTTTGCGTTATCCGGGTCTGATTAGTTATAAAACTCCTCCAAGAGGAGGCACTTCAGACTATGCGGTGGCCGTTTTTTTTGAAGCGGTAAAAAATAAGCATTATTCTTTTTTTGTTAACAAAGAAACAGTTTTGCCGATGATGTATATGCCGGACGCGGTCAAAGCAACGATTGAGATTATGGAGGCCGATCCAAAAAAGTTAACCGTTCGTCATAGTTATAATTTAGCGGCAATGAGCTTTTCTGCCCAAGAGCTGGCCCTGGAAGTGAAAAAGCACATTCCTGATTTTAGTTATGATTTTAAGCCGGACGAGAGACAAAAAATTGCCGACTCTTGGCCTAAAACTATTGATGATTCCAGGGCTCGGGAAGATTGGGGTTGGCGGCCGGAATTTGACCTGTCCAAAACGGTTGTTGATATGTTGGAAAATATAAGAAAGCATTGATTGGGTGAGTAGCAAATTTCTTAAAAAAAAAGAGGATTTTATTTGCGCGGTTTGCGGTAAGAAGGTAGTTGGAAGCGGGTTTACCAATCATTGTCCGGAATGTTTGTGGAGTAAACATGTGGATATTAATCCGGGTGATAGGGCCGCGGATTGCAAAGGCTTAATGGAGCCGATTGGGGTGGAGCAAAAAAAGGGCGAGTGGCGGATTTTATTCAAATGCCAAAAATGCGGATATAAACATTGGAATCGGACCTCTCCCAGCGACAAGTTAACAACCGTCATTCTGAATTTAGTTCAGAATCGATCCTGAAACGAGTTCAGGATGACGCTAAACAAGTTCGTAAAATGTAATAAAGTGAAAAAGATTAAACTTTTTAAAAAACTGGGCGATGATTTAGTTCAGTGTCAGGCGTGTTCCTGGTATTGTCGGATTGCTTCGGGGAAAACTGGAATTTGCGGAGTGCGGGAAAATAAGGGTGGAGAATTAAATCTTCCAGTTGACGGCAAAACCACAGGCTTATCAGTTGATCCGATTGAGAAAAAGCCGCTATATCATTTTCTTCCCGGGTCTAAAGCTCTATCTTTTGGCACCCTGGGTTGTAATTTTGGCTGCTTATTTTGCTTAAACGCTTGGGCTTCCCAAAGCCCGAAAAAAGTTAAAAAGAAAGAGCAGTTAAAAACCCTGATTGACCAGTGTTTAATTAAACTAACTCCCAAACAGATTGTCCAGGCCGCCCTGGACAGTGGTTGTCAGAGTATTGCTTATACTTATAACGAACCGGCTGTTTTTGCCGAGTTTGCTTACGAAACGATGAAGTTAGCCAAAAAAGCCAACCTTAAAAATATTTGGGTGAGCAATGGGTTTGAGTCAAAAGAAACTTTTAATTTAATTAAAAGTTATTTGGACGGGATTAACATTGATTTAAAAAGCTTTAATCCTGAATTTTACAAAAAGATTTGTAAAGGAAAATTAAAACCGGTTTTGGAAAACATTAAGCGTTTTTTTAAAGCCGGAATTTGGGTGGAGATTACTACTCTAGTAATTCCCGGGGAAAATGATAGTAAAAAAGAATTAAAACAAATAGCCGGATTTATTAAAGATATCTCTTCGGATATTCCCTGGCACCTAAGCGCTTTTACCCCTGATTATTTAATGAAAAATAAACCAAGAACAAATAAAGAGAAATTATTAGAAGCGCGGGAAATTGGCAAAAAAGCGGGCTTAAATTATGTTTATCTGGGCAATATCTGGGATTTGGATAATAAATATTTTTCCACTTATTGTCCAAAGTGTGATTTTTTATTGATTGAGCGGTCTGCTTATCGAACGGTAAAAATAATGGGTTTAAAAAAAGGTAAATGCCGAAATTGCGGGATTAAGATTTTGGGAATATGGCGGTGACAGCTATGCCGATCATTGTTCAAATTATCTTTGGGGTATGAATATTTTCAGAAAACTTCTTATTATATGCAGGTATTTTTTTAAGCCTATTTGTTTAATGCTTCCTTCTCTAAAATGAGTAATTGTCGTGTTTCTTAGAAAAAAGATTTCCCAGCCGGCTTGTTTTATTCTTTTACACATATCCGGTTCTTCACCGTAAAGAAAAAACCTTTCGTCATATAACCCACTGCGCTTGAAGACCTCTTTTTTAACTAACCAACAGCCCCCATTCAGACCGTCGACCTTATAGGGAGTTTTAAGTGATAGGGCCAGCTTCGATTTTGGGGAGATTTTTTCAATCAGATATTCAATAACTCCCCGAATTGTCCATCTGCTGAAATTAAAAATGATTTTCCCCTTACCGTTTAATTGTTCTGGCCCCACCATACCTGTTTTAGGATTTCCCTTGAGGAATTTAAGCATTTGTTGAATGGCTTGATGATGGACAATAGTATCTGGATTTAAGATGAGAATAAAATCTCCACGGGAAGTTTTTATTCCTTGATTATTTGCTGTTCCAAAGCCTTTATTTTTTCTGTTTTTGATTAAATGGATTTGAGGGTAAGCTTTTTTAATGATCGTTGTTGTTTCATCTGATGAATTGTTGTCGATGACAATTATTTCACTTCCAGGCTTTTGGGTTTCCTTGATTAGAGAGTTAAGACAGCCCTTTATAAAGGAAGCAGAGTTCCAGGTAACAATAATTATTGATAAAGTGGTTTTTTTGGCCATCCAGTTTTTTATTAATGTCTTTTGCAATTTTAACAAAAATTGGAAACAATCTTGACAAAATATGATTTTCGTATTACCATGTAAGTATGAGTAGTAATCTTGATTCGGCCATAACCGGAATTGTAAAGCCCATGGAAAGGGGACAGATAACTATTCCCATTGGCATTAGAAAGAAACTTGATATTACTTCCAACACCTGGTTATGGGTTAAATTGGTAAAGAATACAATTATGATTGAGCCAGTAGAGAGTGATTCAGGATCCAAATCTCTTTCCAGTTTCCTGCTTACCTTTGCCAATGATCCTAAAGTATACTGGAAGAAAAGCGATGCTCTAGCTTTGGAAGAAGTTAGGGAGAAATCTAAAGAAAGGTTAAAGAGGCTTATCTAGTGGCTAAAATATTGGTTGATACGGATGTTATTATTGATTCCTTTCGTCGGTCGAATAAAAAAGACACTTTGCTTGTTAAAGTGTTTAGTCAAAGTAAAAACATTGCGTTTATCTCCCTGGTTACAATAGCCGAAATTTGGGCGGGAAAAAGCATGTCTGGAAAAGAAGATTTAAGGGTGGCCGAGGAGTTATTAAAAAATTGTCATGTTTTAATGTCTAGTATAAAGACCGCCAAAAAGGCGGGAACAATTTTACGCCAAACTAATTATCAGCTCTCTTTTCAATCTGCTCAAATTGCCGCTTTAGCAATAGAAAATAAATTAGCGATATTAACTCTTAACCAAAAAGATTTTAAAAAAGTAAAAGGTTTAAAACTTTTTCCCCTTAGGTGAAATCAAGAGGTGTGAAAGTAAATCTTCCTGTTTTTTTAGGCATAGTTTGTTTTTTTTGTTCCACCTTTAGTAATTATTATGGCGTATATCCGTGTTGTCCGACCCGACGAGATATGAGGAGAGTGCAACGAGGCGTAAACGTATTTTTTAAGATTTTTTCTTATTACTGATCCAGCCCAGAAAATCAACAATATATCCACGTTTATTTTTGAGTGCTATTTCAGCCCTCGGTAAACACAACTTGTAAACATCGTAATAAGAGGTAAAATCAACAATTTTGGGAATGTTTTTTTGAATAATTACATTTCGTAGTCTAAACCCTCCAAAAACTCTACGAATGTCAAAGTCAGGAAGCCATTGGTAATCATTTAACATTTGCAATGCAGATTCAAGAAATTTTCTTATATTCTTTAATAATTCGAGGTTTTTCGTATTGTACCCAATACTTTCGTTGTCCTTGCCCACAATATAGTCTTGCTCCATTATGTTTAATCCATTGGATCTTTCGAATGAAGTTTGGGCAACAAATTTCACCGGAAAATAATCAAGAATTTTTTGATAGGCAAACTCTGTATTTTCAAGATATCTCTTGTCATTAACTTCGAGAAAAATTTCAGCAGGTATTTTGATAACTGTTTGGTTATCTTTACGAAAAACCGACCATTCCCACCCGGCGTCTACGAACTCATAAGTTTTAAAGAAATTTCTTGGCTGTTTTGAATCTGCGAGTGAAACAATGAATTCCCAAAATTTTGATTCTACTTGTTCAATATCAACGCCCGATATTTGTAAACTTTGTAACCTATAAAAACCTGGTTTTGTGTTGGCATACGATTTGGGATAATTGTTAATTGTAAACATCCTGAAAAAATCTTAAAAAAATATGTCGCCTAGCTAGCAACTATACGAACCAGTTTTGAAAATATTTTAAAATTATTAAGTGATTATAGCATTTGGAAGTGGGGTTTTGGCCCGTGGGAATTTATTTAATTGATTTTATTAATTTGTCAAATATTTTTTTGGGGGCAGCAATTATGTTTTGGCTGTGAATGGATAAATCCACTTCCTGGTTATTGAACTGTTTAATTATGTATCCATTTTCTTTTGCAAAAACCATTCCTGGCGCAATATCCCAGGGCTTGTTGTCTATGAGAATTGCCCCATCACCTCTTCCAATACAGCCATAACATAGAGCAAGAACACCGCTTCCTGCTGTTCGGGCCCTAATGTTTGCCTTCTTTAGTTTAGAGGCGATTTCTTCGTATAAAGGAGCTCCAAACCATTCGAAATTTATTAGAATATTTGATTCAAAAGTATTTGGTTTAATGCTTTCTCCGTTTAGGGTAATTCCGTTTCCCGCTTCGGCAACAAACAATTCATTCATACTAATATCATAAACAACACCAAGAACGGGATTATTATTCTGGTATATTCCTAATCCAACGCAAAAAACCGGAATTTTTCTTGAAAAATTAATACTGCCATCTAGGGGATCCAGGAAAACAGTATATTTTGCGTCATTGTTTCCAATAACATCTGACTCTTCTGATATTATTTTACAATCTAAATTAGACTTGTTGATCGCTTCTTGAATTATCTTTTCAGCCTTTTTATCAGCGGGAATTCCGTAATCAAATGGAGTTATTTTTGTCATCGATTTTTTATTTATTTGTCCAATAAGTTCTTTAATTCTTATCCCAGCAGATTTTATTCCGGCAATGATTATCTTTTTTTGGTTATTATTCACTTCACATCTCGGCACATCTAAAGATGGCTGGGCTTATAATAGTAGTATTCTACCAAATTTGGCTATTTGAAGTGTTAGCGAAAAACAAGGCTCTACCGAAAACAGGTTCTTATTTTGAGCGAACAAATGCAATGCAGTGAGTCGGATATGCTGTGTTATGTGAGCCAAGCGATAGCGAGAATGCAATGTGCCGACTAAACATCGTGAAGGAGAGTTGCGGGCAAAAATTTCGCATACATTTTAAATTATTCATTGTGGCTCGTTTTGTGGCTCGTAGGTTTCTTCTGCTGATGTAACCCTTTTAACTAAGTCTAAATCGGCAAGTTTACAGATGTCTGCAATTTCACTTCTAGAAATATAAAAACCTGTCGGATGAGTTCCCGCTGGAGGTATCCAAGAGTTTCTGTTAATTATAACGCCAAGCTGCTCTATTTGTTGGATCTCATCATCAGTAAGTTCATGATCAAAATGTAAAAAAAGAAACATGTTATCACCAACATTTTTTTTTGTGGCGTGCATAAAAACTAGACCTCCAAATTTATTATTATCCTTAATATCCTCTAGCCTACATAGAACTTTTTGCGGTACGACGTCGGTTGTATTCCTGTGCGGAGTTGGTTCAATCTTCCGAAATCGTGATTGAGCAAAAAACAAACCAACAGTTGCAATGGCTATAATTATCAATGAGATTAATCCCATTTTAATATTTTGTTTCATGTTTATAATTTTTGCAAAATTTTGCCCCGCAATTTTGCACAACTAGCAACTATACGAACCAGTTGTGAAAATATTTTAAAATTATTAAGCGATTATAGCATTTGGGGGCGGATTTTTTAGCCCTTAATTACCGCCAGGGGGGAGAGTTCGGTGATGATTTCGACCAAATCCTTTTGGTCCTCCATTACTTTACTTATATCCTTGTAGGCGCTAACCGCTTCTTCCAGATCAGACTGGTGGCGCAGAGTGTGGATAATGCTTTGGTCCTCCAGGCGCTTTATCTCTTTTTTTAAATTCAGCTCTCTGATTGCTTGTTTTCTCCCCATTTTTCGACCCGCGCCGTGGGAACAGGACAGAAAAGAGTCGGGCTTACCCTTGCCTTTGACAATATAACTTTTACTTCCCTGGGAGCCGGGAATAATACCGAGTTGTCCTTTTTTGGCGGAAGTAGCGCCTTTGCGGTGTACCATTACTTTTTTTCCAAAATGAACTTCTTCAGCCGCATAGTTATGGTGAATATCAATGGTTTGGCCAAAAGTAGTCTGGGGAATAATTTTTTGGATTATTTGTTTTATTTTTTCAAGCATCAGCGCTCTGTTCGCTTTGGCAAAATCTAAAGCAAAGTTCATGGCCGCCAAATATTCCTGGGCTTGGGGATTATTCATTGGCAAACAGGCTAGCTCTTTATCGGGTAAATTAAGATTGTACTGCTGACAATAATTTAGGGCCTGGCGGTGGTATTCTTGGGCAATTTTAAAGCCAAGGTTGCGAGAGCCGGAGTGGAGCATAATCCAGATAAATCCATCTGAACCCTTTTGAATTTCAATAAAATGATTGCCCCCGCCCAAACTGCCCAGTTGATAGCGGGCGGAATTTAATTCTTGCTGGATAATGGGGAGATTGGGAGCGCGGTCAAACCCGCGCCATTCTTGCTTTATTTTATGATGCTTAAAGCCCAGCGGGATTGCCTTTCTAATTTGGCCCAAAATTTGTTTAAGAGTTTCTGTTTCAATTGATTTGAGATTAGTTTGAACAGCGCAAACGCCGCACCCAATATCCACGCCCACGCAGTTGGGAACCACCGTGTTTTTAGCGGCCAAAACCGCCCCAATGGGCATGCCGTACCCCTGGTGGCAATCAGGCAAAATCACAATGTGTTTGAAAGCGAAGGGTAAGTTAGCTAAGTTTTTCGCCTGTTGCAAAGCTTTTTCTTCAATATCTTCCAGCCAAGGCTTAATCGGTATTTTTTCAGTACTGATTACTTTTTTCATTTATTTTTTAATTATAGCATGTAGCTTAACGTCTCAATTGTCACCCCTTTTTAACATCTGAACTGTCCTCTCCAAATGTCATCCCCGAAATAAATTCGGGGCAGGCTCTGAACTCGTTTCAGGATCTGTTTTCTTATCACTTAAGATTCTGAACTAAATTCAGAATGACTTTTGAAACAATCTCACTAAAAAGTGCTGAACCATATTTAGAGGGTAGACAATTGAGACGTTAAATCAATAGGACAATTGAGAAGTTAAACTACATATAGCAATATTGGTTGACAGGGGGTATTTTGGTGATATAATATTTTTAATAGCGTTGATGGGGAGGTATGGGCCCCGGAGCCCCTGAACCATGTAAGGTACAGGGCGCGCTGAAAAGGCGAAAAGATTTTTCTGATTAGCTTTTTCCGGAGAGGAATCCGTAACCAAGTTCCAGACCGATGTCACC
The DNA here is from genome assembly GCA_016783425.1 of Candidatus Shapirobacteria bacterium. Taxonomy (GTDB): domain Bacteria; phylum Patescibacteriota; class Microgenomatia; order UBA12405; family BS750m-G30; genus BS750m-G30. The sequence goes on from JADHWP010000002.1 coordinate 24,792, forward strand.
GCAAGGTAAACAGAGTCGGTTGTGAAGGTCCGAAGCGGTAACGTTCGGACGAAACAAGGTGGTACCGTCTTTATTTTAAAGGCCCTTGTTGGTTCCTAAATTTATTTTTGGGAGTCAGCAAGGGCTTTTTTATTTGAAAGAACTTGGGAGCGTAGCTCAAGGGTAGAGTGCCCGTCTCCAAAACGGGTGATGAGGGTTCAACTCCCTCCGTTCCTACTGAAAAATGAGCGAAAGATTTAGGTCGTTACCAGATTGTGTTATTAATTCTCCTGGAAGAAAGGAGGGAGTTTGGCATGGCTTTAAATTTATTTGGAACTAAAATTGAGGTACCAGGTTTAGTCGAGGATAAAACTCTTGATTACCTGCTTATCCAGGTAGCCAAAAGGAGCAGTGAAAGAAAGATTTTGGATGATTTTTTGGACGATCAGCGCTTGGAGGAATTAGAGGCTAAAGCTAGGGAGGCAGCCAAAGACGAAGTTGAAGATAGCAATGGGCTTAATAAAACACTATTGTCTGGTTTTTATGTTGAAGAAATGAAAAGACAGAGATTACCTAATGGCGTTTCTTTATACCATGAGTTAATTTACCGTTTTTTAGAAAAGGAAAATCCTGATTATCGAAGATATGCGGGCTTATTAAGAAAAGGAGTGAAAGGCTCACACCGCTTATTACCTCCAGATTTTCCTTCAAGTTTTAAAAAAGCGGAAAGTATCTTGGGTGGGAAATTGCGCAGCGAGTTGGGGGAAAAGGAGCAATTAGAATATTTAACTAGAAAAGAATTTACAACCCAGTTAAGAATTATTGCCCAAAATTTATTTTTCGGGGCTAATTATGGGCTGGAAAAGGAGGATTTAATTAGGTTTTTAACGGTGATGTATGAGCTAGGAAAAATTGAAACTAGCCAGCCTATTACTCCTTCCCGATTAAGGGGCTTGTTAGCTGAAAGCTTAAAAAATAATCAACCATTGGAAATTGTGCATATTAAAAGTTTACGTTTTACCTACCCGGGTGGGGAGAGCCTGAAGATGCTAGAGGATACTCGGGCGGCAACTCAGCTTGGCTTAAAAGGCGAGCAAAGGTTTTACCCGAGTGAAGAAATTATTTTTGAGAGGTTAACCAATCTTAGGAAAATTTTTGAACAAGTGGGCCTTAGGGCTAGGGTGACAGTTATTGTTTCTGATCCTGATTTAGATTATTGTTTTCCGCCCGGGCAGGAGTTTGTTCCTTTAGCTGATGTATCTCGGGCAAGAGTTTCTGCCGGGCGCTATCTTGAGTATTTAAAAACCAATCATCTAAAAGTAGATAATCTCTGTTCTTTAACAGAATTTTTAGAACAAACAAGTGGGGCTAATAAGTTTCGGTCTGTTTTTTCCCAGTTAGTAGATGAAGGACGAAAAGGAGGAGGGGCAACTATTAAACCTAAGATTTTAGAAATGAGAGTTAATGACCAATTTGACCATTATCAACAAATGTTTGGAGAAAAATATACTCGGGGTTTAGCTAGGCAAACAGCTCTGGCGCAAATTGCTAATGTTTTATCGCTTTCTGTAGTTTTTTCTTCTTTCTCCACCACTCCTCTGCTAGTTATTGATAGTCGGGGCTTTGAGGATCAACTTATTGGTGGTTATCAACCTGATTCAGTAGTTAAATTTTTTACCCGATTTAAGGATCCAACCGGCGTTATCTAAAAATAATGTTAAAATGGGGGAGGTGAAAATGAATAAGAGAAAAAGAACATTTTCGGGAATTCAGCCCACGGGGAGTTTGCATATTGGTAATTACATTGGGACAATTAAGCAATGGGTGGAAATGCAAAAAGATCATCAGTGTATTTACTGCGTGGTTGATTTGCATGCTATTACTGTTCCTAAAAAACCAGAGGTTTTAAAGGAAAGAATTAGGGAAGTAGCGGCTTTGTTTATCGCTTGTGGAGTTGACCCGGAAAAATCAATTATCTTTATTCAATCACATAATCCCGATCATTCAGTTTTAAGTTGGATTATGGATTGTACTGCTTCCATGGGACAGCTGGAGCGAATGACCCAGTATAAGTCTAAGTCTGAAAAGCAAAAAGGCTTTGTTAGCGTAGGCCTTTTTAATTATCCGGCTTTAATGGCGGCAGACATTCTTTTGTATCAGACTGATGTGGTTCCGGTTGGGGATGATCAAAAGCAGCATGTAGAGCTAACTCGGGATTTAGCTCAGCGTTTTAATTCACGCTACGGGGAAGTTTTTACTGAGCCGGAGGTAAGTTTACAAAAAGTGGGAGCGCGAGTAATGTCTTTGCAAGATCCTAGTGCAAAGATGAGCAAGTCAGACGAAGATCCCAATGGAACCATTGATCTACTAGATTCACTTGAGGAAGTAAAGAAGAAAATAATGAGTGCGGTTACTGATTCGGGCAAAGAAATTGTTTTTAAGAAAGAAAAGCTGGCAATTAGCAACTTATTGGGAATTTATTCTCAACTGGGAAATATTTCAATTGAGGAGTTGGAAAAAAAATATCAGGGCAAGGGGTATGGGGAGTTTAAGAAGGATTTGGTTGAGGCGGTAGTGGAGTTTCTCAAGCCTATTCAAAAAAAGTATTATCGGATTATGAAAAACCAGGAGGGATTAGAAAAGATTTTAAAGCAGGGAGGGGAAAAAGCCAGAGCGATTTCCCAAAAAACTCTAGCTGAAGTTTATAAAGTAATGGGGCTAGGATAATGACTGAAAAAACAGCTATTGCCTTAAGTGGAAATGGTTGGGGTGGAAGGAACAGGGGTGAAAGGCTGGTTGGCGAGTGTAAGGGAGTGCTGGATCCCGAGTTTTCCTTACTGGTGAACAGTAAGGAAAAAAAGCTTATACTAGAAGAAAATTAGGATAAGGGGAAAATATGAAAGAGCTAAAAAAGATACCAAAATTTAATAGTGAAGAGGAAGAAAAAAAGTTCTGGATGACTCATGATTCAACTGATTATTTTTTAACTTTTTCTTTTAGTTTCAAAACTCTTTCCTTGGCTGTGACGATGGAATTTTCCAGCACTTTTAACTGATTATCAAAATGTTCATCGTGGTGCCAGCGATCGGGGGATTGCTTTTTGAGTTCCCTATATTGCTCTTGGTATTTTTTCAGCTTTGCTTTCCAGAATTTAAGCCGTTCTTGAGAAGTAATCGGGATTTTCATTAGAAAGAAAATTATAGCATAATTAAAAAATGAGCAAGAAAAGAACCTATCTTTTAAAAAGTAAAAAGAATGGATTTTATCAGGAGTTCTTTTATTCTAAAAATCTTTTAGGAAAAACAAGCTTAAGAAAAGGAAAAAAATTTTCTTTAAAAGAGATTGAAGAAGAGTTTAAAAGATTTTCTAATAAGGATATTTTTACTAATACTCTTTTAAAAAAAGTATTTTGGGAGAAAGCGACTTGGGAGCTAAAACTGGCCATATTTCTTTCTTATTTTTATCAGCAAAAAATAAACGTCTTCTCTATTGGCAACGTGCAGATAAGCAGTTGGTTAAAAATACCTTTTTTCAAAAAAGAATATGATTTTGTAAAAAAAGAAGCCGTTTTTGGCAAAAAGCTAAATCTTAAAAGAACAATTTTAGCTAAGGTGAGAACTAAGGGCAGTGACCATCTTCTCGGTTTGCGGTTTGACAACATTCATTTGGCTCTTGACTGGCTTGAGGGTAAAAAGGTTTATCTTCTTCACTGGGACATTATCGCTCCCAGGCTTTCACCAATTTCCTGGTCTAAGCATAGGCTTAAAGATCGTTAAAGAATTTGCTCAGAAGCTTTGACTATTTTATCAGCCGCTTGAATATTGCCTGCTTTTTCTTTTAAAACAGATCTTGCTTTTTCGTTTATTAATTCAGGATTATTAAGGATTTGCCCTAAAACGACTCTTAATTGTTTTGGTTTTTCTGTGATCCAGCCCAAGTTTTTTTCCTTAATAATTTCCAGGTTTCCTGACTCTTGGCCGCGCAGGTGAGTAAGGACTAAAAATGGTTTGTTCATCGCTACGGCTTCAAACAAAGAATTGGGTCCGGCCTTACCTGCCACTAAATCAGCCTTGTTCATTAGCCCAGGAAGATTATTAGTGAAGCCATAAAGCTTATAATTCATTTTATTTACGCAACGGTAGGAGTTCAAAGTTTGGTAGAAAAGCTTGCTGCTGCCGGCGACAATGGTTAGTTTTAAATCTTTTTCAAACTCTTTAAATATGGGCAGGAACTTAAACAGAGAGTTAGTGCCCACACTGCCGGCGACAATTAAAATACTAATTGGCTTTTTAGCCTTTTCAATCTTTTCGCTTTTTTGGTAAAAACTCTTTCTGGTAAGCCAGCCGGTAATGATTATTTTCTTTTTATCCACCCCGCCCAAATTAAGCTCGTTTTTTAGCTTTTGGTCATAAACAAAGTGAAGGTCCACATCAGTGGAAAAATAATAGCTAAAAATGGTACGCGGATCAACCACAATGCTAAGTAACTTGTAATTGTATTTATTTTTATTTTTTTCCAAAACCTGATTAAAAACGCAATGAGTAGAAAGAACCAGGCTAGGCTTGAATTCCTCTATTTCTTTGACTATTTGGGCAGGCACAACCACTTTATTGAGTTTTTTGAGAATTCCCTGGAGGCGGCGGGCGTTAAAAATCGGGTAAAAGTATTTCCAGGCCTTAGGAAAAAAAAGATAGATAAGATTGTAGCTCGTCTGTAAGTTTTTTAACTCCTGGTTGACTAGTTTTGTTTCCCAGCCGTCTTTTTTATAAGCCTCATTAGCGGCTTGGGCTAAACTCAAGTGTCCGTAGCGGGTGGTGAAAATTAAAATTTTTTTGGACATGTCCTTTGGCAATATAACCTCATTTTGTATATGGTAGCATGTTTAAGTTGTGATAGAATAAAACTATGCTTTGGATTAATTTCAAAATTTATAAGCAGAGTTTTGGCGAGGGGGCCTTAAAGCTGGCTAGAGCTTGTCAAAAGGTAGTTGATGAAACTGGGGTTAAAATTATTCCGGTGGTTTCCGCTTTTGATTTAGTTCGGGTCAAGGAGGTCTTTTCGGGAGAGGTTTGGGTTCAACATTTGGACTTCTATTTTGAGGGTAAGCATACGGGCTGGCTATCGCCTTTACAAGCGCTTGCTTTAGGAGCAGGCGGGAGTTTGCTTAACCATTCCGAGCATAAGTTACCCCCCGGCCAAATTCGGCAAACTGTAGCCTACTTAAAGCGAAAAAAATGGGTTGAGCATTGGGAAAAAGAAGTTGACAGTATTGAAAAATTTAAAATCATGGTTTGCTTTGGCTCCCAGGGTCAAGCTAAAAGCTGGTTAAGAAAACTAGATCCTCAGCCGGATTTTGTCGCTTATGAGCCGGCCGAGTTGATTGGGGGTAAAGTATCGGTGGCGCAAAGTCAACCGGCAATGATTAAAAATATGGTTGAGTTGATGGCCGGGTATAATTTGGTAGTTGGAGCTGGGGTTCACTGCGCCGCTGATGTGAAAAAAGCTATAGAGTTGGGGGCAGTAGGAGTTTTGGTTAGCTCTGATGTGGTAAAAGCCAAAAATCCTCAAAAAGAATTATTAGAATTAGCCTTGGCTTTTGGCAAATAAAATGGTTTACTTAGGCGCTGATCATCTAGGCTGGCATCTTAAAGAAAAAATCGCTCATTGGTTGAGAGCCTGGAACTTTCCTTTTGAAGATTTAGGCAATAAAGAATTGGACGAAGAAGATGATTATCCGGATTGGGCCGCTAGAGTAGCCCAAAAAGTTTCCAAGCACGAAAAAGAGGCGGTGGGGATTGTGGTTTGCGGCTCTGGCGTGGGGGCGGATATTGTGGCCAACAAATTTCCCAAAATTCGTTGCGGCTTGGGTTTTGGGGCGGCCCAAATAAAGTCTGCTCGGGCTGATGATGATATCAATGTTTTAGCCTTGCCGGCTGATTTTTTATCTGACAAAAAGGCCAAAAAAATCGTGGAGGCTTTTTTACAAACCGAGTTTGAGGGGGCAGAGCGGCAAAAAAGAAGAATTAGCAAAGTTTTAAATTTGAGCAATGTATTTGTCGAAAAGTAATTTTGATTTTACCGGAAAAAGGGTGCTTTTGCGCATTGATGCGGATGTGGATTTGAAGAAAAAAGGAAAAGGTTGGGTAGTAGATGAGGATTATCGTTTAAGCTGCGCCTTACCCAGTATTCGTTTTTTGCAAGAAAAGAAAGTTGAACAAATTGTTTTATTGGGTCATTTGGGTCGGCCTGGGGGAAAAATAGTTAAGGATCTAAGTTTAAGACCAGTTGCTAATTGGTTTGAAAAAAGATTAGGTAAAAAAGAAAAGCTGGTTTTGCTGGAGAATTTACGCTTTTCCTCCGGAGAAAAAAATAAAGATATAGATTTTGTTAAAAAATTAGCCGTTCCAGGAGAGGTTTTTGTTAATGATGCTTTTGGGAGTTCTCATCGGGATCATGCTTCTATCACTGGTTTACCCCAAGCTTTACCTTCTTTTTTAGGTTTAAGAATTGAGGGAGAAGTAAAAACCTTAAGCTGGCTAAAGGCGCACTCTCCCCGACCATTGGTTTTTGTTTTAGGGGGAAGCAAAAAGGGGAAGGTTGATTATTTGGATTTTCTTTCTTCCTGGGCAGACCAGTTGCTGGTGGGGGGCAAGCTTCCAAAGTTAGTTCAAAACTTAAAGCTAAAAGCAAAAAGCCAGAAAAAAAAGCTCGTGTTTGGAAAATTAAATAAGGCGGGCAAAGATATTGATAAAAGAACGATAAAAAAATTTAAAAAAGCAATAGCCGGCGCCAAAACCATTGTTTGGGCGGGCCCAATGGGAGTATATGAAGAAAAAGAAAATCGAGCGGGAACACAAGAGATTGCTAAGGCGATTGCCGAAAGCCGGGCTTTTAAAATTGCCGGCGGGGGCGATACTCATCGGGTGCTTTCTCAATTACGGCTTTGGAGTTGTTTTAATTTTGTTTCCACGGGAGGCGGAGCGATGCTCCAGTTTTTAAAAGACGAAACTTTACCGGGGATTAAGGCGATTAAATAGTTTTTTGCCCTTTTTTCATTCTCTCTTTTATTAAAAGAAGCCAAAAAGAGCCAATAAAAGAGAAAACAGAAACAATTACAAATAATGGAGCAAAGCCTAGATTTTGGGCAATTATTCCCCCTATGGCGGCCGCTCCGGCGCCGGTCAGGTCAGTGAGGGTAAAGTAAATACCCCATTCGGTTCCTTCCTGGGTTGGCTCTATGTGACGGGTGAAAATTGCCATCCAGGAGGGAAAAGTAAAAGCCTGAGCCAGTCCGTAAATAAACTGGATTAGATAAACTTCTAAGGGCGCGCGGGCAATTAAGTATAAAAGGGGGACTAGGCTGGTCACCAAAGAGCCGACTACCATGGCCCAAAAATCATCCCGCTCCCCCCTAATTCGATCAACTATCTGAGCAACGGGCAGTTGGCCTAGGGATTTAGTGAGAAAATAGATCATCGAAGCGATGCCGGCGACTTCAATATTACCCCCCTGGATATTATCGGTTAGAAAAATGGCGAAAATGGGACTGATTAAACCAAAGCCGGAGAGAATAAAAACATCAGAAATAGTGAGGGTTTTGATTATCTGGTTAGTTTTAAGCTGAAAATATTGGCGCCAGTTTTTCTTTTCCAGTCTGGTCATAGTGTTGATTATGTCATTTTTTCTTTTTCGGAGTCAACAATTTGTTAAACTACATTATACCCTAAATTGACAAGGGCTGGGATTGGTTGTAAGCTGATATTATGAGTAAGGCAAGGGTGGCGATTAATGGTTTTGGCCGGATCGGGAGAGTTGCTTTTCGGGCCTGGTGGGAGCGCTATTCTGAAGAAATTGATTTGGTAGCTATTAATACCTCCGGTTCAATGGGGGTCGAGGGCTGGGCTCATCTTTTAAAATACGATACGGTTTACGGCCGTTTTTCGGAAAAGATTGAAATTGTTGAGCCTAAAGGCGGAGAGGAGATTGGAAGGATTAAAGTTAAGGATCGGGAATTTCCAATTCTGGCCCAGCGTAATCCTCAAAAAATCAGATGGAAGAATTATAAAACTGATATTGTGCTGGAGTGCACTGGCGCTTTTGAGGACAAAAAAGCGGCCGGTCATTTCAAAGGAGGGGCAAAAAAGGTGATTATTTCTTCTCCCCCTAAAGATCCTCAAATTCCGGTTTATTTGCTGGGGGTTAATGATCAGGAATACAAGGGGGAGAATTTAATTAGTAATGGTTCTTGCACCACCAATTGTGTGGCGCCCCTGGTTAAATTAATTGATCAAAAGCTTGGCTTTGAGGAATGCGTAATGATTACTATTCACGGCTATACTTCCACTCAAAACTTAGTGGATGGCTCCCATTCGGATTTGCGCCGAGCCAGAGCGGCGGCGCAAAATATTGTTCCGACCGGAACCGGGGCGGCCAAGGCGGTAGTGGCTGCTTATCCGCAAGCACAAGGTCGATTCGCGGCTTCAGCCGTACGAGTGCCGGTAGCTTGTGGCTCCTATTCAGAGTTTGTTTTTAAATTGAAAAAAAAAGTAACCGTGGATCAGGTTAATCAGTTAATGATTGAAGCCGCCGGTAATCAGCTGGCGGGAATCGTTAAAGTTTCTTTTGAGCCTTTGGTATCTTCTGATATTTTGGGTAATTCCGCTTCAGCCATTGTGGACCTGCCTTTAACCCAGGTAGTTTCCGAGGACATGCTTCATTTGGGCGCCTGGTATGATAATGAATACGGTTATTGTTGCCGCTTGCTGGAGTTAGCTTCCAGGATTAATCAGTGAAGATTATTCCCGTGATTTTGACTAATTCTTCTCCAGACTTAGAGAAGAAAATTAACTTTTTAGAAGGAAAAACCGATTGGGTGCAGATTGATGTGACTGACAGCAAGTTTGGGGGGGAAGCCACTTTTCCTCTAGAGTGGCTGGGCCAATATCAGGACAAGCAGTTTTTTTGGGATATTCATTTAATGGTCGATAATCCTTTTGCCTGGGTGGAAAAGTGCAATTTAATTATCGCCCAAAGGGTAATCGGTCAAATTGAACTAATGAATGATCAGCTTGATTTTTTGGATCGAGTGGAGAGTGAGGGAATGGAAGCGGGGCTGGCGGTTGACCTGGCTACTCCCTTGGAAAGGATTGATCAGGAGGTTTTCTGGCGCTGTAGTGTGATTTTGCTTTTAGGAGTTAAAGCTGGCCGGGGTGGACAAGAGTTTGAGAAAAGTTGCTTGAAGAAGATTAGGCGTTTGATGGAGATGCGGGAGGAGCTAAAAGCTGATTTTGCCATTGGGGTAGACGGAGGGATTAATAAAAATAACCTTTTGGAAATACAAGAAGCCGGAGCGGATATTGCTTTTGCGGGCAGTGCGATTTGGAACAGGGAAATTAAACTCAAAAAAGACCAGGAAAAGATTATTTAAGGCTGTTTTTCAAGAGTGTAAAGAATGGCTATTTCGTCTTCATAGTTTTTTTCCCAGGGATAACCAGGATTGTTTTTAAGCTCTAAGTCTAAAAAAGTATTTTTGCCAATTAGCAGGCAATCAGCTTTATACGCTTCCAACTTTTGCTCAAAACCAGACTGGGCTTGAAGAATTTCCAGGTAGATAGTATAGGGACTTTTGCCGCTGGGGGTAGACCAAGTGGGCATGCGGCCGTCTACAAAAATTTTTCTGCCTGGCAAATGCCAGGCTAAGTATCCGCCCCACTCATAAGCATTAAAAATGTTTTGGCAAAGATCAGGATTGCCTTTTAAATATTGGGTGGCCTGACAGGGCAAGCTCCACTGGCTGTTTTCACAAATAGTTGACCAGCCGGGGTTGGCAGGAGGAAGTTTAGTTAATCGCCAGGTTAAGGAAGTGGAGAAAATAAGGAAGATTATTATTTTGCTGATCCGGATTTTTTTTGCTTGAAATTGAAACAGGTGGTTAGCTAAATAAACAGAAGAAAGGCCAAAAGCGGCTAAATTGCGCCGAGCTTTTAGGGCTAATATTAGAAAAAATAAATAGCTGAGAAAAAGAAAGATAAAGTTTTTTTTCTTAAGCAGTTTATTTATTTTAACTTGGCTAATAAGGCCAATAAAGAGGGTAGAAACACTAATGATGATTAGTAAAATGCTTATCTTAGTTGGCTTTACCCATTCAGCAATCAGTTGGTTTAAGGGATACCAGGTATGGCGGTAAATCTCTTGGTAGTTCTCAAAACCGAAAGGATTAATTAGGGTAGCCAGAAAAGAAACAAAGATAATAATGAGGAGAGGGGTTATTTTTTCTTTTTTGTGAACTTTTCCTATTAAATAGAAAAAGAGCAAAATGAAACCCAAGATAAAACCACCATGAAGATTAGCCCAAAGTAAAAAAAGCAAAGGAAGGAGAAATAATCTTTTTTTATTTAAAAGAAGAAAGTAAAGCAGGGAAATGCCTAGAAAGGAGAAAAGCTGGCTACGCCAGCCAAGATTAGTTACTGGCAGGCTGATGAGAAAAAGAAAAATAAAACTAAGGGCTAGAAAGAGAGTGTTGCTCTTGGGAAAGGTTTTGATAATTAACCAAAAGACAGTGGTGAGCAGTAAGGCGTTACCGATAACTAAGCTCCAAAAACCAAAATAATTGAAAAGAAAGAAAGTTAGGAGCTGGTAGAGTGAGTAGGCGTGTTTCCATTGGTAGTTGGTTAGGAAAAATCCTATTTGGTTAATTTTAAAAACTTGGTGGTTTTGAAATATCTGCTGGCCGTAGCGCAGATGCCAGCCCAAGTCCGTATCTATGGGTAAAATTAAATAGCAAAGAAAAACACTAGCTAAAAGTAATTTTTTCATGGATTAACTAATTCCGGCTGATACTGGTTATTAATATAAATCGGGATCATTTCTGCTTTAATTATTTTGTTTTTACTCAAAATAATTTTTCCTAAAGCCCCGCTTCTAGTATCTTGGGACCAAAGCTGGTCAAAAACAAAATTTCCCAAAGAATAAAAAATTGGTTTTCCCTCTATGTATTCCAGGGGTTGGGCAACATGGGGATGGTGGCCAATAATAATATCCGCTCCCGCTTCAATTGCCAGTTGGGCAATTTCTTTTTGGCGAAAGTTGGGCTGGCCTTGATATTCCTCTCCCCAGTGAAAATTAACTATTACCCAATCAGCCTGGGAGTCAACTTTTTCTATTTCTGCTTGAAGCCTGGTTTTGTCTAAAGGGGCAAGGGTATCGTCAAAACCTAAGAAAACAAGATCTATTTCCTTAATGGTTCGAAAATCTATTTTGCCCAAGCCAAAGTATTTTATCTTTTGATTATCCAGGGCTTGGATAGTTTCATCTAGGCCTTGGGGGCCAAAATTATTAATATGGTTGTTGGCAAGATTAAGAGCATCAAAACCGGCACTCGTTAAGCCGTTGAGGTTTTGAATCTCTCCGCAAAACTTAAAGCCGGTACGTAATTGGGGGCAATCACTGATTACCGGACCTTCTAAATTGGCAATTGCCCAATCAGCTTCTTGAATAACCGAAGCAATTTTTTCAAAAGGAAAGTGGAGGTTTTGTTTTTGGATGATCGTATAGTTTATTTCCCGGGAAAGGGAAAGATCGCCAGTGGCAATCAGAGTAATTTGAGCAGGGGGGGTAGGGGAAAGAGGAATTAAAGTAGGGGTAAAAGTAGAATCAGAAGGACGGAAGGCAATAAAAAAGTAGCTAGTGCCTTCTTGATATTTGTTTTTTAAAACTATTGGTTTTAGGTTTTCTGGTTTAGTTAATTCTAAAAAAGAGATTATGCAGGTTGGGCAATCAAGGTAATCTGAATTTAGGGTGCTGATTAGTTGATAGTTGTAATTTTCAATAGCCTGAAGAGTGACTTGATCGTTTTGGGCACTAGTTTTTTGATCAAGGTAGTGGGCAAAGTCAACTGAAGCAATCATTAAGGTTTTTTGTTGTTCAATTTGCCCCTTTAGATTATTGGTCCAGTTTATTATTTGCTCAACTTCCTGTCCTTTGCGAAAAATAAAGGGGATAATTTGGGCCCGAGGGTATCTTTTTTTTAAAAGTGGTTTTAGAGTTTGAATGCTGTGCTCTTCTTCTATTAATTCTTCGTTAATATCGGTTCCTAGTTTATGGGCAAGATAATTATTGGTGCTAATAAGATAGGGACCAATATCTTGATGATTGGGGCCAAAAATAATAATGGTGGTTATTTGTGAAAGTTTGGGACCGGATAAAAGAATATCGTTTATTTGTGAGGAGAAAAGGGGATTATGAGGAAGGATAAAAGCTTTATTTATTTGTTTAATTTCGGGTTTAGTAACCAAGTTAAAGGTGAAGAATAAAACCAAAATAATTGCTCCTAGCAAAAGGAGAAAAATAGTATTCTTTTTAAGCATTACTGAATAATTATATCAGGTGGAGGGCTAGAGAGATTAAAAGAATCTTTAGAAACAGAATGATAAATAATTGCCGGTTCAAAGGTGAAATTACCTTTATTTATTGGTCTGGCGAGAAAGTAAATAGGATCGGAAGGATCGGCCCTAAAAACTAATTGATTGCCTTCTTGGAATAGGGGGTAAGAATAGTGTTTATTGCTTTTTTCTTCTATCGTTTGCCAGGAGTAAGGGGCTTTAATATAGCGCAATCCTGAAGGAAGACTAATGGTTACCAGATAGGGCTCGCTCAAGGCGTTGGCATTAATTTGGGATTGAGCCTTAATTTCAACCACTTGTCCGGTGGATATCTTTCCTTGAGGATTGCTGGTTAAGTTTAGTTTTATTTGTTGATCGTAGTCACTCTCATTGGGCTGGTAACCTTCCCACCATTGGGCAATATAACCTAAACGTCCGGAAACCGGTTCAATTTCAAAACTGTCGGTTTGGGATGGGGAAACTAGTATTTGATAAGCCTTTCCAGACTCTAAGGTTTGTTTTTTAGTTTTGCCGTCCAGGCGGTAGGAAAAAACTCCCGGATCAGTTAGGCTTTTTTCTAAAAATGATTTTAAAAAGATTGCTTTTTCAGTGACGTATAAGTTTTCCTGGCTCGGATTATCATTTAAAAAGTACCACATTTTTTCAGCCAAATCATTGCCGATTTTTCCGCCTAAAACCATTGCCAGAGCAGTAGTTTCAATGTCCATTTCTTTGCTTTTTCCTAGATTAACTACCTCTTGGTAAAGTTCCTGTCCTGTCGCTTGGTCTCCAAGAGCGCTAGCGGCTAATCCTAAAAATATTTTACCCAAAGTAGTATTTTCCTCTTTTTTTAGATTAATGATCGTGTTTAAAACCGGTTCTTCAAGTTCAGCCAGTCCCCAAAGAGCAGCGCTTGCCCGCTCAATTGATTTTTCTTGATTAAACTGTTCCCAAAGATACCTTTTTAGACTAATCTTGTCAGTTTCTTCCAGTCCCAGGGCCGCTATTTTACTGGAAAGGAAAAGATCCGGACTGCTCTGAGGGGTAAGGACGAAGCCTCCTTCTCTTTGGTAGTGACTGATATTGCTCTCTTTAGTTAAATTAGTACCGAAATAGTTGTTTAAAAGTTGACGTACCTTCAGTTGAGTAGCCAATCTGTCAACCCGTTCGTTTTTCCCGTAAATATCAAGTCGGGAAAGAGCGATTAAATAGGGATACCAAAAACCTTGGCTTTTGTCGACTACGGTTACGACGGCTGTTTTTTGGGTAGACCAGGCGGGTTTAATTTTTTGATTAAGTTCTTGATACTCGCTTACTTCCCGGCTTAACCGGCTTTTAACCACCTTAATGGTTTTTGCTAACCCGTCTTTTTTGCCTTGATTCTCTGCCCATATTTCAATTTTATGTTCTCCTGGTTCTAAGCTTTTAAGAGAAAAATCAACTGGCTCAAAACCTTTTTTGCTAATCTTTTGGACTCCAATTCCCAAACTGGGAGCTTTTAGGGTGTAATCAATATTCTGATCATTGTCAATTAAATCACCATAAGCAATAGCAGTAATTTGGGGTTGGTCACTGCTAATAAATTCCTCATTGCTAATTAAATTTACAAAGATTGGTTTAGAAACAGGGATTAAATATTCTCCCTCTCCTGCTTCTAAAGCTTCGCTCAAAGCAACGCTGGTAATTCGCCAGGAAGTAATATTGTCAGGAAGCTTAAAACTTAAATTAGCCTTTCCTTGACTATCGGTTTCTACTTCTTGAAAAACCGCGGTATTTTGGAAATTTTCTCTTAATCCTCCTCCCCCTCCGCCTTCGGCTTGTAATTCTTCTTGAGGTCGAGGATGAGAGGTGTAGCTAATAATTCGACCTTCGCCAATGGAACGGTAAAGGGTGGAAAGAAGATTAGGAGAGGGGATGGCGTCAAGATCACTTAGAGCTTCATCTACGGCGGAAACTAAAAGTCGAGTCTGGCGAGGTTGGTTTTGGTAATCAGCAGCCAGAATTTCTACTTTTACTTCCTCGCCGGGCTCGTATTTTTCTTTATTAGTTTTTATTTCTAAATTTAATTCTTTATTTTCTGAATTAAAGCGCAAACTTAAGGCTCCCCGGCTAAACATGTCCCAATTTTGGCTGCTCCAGTAAGTATTGCCGGTAAAGCAAATAGCTCTGATTTCCAGGTTGGGAATAAATTCTTCTTTAAATTCAAGCTCTAATTGGTTGCTGGTTTGGTTTTTTCGAAAGACATTTTTCCCGTTTTGAGAACCAATAATAAGGAAGTGAAAGGACTCTTCGGGGAGAGGAGATTGGGTGGCTAAGGTTAGTTTGACTTTTTCGCCTACTTTGAAGCTAGTAGCGTTGCTTTCGATAGTTAACTGACTGGTCGCTTCTCTTTGGCTGCCGGCCCATAGGTGTAATTTAGTATTTTCGATTCGACCGTTTTCATCTTCAGCCGTTAAGATAATTTCATAGCTTTTTTCTTCTTGGGCCGGGAAATTAAGAATAGCCTCCCCTTGAGCGTTGGTCGTAAGCTCTTCCTCTTTGATCATTTCCTGCCTTTTTTCATAACGGTATTGCTTAATTATTCTTTTGTCAATTGGGTCGTAGACTTCTCCGGTTTCAATTTTTTCTTGCCAAGTATAATAGACCATTGTTTTTATTTTTTGGCTAGCAACCGGCTCTCCTTTTTTGTCCCAGGGACTAGCTTGGAGCTTTTCAAGATCTAACTTAATCGCTTTAATAGTGGTGGTGGCCTGGTTATTTTCCCATTCGGTTTTTCCGCTTAAATTAATTTTCGGGCCGAAAGTATAAAAAGATACCGAGGTGTTTATTTCTGCCTCTTGGGGGAGTTTAGGATGAAAGTCAAGGTTCCAATAATCAGGCCAATATTCCCGACTTTCGTAATTAGTTTTTACCTCAAGAGTTGCTTCACCTATCCGGTTAGTGGTAATTTCCCCCTTGGTGTCTTTTTGGTAATTCTGCCAGGCAAGAGTAGTGTTGCTTACAGGAGTTCCGTCCCAAAAACTGGCTTTTATTTTAATTTTATTAGTCTCTCCGGCCCAAATAGCTACTCTTTCGGGGATAGCCTCGATTTTATAAGCCGGTTTAGAAAAGGTTTGAATGCTAAAGTATTTGCTGTTGATCAAAGTTTTTTCATCAAAAATACCTATTGAGTAAGAACCGGGAGGTAGTTGGCTTAGGTCAAATTGGCTGATAAAAGTTCCTTGAGGAGAAAGACTGATTTCTTTTTCTTCGATTAAGGTAACTCCTTGGTCAACTTTCTCGCTCCAAAAACTATAATAACCTTTTGCTAACTTAGCTTTTGCCTGATTGATTCTCCCTTTTTCTCGGGGTTTAATAATTCCCCAAAAATTAATTTTATCTTGAGGGGCGTATAGTTGGCGGTCAAAATAAAGGTAGGACCAGTATTCGTTAGCCTTAACCTGAACTTTACTTTCGGTTGGCCCGTTTGAAGACCAATTTGAAGTCCCTAAAAGCAGAACATAAGCCTTATTTGCTCCTTGCTCTAAAGTTAAGAGATGATTTTTACTTTCTTTTAAAGAGTTGGGGGTTTTAATTTCTGCCATTCCTTCGTTGTCTGTTTGGGCAATTTTTTGGCTATCTTGGAAAATGGCCGTGCCCCCGGCCGGTTGCTTGGTTTGCAAATCATTAGTCCAGAAAACAGTTTCCTTGTCCCCGACCCATAAATACCAAGACAAAGGAGTAGATTGGATTAAAACTTGGCTGGAATGAGTTCCCGGATTTTCTATTTCCAGAAAATAGTATCCTGGGGTTAATTTTTCGGGAAGCTCAAAGTAGGATTGAGGAGCGGTGTCGTTTATTCTTTTTACTTCCAAATCAAACTCGCTATTTGGAGGCTGATTAATAGAACAGCGGTGGAGGGTTTGGCTGTATTGAGCCCAGTCAGGCAAACTAATCTTTTCTTCTAAGCAGTTTTTAAAGTTATGTTCGCTTACTTGGTAAAGTTTTCCCTTAGTTTGGCTACTGGGGGGTTGCCAGTTACCAATTAAAATTGTCGGAGGGAGGTCAGGAGATGTTTCAAAAAGGGATCGGGTAAAATTAAACCGAGGAGTTCTTACTTTCTCTTCCTCTCCGGTTTCGAATTGGAAAACATAATCTTGGGCTAGGGTTTCCTCACTCCCGCTTAAAACAAGTCCCTTTTTAACCTTAACCGTGTAAATCGTTGTTGAAGTAAGTTTTTGGGGCACAAAAACGAGGGTGTTTTGATGTTTTTCCCAATGACCATCAAGAGAAGGGTTAATTTCCAGGTAATTTTGGTCCGGGGTAAATTCGGGATTATTAAAGTAAATTTCAATTGGGCTGTTAAGGGGGACATCGGTTATTTTATCAGCCGGAAGACTGCCTGTAATCTCCAGGGGAGTTTGGACTTGGAAAGCCCAGGAAATTTCTTGAGCTTGGACTCCGCCAATCAACGAGGGAAGTTTAAATTGGTAAATTTCTCCTTTAGCTAATTCTTTACTGGGGGTAATTTCCCATTCGTTCTCTTTGGTTTGTTTTATTTCTAAAGAAAGAGCAGGAATAATCGTTAGACTTTGTTCCAGCTCGGCAGTATTTAGAGGCGCTTGGCTAGAAAGGAGAAAAGTAGTGTTAGGTAGAATTCCGCTGTTATCTTTTTTGGTGGCAACTAAAGTAATATCTGCTTGGGAGTTTAGGTTAATTTTTTTACCTAAATTGGGCAGGTGTGAAGAAAACTTAGGCCAAATAAAAAATTTAATTAAAGTCAGCAGGAGAGCAATTCCTAAAATGATTAAAAGCCTTTTTTTTATCATCATCTTGTTTTATTTCCTGCCCTATCCCTTTTTAAGGATACCTTTTTCAATTGAATGGGAAAGCAAAATAAAAGTTAAGCCAGTAGAAACCATAAAAATCGTCGGCCAGACAAAGCCAACAGTCGGTAAAGTAGCACTGCCACTTGAGCTGATTGAATCCCAGTCAACGTTATCGCTTCCCAAAGTCAAGGTGAAGGAAATTGTTGAGCCAGCATTAGTTAAGGTAATACTATGGTCTCCGGCGCTTAAAGTTGCCGGAGGAGTAAAGCTCCAATTTCCATCAATGTCAGTCGTGGCCTGGTAAGTTTCGGCGTCAATCGTGATATCTATGGCGCTGGAAGCAGCCGCTTCACCGGCAAAGGTGGGCTGTAAACTTGAATACCACCATTGGGGATAGAGTTTGCCATCAGTGTTTAAATTGCCAATTGATTTAAGGTTAAAACCTGAAGCAAAAACCGAAGAAAAATTTAAGAAAAGAAAGGCGAGAGCGAGAACAACCAGGGCAGTTAGTTTTTTTCTCATTGCTAGTATAGTATCATTCTATTATGGAGCAAATAAGTAGTCAAGGGAAGAAAGTAGCTATTTTTGGCTATTCTCAAGCTAAAAAAGAAGACAAGCTTTATCAGGAGGCTTTTGAGGTTTGCCGGATTTTAGCCCAGGAAGGCTATACTATTGTTAATGGGGCGGGCCCGGGGGTAATGCGGGCGGCCACCGAAGGAGCAAAAGCGGGAGGCGGAAAAACGATTGGCGTTGCTTTTAAAAGTGAGGGCATGAGTAATTTTGAAGGCCGGGATTTGGAAAACAAGGTGGATGAGCTGATCATAACGGACAATTATTTAGAGCGGACTTTAAAATTATTGGAAATAGGGGATGTGTTTGTGATTTTTAACGGAGGCACAGGGACGATTTCCGAGTTTGGAATGGCCTGGGGTTTGGCTCGGCTCTATTATGGGACTCACGAACCATTGATTTTATATGGCTCCTGGTGGTATGAGGTTATGGAAGTTTTTGGGAAAAATATGAAGCTTAGAGATGAAGAACTGCGGGTTTACCGGATTGTAGATTCGCCCAAAGAGGTGTTGGAAGAAATAAAGGGCTTGATCGGCTAACTTGTTTTTACCCCTCTTTTGTTTTAAGATGGATACGATGAAAGTTATCAAAATTGGAGCAGTTTGGTGCCCGGGTTGTTTAGTGATGCGGGCTCGTTGGAAAAAAATCGAAAAAGAAAACCCCTGGTTAAAGACCGAGTATTTTGATTATGATGCGGATCAGGAGAAAATAGCGGAATTTGAAATCAAAGGAGAAAAACTGCCGGTTTTTATTTTCTTGAGTAAAGATAAGAAGGAGTTTTTACGCCTTCACGGAGAACCTTCAAAAAAAGAATTAGTAAGAATTATCTTGGAAAATAGGGATAAGTGATTAAAAAAGCATTTTTCTTTTTACTGATTTTCTTTTCTTTCTTTGTTTCTTTGGCGCAAGCCAAAGAGGTAGAGCTTTCTTTTTTTTGGTCCCAAAACTGCCCGCATTGCGCTTTTGAAAAAGTGTTTTTGAAAAAATTAAAAAGCGAATATCCGGAAATTCAAATTAAAGATCATGAAATCAGTTTAGCTGAAAATCAACAGCTTTTAGTCCGATTAGCCCAAGAGTTAAAAGTGCCGGAAAACCTGGTCGGGCTGGTTCCTTTTACCGTGGTTGAGGAAGAATATTTTATTGGTTTTCGGGATGAAGAGACAACGGGCCGGGAAATTAGAAAAGTGGTTGAGGCTTTGCTGGATAATGGAGAAACAACTGAAAAAGAAATTTTACCCCAAACTTTAAACTTGCCTTTATTGGGGAGAATAGATGCCAAAACTCTTTCTTTGCCTTTGCTGACCGTGGTTTTGGGCTTACTGGATGGTTTTAATCCCTGCGCCATGTGGACCCTGCTGTTTTTAATTTCCCTGCTGTTAAGAGTAAAAGAAAAAAAGAGGCGCTGGATTTTGGGGGCCGCTTTTATTTTAACCTCCGGCCTGGTTTATTTTTTGATTATGGCCGCCTGGCTTAATTTATTTTTACTCCTGGGTTTTGTTTTTTGGATTAGGCTGGTGGTGGGGGTAATGGCTTTGGGAGCGGGAGCTTATAGTC
This sequence comes from Candidatus Shapirobacteria bacterium, assembly GCA_016783425.1. Taxonomy (GTDB): domain Bacteria; phylum Patescibacteriota; class Microgenomatia; order UBA12405; family BS750m-G30; genus BS750m-G30. The sequence goes on from JADHWP010000002.1 coordinate 44,083, forward strand.
TTCGGGACTGGTGGAAAAATAAAGACGGTGGTTGCGAGGCAGTAGAGGAGGAAAAAAGAAATCGAATTTTTGGCCAGATCAGAAATATTATAGAAAGAAAAGAGCTGGCCTTTGCCCTGGGAGGAATTATTTTGCTGGCCCTGGC
>JADHWP010000017.1 GCA_016783425.1 Candidatus Shapirobacteria bacterium
TTTAAAATTCAGCAGGAAAAACGCTGCCAAAAACATTAAAAGTTTAAAAGTATTTTGAGGAAAAGAATACTATCTAACAAGAGCCCCTAAAAAGGCCGTTTTGAGGAAAGAGAATTATTATCTAACACGGGCTTTGTCAACTAGAACATTGTCAATTTTGGCTATTTCTCTTTTCAAAACCTTCATTTTGGCTACCAAATCCCCTACTTTCTCCCTAAGAGCTAATCTTCTTTTTTGCAATTTTTCTCTTTCTTTATCAGGAAAAAGGTGCTTGTTTAGCTCTTGATCTAGTTTAGGACTTTTAACTCTTGATTTTTCCAGCTCGTTTATCAAGTTATAAACTAAAAAGGCTCTGGTTGTTTTCCATAAAAGAAGAGCTCGGCTCTCTTCTAAGCCCTTGCCCCTAACCCTCCCGTCATAATCATCTGCCGAATGAGAAAAATTACGAAAAGCTTGAAAAGGCATTCGTTGGGGAATTAGATCATGAGGACAAGCCAAGGCGCTCACGATAAAAAGGCAAGGGTCAAAGCAATCAAGCCTTACTTTTTCAGCCCCTAAACTTTTAGCAACAACATCAGAGTATTTTTGAACTTGATCAGCTAAAAAAAGAGCGATTTCCCCAACTTCAACCAAAATCTCAGGCGTTCTTCTTAAACCCGTCGCTAAACAATTAAGTGATCCTGCAGTGGTCAAATCCTCCTCTTCCTCTATTTGAACAGCGGGAAAAAGACGAGCGCGCAAACCATTTACCCCAGTCTCGAGATTGTCAACTCTTAAATTAACCCCCCCCTTGTCAAGATCAAACAACTCGGGAAAATCACCAACTTTAGGGATAAAAAAGGATTCTACTGTTGACTCATCTTTGCCAAAATGATTGCCAGAACCCCATAAATATTGGGCGGTTACCCCTATTGCATCTTCAAGAAAATGAGCCAGTCGCTTTTGATATTGATTTTTTTGAGATTTAGATAATAAAGACAACTGCTCCGCGCTTTTACCGGCAATAAATTGAGAAAAAACAGCCAAAGGCTCTCTTATTGATTGACCAACCGCTTCCAAGCTCTCCAGATTTTCCATTTCCCAACCAGCCTCTTGCTCAATTTGCTGGTCCATTCTTTTCCTGTTTTCTTCCCCTTTTTTTACCTGATAACGAACCTTTGAATCGGTGGAATCCGGATAAGTTAGGGCGTTATACTTACTAATAATATAAGCGGTAACAAAGCGAAACAGAACGCTACTTTGGGGATGATCCAACTGCTCTAAAAGCCGGCTTTCGGGAATAGCTGATAATGTTTCCACTTGACCATTTTCTGTCATAAGATTTTTTCTTTTTTTTAAAACCTACCAGGAAAAATCCTTTATCTTTTAACCAAGCCAGCCGCGGGAACCTTGAGGATGAATTGGCGGTATACAAAAACGGTCTGGCCCGTTAATGACTGAATAATATGCTTTAAATTGTTTCTCAGCTCCTGTTATTACACCACTGATCATTTTGTCAAGTTCTTGTGCATCATGAGGCATACCTGGTAATAAACCAGCCTTGGATAAAATTTCACCAAGCGGTTCACGAACATGACTTTCTTCAGCAACCCAAATACCATTTGGGCGTTCTATTTTTCTATCACCAACATTATAGTCATAAATAACTACAGGAAATGTCCTTTCTGTAGAAGTATACTTTTGGCGTAAATAAGCAAGCACTGTTGATGCATCTACTCTTGCCACCGCTTGAAAACTGCCAAAAGGACTTACAGTAACAAATTCATCACCAGCGCCTCTTGCAATAAATAAACCTACCTGTTCTGGTGTTAATAATAGTTCGCCTTCGGCCAAAAAAATATCACGCGGGTAATTGGCGCGCGGTTCAGGCGGATGAGTTTCAAACTCAATAACATGTCTACTAAAAACCTTATCAATAGATTTATCAACCGTTTGTTTGTAAGCTACCCCAACCTCACCTGGACCTAAATAACGCGCTTGAAGGTTTCCTTCTGTGTCTAGTCTTAAGTACATTCCAGCTGGTTGAACAGCTACGCCTTTTTTCAGATCCCGATCTGATAATATAAAACCAGGCCTATTTTTTATGTCTGGTAAATGCTTTGCTAAAGACGAATACTGATTATAATAAAAACCACCGGTACCTAATCTCCTACTCAAACCCTGATCATTATAAACATTTTCAGCCATATAATATAAAGTATCTCCCTCTCCTCGCTTGACAGCAATGATTGCCATTGGCCTATATGTTTCTTCATCAACCTCTGGACAGAAAGCTAATTCTTCTACTTTTTGTCTCATTGTTTCGGCAAGTCCATGCGCCTCGCTATTCTTGGGCTCAACTAGCAATCCAGCTTCGCCGGTAACGATTAAATTTTGAGGAATTTCAACATCTTCTACAGGAGGCAATTTCCAGGGTTGACCAGGTTCCATTCCCAACGCGTTTTGCCAAGAACCAGGTAATTCATCGCCGCCGCCCAAAAGATGCCAAAGCTGCCAAGAAGAACTGCCTTCGCTGGGCGTAAAAACACCATCACGCACCACCCATTTCACAGGGATTGTTTCCTTCTCTGGAAAACCCAGCCCTTCTGGAGGAGGCTGGTTTCCCCTGGGCAAGATCAAACCGGCGGCAGAAAACACCAACCCTTTCAAAACACTTCTGCGAGCAACATCAGCATTTTTGACTTCTTCCACCATTTTTTACAAAATAGCATAATTAACCTTTTTTTTCAATATGATGTATAAGTCCAGTACATTTGGGAAAAATGGCTTGATCCTTGACAAACTCTCTTAATTTAGCTAAATCAGGAGAGTAGATACTCCTAATTTAGAAAAAGTATTCATTCGGAAAATTATCTAAAGTCAATCTCTGCCTTTTAAACTCCATCCAACTCAATTTCTTTCTCCCACCCAAAAATTTTGGGGTTGGGCCGAGTGGTGGAGGTGACAATCACCTGGTGATCCTCAAAAGTAGTTTTTAGGAGTTTTTGCTGATTTAAATCCAGCTCGGAAAAAATATCATCCAGTAATAAAATCGGCCTTCTTTTAGTTTGTTCATAAACATATTCCAACTGCGCCAACTTTAAGCCCAATACCGATAATCTCTGCTGGGCCCTAGAGCCCCAAAAAGCAATGTTTTGGTCTGCTGTTTTAAACTGGCTGCTTTCTACCACTAAAATATCCTTGTGCGGCCCCACGTTGGTCCAGCCGGTATAAACATCTTTTTTAAGCGATCTTTTTAAGTTTTCTAAGGTTACCGGATTGGGCTGATAATTAAGACTCATTTTTTGCAAAAAACCGTGAGGAGATAAAGACAAATAATGATTAACAAAGCCAACCATTTTTCTTCTCTCCTCAATTAAAAACTGGCCGTTTTTAACTAAAGCATTGTCCCAGTAAAAAAGCTCCGCTATTTTGGCTTTTCTTTCTCTAATTTCATCCAATAATCTATTCCTTTGTTTTAAAGCTTTAGTATATTGGCGCAGTGATTGCTGGTAGCGCCAGTCTAAAGAGGAGAGAATCTCATCCAATAATTTTCTTCGCCTGTCCGGCGGCCCGGAAACCAGGCGAATATCCTCGGGCCGAAAGCAAACGGCAAAGAAAAAGGGGAGGAATTTTTTCCGCGGTTTTCCTACACCATTAACTAAAAAGTTTTTCTTAGTAATCCGCCCTTTTCCTTTTTGAAGTTGAATTAACAAGGTGTTTTCTTCTTCCTTTTCCACCACCCCTCCTTCAATCACTCCAAAATCAGCCTCCCAATTAATCATTTGCGAGGCTACCTCCGCTTTAAACGAACTGCCCGAATTAAGCAGATAAATGCTTTCCAAAAGATTAGTTTTGCCAACCGCATTAGCCCCGATAACTAAATTAGTAGTGGGCGAAAAACTAAATTTTCCCGCTTTATAATTTCTAAAATTAGTCAACTGCAAGCTTTTAAGCCACATTGTTGTTTTTTTTACTTTTGACAAATTGGACAATAAAAAGTTCCCCGGCCCCCCAGTTTTATTCTTTTAATTTTAGCGCCGCAATTAAAACATTTTTCCCCTGCTCGTTTATAAGTTAAAAAATGATCCTGGTAACTTCCTTTTTGACCTAAGGCATCTAAGTAGCTCTGATCCGAAGCCCCCCGAAAACGGATTCCCGCTTTTAAAACTTGGTGAATAGAATTATAAAGTTTTTTTGCTTTTCCGGCAGTTATTTTATTCGCCGGCTTGGCGGGATTAACCCTTGCCAAAAACAAAGCATCATTGGCATAAATATTGCCAATTCCGGAAATTTTTGACTGATCCATTAAAACTATTTTAATTGCCCTTGAAGTGGAAGTAAGAAGCTTTTTAAAGTAAACAAAATCAAGATCTAAAAAGGGTTCAGGGCCATATTTTTCTAAAGTACTATCCAATTCTTTTTTACCTTTAATCAGCTGAAGATAGCCAAACTTGCGCAAATCATTAAAACGAAGCTCTTTGCCTTCCGAAAGAGTAATTACCGCTCGCTGATGCTTGTTTTTTGGCTCTGTATTTTTTTTGAAAAAAAGCTGCCCGGTCATCTTTAAATGCACTCCTAAAACCAAATTGTCTTCTAAAAAAATTAACAGGAGTTTTGCTCTTCTTTTTACTCCTTTAATCTTTTTGCCAATAATATTTTTTTTAACTGTTTTTAAAGAAGGCCTAATTTGTTTGGGAGTGTTGGTAGAAATATTAAAAATCTTTTTTCCCGCCAACAATTTAGCTAAATCTCTTTTAATGGTTTCTACTTCTGGCAGTTCCGGCACTTAAGATAGTTAACAATTAATAATTAAAAAAGACACCCCCGAGGAGTCAAAGCCCACCTCGGGAGTGTGAATAAACAAAATCTTTAATCTCTCGCTTAAACCTACTTTTGGAAAAACCCTTGGCCCATTCTTTCATTACTTCCGGCTCAAAACTTTTTTCTTTTTTCTCAAATTTCAAAATTGCTTTTTTCAAAGAGTTAACAGTTGGTTTTTTAAAAAACATTCCCGTTTCTCTTTCTTTAACCGTTTCTTTGGCTCCCCCCGAAAAAAGAGCAATTACCGGCTTGCCATAAGCATTGGCCTCCAGGGGAACAATCCCGAAATCTTCTTCTATAACCGGAAAAATAACCGCCCGGCACTGACGATACAACTCTCCCAGTTTTTTATCGGTTATTCGACCTAAGTATTTAACAGTTGGGTATTGGGCCACCAGCTTTTCTATTTCTCCTCTTAGCGGACCATCCCCCGCAACAAGCAAGGACCTTTTTAATTCTCCACAAGCCTTAACTGCCAAGTCATGATTTTTAGGAGAAGCCAGGCGGGAAGCAAAAAAATAAGGAGCGTCTTTTTTTAACTTTACTTTTTTAAGTTTTTTGGGAATCTCTACGGGCGGATTAATAACAATGGAATCGCGCTGATAAAATCTTTTAATGCGGCCCTGAACTTCCTTAGAATTAGCAATAAAGTAATCTACCCGAGCAGAGGAGGCCCAATCGTACTTTTTCATAAAACCATTAACCAGTTTAGTATAAACTCGCACCAGCCAATATTTTTGCCAGGGCCGAGCGGTTGGGTAACCATATAAATAGCGCGGCGGAGTATGGCAATAGCAAAGATGTAAGGTTTCCGGGGAAGTAATTATTCCCTTGGGCATGGCCCAGGAAGAGGAAGAAATAACCAAATCAAACCCGCTAAAATCAAAACTTTCCCAGATCAAAGGAAGTAGAAACCTGAACGGGGAAATTAATTTTTCCGCTCCTGGTATTTTTTGAAACCAGGAAGTTTTAATTTCCCAGTCTTTAAACTTGTTTTTAAACTCCCCTAAAAGCTCGGGCTTGTAAATAGAAACAAAAACGGGAGCTTGGGGATAAATTTCTTTAAGAGCGCAAAGCACTCTTTCGGCTCCGCCAAAATCAATTAAAAAATCATGAACCAGGGCTATTTTAAACTTTTTCATAACCACTACTTTTTTAAACTTCCCAGCGCTTTTTGCCATTCGGTTTCGCTCATTGATTTTCCGTGCCAGCAAGATTTTCCCTTCATAAAAGAAACTCCTTTGCCCGCAACCGTACCGGCGATCACCGCCACCGGCTTGCGCTCCGCCTTGGCCTGGTGGAGAGCGGTAAGCAGTCGGCGAAACTCATGACCATCAGTTTCCACTACCTGCCAGCCAAAAGAATTATATTTATTAGGCAAAGGCTCAAGGGGCATTATTTCTTCCGTTCTTCCACTAGCCTGAATTTGATTGCGATCCACGATCACCACTAAATTATCAAGTTTAAATTTGGCCCCACTCATCACTGCTTCCCAAACTTGACCTTCTTGATGCTCCGCGTCAGAAAGCAGCACGAAAACGTGATGAGTAAAAGTACGTTCTTTTCGGGCCGATAAAGCTAAGCCTACTCCCACTGATAAGCCTTGGCCAAGCATTCCCGAGGTAATTTCTACCCCGGCCAGCTTCCCTTTTTGAGGATGCCCCTGCAAGCCGGAATCAAGTTGGCGCAAGGTAGTTAAATCATCAGTTGGGAAAAAGCCCGCTTGAGCCAGCACTGTATATAAGGCGGGCGTGTAGTGGCCGGCGGAAAGCAAAAATCGGTCCCGCTCCTGCCAATCCGGTTCTTGAGGATTGTATTTTAAAATCCCCCCAAAATACAGGGCAATCAAAATATCCAGACAAGACAAAGAACCGGCCGGATGGCCAGAACCGGCGTGGTGGATCATCGTAATTACCCTTCTTCGCAACTCCACACTTAACTGTTCTAACTCTCTGATCGGCAAGGGAGCCGCTCCTGATTTTTTTCCGCGCATGGTAACATTATACCGCGAAATGGCCTCCCAAGATAGTTGCCCGAGTTCTAATTCAACTTTAGCGCCTGATTTCAAAATCAGTTCGCCAAGGACCAAAGTCCGAAAAAGTACCGTCCAGGTAACCGTGTCGGTCTTTATTTTCGCGCCGAGCCCAAACTCTTAGCTGATAGGCGCCATTATCTAAAGCGTTAGGAGGTTTAAATAAATAACTTTTGCGATCACTATTCAAAACCCATTTGGAAAAAACGCATTTCTTTTGCCCGCTAACCGAATCGTTTTCCCAGGCGTTACAAAGCACTGTTCGCCCCTGGCTATCCACAATTTTTAATTTTAAATTTAAAGGGTAGCAGTAATAATCATCTCGATACCCGGAATCAAGATCGTTAATCTCTATTTCCGGTTTAGGATCTGATAAAATCTGACCGGAAGCGGGAAAAATAATCCCGATTTTTGGTTCAGCGCAAACCGGCCGCCAGTTTAAGTTTAAAAAAGCCGGGCCGGATTTTTCCACATATTCCACTATGACCGAATGCTCTCCGGGTCCTACCCGATAAGTGGCTTCTTTATACCCCGGGGCTCCTTTGGCCCAACCGCCGAAAATGTCAATCCCGTCGATAATCATTCTCATTCCATTATCATAATCCGCCCAAAAGAAATACTCTCCACCCTGGCCAAAATTCAAATTATCATCTTCCCAGCGAATGGAAAAATTATCAGTGAAAGTAACCGGCGAATTTGCTGAATTCAAAGGATTAGGGCTTCCCTCTTCCCAATCTTCACTAATACTGGTCCGGTTGGTAACCAAAACCGGCAATTCACCCTTGCTGTCTAAATCCGGGGTTTTAAAATAAGAAGTAGTCCACTCCAGGCATTTTGGTAAATCGGGACCCCCGCAACGATACCAAGTGGTCGGAGTCGGCAAAGGGGTCGGAGTCGGACTGCCAGTCGGCAAAGGGGTCGGGGTTGCGGTAGGGTTGGGCGAGGGTGTTATGCCAGCCGAAATAACCTCAATAGCCAAAGACGGAAAAGAATAATGGGTGCTAATAATTTGCCGAGTCAAATCTCCTTTAATTAAAGATGCTTCCAGCCAATAACGGCCGGGGGTGGTTAATTTGATTAAAAAGCCTGACCAAATTGTACCTTTAATTTTACTTTGACCGGGATTAAAAGCAACCAAATAGGGCGGATAACCGGAAGAATATTGCCCCTCGGGAACCATTTCCAATCCCAGCCAATACTTTTCTTCCCCTCCGGATTCCGGCCGGGGATGATAATCGGCATAATCATCGCCCTGATAATAATGAAAGCCTTCCGGCTGCCAGGGGGCTTGAGCGCCACCGGGAATTTCTTCACTCCCATCACCCCAAACTAAAAAACCAAGGTCAAAAACATCGCCAACCCTTAACAAAGACGGGCCATTAATCCAAGCTTTAAAATAAGAGTTAACGGTAAGCAAACCGCAACTGCCCTCGTCAGTTTCATCATTAAACAAGCAAGAACCCGATTGATTCAAACCTTCATTAATTTCCAACCCGTTTTCAGGAAAAATTGAAGTGACAATTAGATTGCCGCCCGAGCTTAAAATTTTCGAAGTAAAGTCATAATTTTTTAGAAATAGGCGGTAATTATTACCACTTAAAACCGTCCCCAGGTTACTGGCTTCAACCATTAATAAATTATAATTAAGCAAAGAAAGGGTAGCCCGGCTAAGATCAAAACCGGAAGGAGGAAGGGGTGGCGGATTTGACGGAAAAAGACAACTGCTCGGGACTACTGAAGGATTAAAAAACAGGCTTTTGCATAAAAAGTGCTTTTCGGCAAAATCAGTATCGTTAAGCAAATTAACCTCTCCAAAAGCCTGGTTATAATTACTACTGCCTACACTCATTAAATTTTTATAAGAAAAGCTATGAGGCAAACCAAAAGCATGGCCCAGCTCGTGAGCAATAATCAAGTTAGCAGCTTTTAAATCAGGCCGATAATCAATCCATCCCGTCCCCATGGCTGCGTATCCTGAAAGAGGGGGTGAGGCTTGCCCATACCAGCGCCGATAAAAAGTTCCTTCCGCCACCAGATCAGCCCGAGCCAAAAAACCGAATCCCTGGGTAATAATAGCCTGGATTTCGCCTGTTTGCACTGAATGCTCTTTCCGGTCCAGTTCGGCTCTAATTCTCACCAAGGCCTGCTCATAGCACTCGTCTGTTAGTTGCCCCCAAAGACAATCCTCGCTGCCAAAATACCAGTGAGCCGGATGATCACCCGCTACTTGGGTAAGAGCCACATTGCCCCAGGAATCCCGCTCTATATTAAAAGTGCGCCCATCCATCTGCTCCCCGTACCAGGCCTGAACTTCCTGAAGCGCGCGGACAATTTTTCCAGGTAAATCCCTGATTTCCGGCTGGTCCTGGGGGCGAAAAAGAATAGGTACTATCTTATAAGACACGCTATCGCTGGATTCAAGCGCCTTTGCCGCCCTAGAACTAAAAAGGCTTAAGGCTAGGAATAAAACAAGAGCTAAACTTGGCCCCCATTTTAATAATTTTATTATCTTTTTCTTCATCTTAAATACATAATAAATATGTATTATAGTGTAGCAAAAGAGGACTTAAAAAGCAAGAAACTAAATTTATTCTTCTTCCAACCTGACCGGCATGATCACGTGCAACCAGGAACCATCTGTTAGCTTTAAATTTAAAAGCCCCCTAAACCCAGAGGCAAAATTTCGGAAAAAAGAGGATCGGAAGCTAAAAGTTCTGGCGACAAGTTTTTGGGAAGAAGTGATATTGCCACTACTTCCTGCGCACCCTTTCCTTTTTCAGGATTATTTACCTGAACAACTCTTAAGCAGTTTACTGATTTAATACCTAGGCCTGGATCTTTCACCTCCATAGTATCCCGTACCTGAAAATCAATACGAGCCACTTCCGGGCCAGCAGGAAATAGCCTGCCTAATTCTTCAGTTTTTGCTCTTAATTCTTCCGTAACACCCAATGTGTCCCCATTCTCTCTTACTACTTCTCTAAGAAATCTTATTCGTGTTGCAAGATCCCAAGCACGCTGTCTTATCTCTTCGGCTGGTTTTTTTTCTAAATTAGTCATGGATTGGCTCAATTTTAACAAAGTATAACTTGAAACTCAACTTAAAGAACTCCTACTCTTCTTCTAACCTCACCGGCATGATCACGTGTAGCCAGGAATCATCACCCTCAACCTTGAAAAGGGCCGGAGAAAGAGGTTCGGTTAATTCCAAAATCAAATTATTTTCCTCACTGGATACGGCGTTAATAAAATCCAGCAAAAACTTAAAGTTAAAAGCAATTTTGAGCGGTTCACCCTCAACTTTAACCGGGACTGAACTTTGATTTTCCCCCATTTGCGGCGCATCCGCCTTAATCACAATTTCTTTTTTAGAAATGTCCAAAATCACAATATTGGCCGCTTCCCGGGCAAAAACTGAAGCGGCTTTGATCGCGGAGTGCAAATCGTTTTTATCCACCCAAACTTTGGTTTTAACCGCAGTAGGAATTATTTTTTCGTACTCCGGAAACTCACCCTCCAGTAAACGGGAAGAAATTTGGACTTGCTCAAAACCAAAAACTACTTGATTCTCATCCTTGGTTAAACCAACCTTAAGTAAATCTCCCGCCATTAACCGCGCCACTTCACTTAAGCTTCGGGCGGGAAGCAAAAAAATAGTTTTTTTCTTTCCGGCTAAAACCGCTTTTGGCAGTTCCACTTTTTTTAAAGAAAGCCGGTAGCCATCGGTCGCGACCATCTGGTATTCTTTTCCGGCAAACTGCCAGTAAACTCCCGCCAGCACCGGCCGGGTTTCATCCAGAGCGGCGCTAAAACCAACTTGAACCACGGCCTCATTTAAAGCTTTGGCTTCCAGGGTAAAAACATTTTCTTTAGGAAGTTGAGGAATAGCCGGAAACTCTTCAGGTTTAATTCCCACAAAAGTAGCTTTGTTAGCAACCGAAGCGACCACCAGCTGGTTATTGTTTAATTCTAAGCTTAAAGGGCCAGGGTTAAGATAGGAGATAAATTCGGTAATTTCCCGAGCGGGAACAGCGATTTCCCCTTCTTTTTCAACCTTTCCTCCCAACCATAAATTAATTCCTAAATTTAAATTAGTAGCCGACAATTTTAGTTTTTTGTTTCGGACCTCAAATAAAATATTAGTTAAAATAGGAAGTTGAGGACGAGAGTCCACAAACCGGTTAACAATATTTAAAGCTTTATTTAACTCCTCTTGCAAGACTTCGATTTTCATTTTATCCACCTATCTAATATGTTAGTAACTATAAGGTTATTTAAATAGTAATAGTATTAATAGGGGTTGTCAATAAGTGCACAACCAGGATTAGGCCCTTCTCAAATTAATGGTTTAAAACTCAAAAAACTCCTTTGTTCTTGTTCATTTTTAACTTTTAAGCTTATAATTTTAAGTTGAATTGGGGTTTTGTTCGGCGGAAAAAGTAACTGGTTTGGTTGAAAAAATTGTGGATAAAAAGAACGGGGTTGTGGAAAAGTTTCATTTTACTGGTAAATTGTTTTTTGAATATTAATGATTTGGTGTCTAATTTGTTGATTAGTGGAAAAGGCCCGGTCAATCTTACTTTCGGCGTGCATAATCGTGGTATGGTCTCGCCCCCCTAAGATTTCGCCTATCTTTTGCAAAGGAAGCCCCAGTTCTTTTCGTAAAAGGTAGGCGGCAATATGTCTGGCTAAGGCTAACTCTTTTTTCCGACTTTTTCCACAAAGGTCGCTAGTTTTTAATTTAAAAGTTTTGCCAACTACGGATAAAATTCGGCGGGAAGAGACTTTTTTTTCTTTTTGCAGGGAGCGAATTCCAAAAAACTCTTTAACCAAAAGAAGATTAATTTCCTGGTTATTGCTTTGAGAGCGGGCCACAAGTTGAGATAAGGCTCCTTCCAGTTCGCGGGTATTGGAAACAATAGTTTCGGCAATAAAACTAATTACTTCTTCAGAAAGAGTTACTTTTTTACTTCTCGCTTTTTGTTTTAAAATCGCCACCCGCATTTCAAAATCGGGCGGTTGAATATCAATGGTTAGGCCGCCCATAAACCGGGAAATTAATCTTTCTTCGACCGGATGAATTTCTTCGGGTTTGCGATCGGAGGTTAAAACTATTTGCTTTTCGGCAATATATAAAGAATTAAAAGTGTGAAAAAATTCCTCCTGAACATATTCTTTGCCGGCAATAAATTGAATATCGTCGATTAAAAAGACATCCGGCTGTCTAAATTTTTGTTTAAACTGGGCCGTGTTTCTCTCTCTTAAAGAGGAGACTAATTCATTGGTAAAATCTTCGCTAGTGGCGTAAAGAATTTTTTTACCCGGATGATTTTTACTAATTTCATGACCGATCGCCTGAAGAAGGTGGGTTTTACCCACTCCCACCCCGCCCCAGATGAAAAAGGGGTTGTAGGCCAGCCCCGGGTTTTTAATCACTCCTTGAGCGGCGGCATAAGCAACATTGTTGGCATTGCCTACTACAAAGGTTTCAAAAGTAAACTTGGGATGAAGTCCGGTCTTGGGGTTGTATTGCCGCTTGGCGCTAATTGATTGGGGGGTGGTTGAAGAAGGAGAAGAGGAAGAAGAAGCAAAAAGCGGCCCGGCGGGAACAGATTTCTTTTTTTCCTTTTTAATTTCAAAATTGATTTTATTTATTTTAAAACTAAGCTGATTTTCTAAAGCTTCCTGGGTCAGTTGATAATAGCGGCGGGCAAGCAGATCAGCAATGTAAGAGCTGGTGGTCGCCAAAATTATCTTTTTGGCGCGAGGGTTTATTTTTTTAATTTTAGTCGGCGTAAAAATAGTTTGAAAAACTGCTTGCCCCACTTGAAGTTTTATTTCCTGTAAGGCATTATTCCAAATAGAGGTTAAGTTTAACTTACTAGTCATTTTAGGCGAGCAGGAGCGAGGACAGTTTGAATTTAATTGTAATTGAGTTTTCCACAAAAAGCAAGAGCTAGTATTTTCCGCATATTCTCCGAGCTTTTACCGCAGACAATTGGCCCCTTGTTAGATAATAATTCTCTTTCCTTAAAATAGCTATATAACTTAACGTCTCAATTGTCACCCTTTTTTGACATCTGAACTGTCCACGCCAAGTGTCATCCCGAACTTGTTTCGGGATCTATTCTTTCATTGTTTAAGATTCTGAACTGAATTCAGAATGACGTCTAATTGTCATCCTGAGTGTAAGCGAAGGATCTAGCATTAGCGTAAAA
>JADHWP010000003.1 GCA_016783425.1 Candidatus Shapirobacteria bacterium
CTCGTAAAGGCAATTTTTACACCTTAATTTGCTCCTTCTTATTGTCCAAAACCTTTTTTTGCCGCACCGTTTACATTTTCGCCTAACCATAGCCATGATCTTATCATTTCTAGTGGCTAATTTCGAACTTTACCCTATCTTTTCAATAATCTAACTAAATGGCTAACGCCAATCATGGGTGCTTCTTGCGCCTCTTTAATTAATTCCATTTGTTCTGATTTCAATTTGGATTTTTCTGGATTTTCCAAAAAGCGACACAAAGAAGCAAAATCTTGTCTTATTTCTCTTGCCTTTCCTAATGGCCCCATTTCTTGATAAGCAGTTATCGATTGATTAACATGGAGAGCAAGAATTAGCTGGCCAGGCCTTACAACAAAAACTTTTGTGCCATTGTGAATTATGTCATAGTCTTCAGGAGCGTTATACCGAAGCAGTTTGACCCCAAAACAACCGAAAATAATACCTGTTTCTGAAACAGGCTGCTTGCCTTCTTCTCGGTCAATACGAGAAAAACCCCCTTTAATTCGATGGGCCACTAAAGAAGGAGCTGATAAAAGAAACGTCCCATATGGATGGCCCTGCTCCTTTAACTTTCTAACTACAGGGACCTTAAGAGCGAGCCTTTCACACACAGAAAGTGCCGGTTTTGCTATTTCTGTATCTATTGGTTTATTTTATCAAACCCCTGCTTTCTTCGCGAATAATAAATCCTGGGTTTGCCGAAGCACCATGAAAAAATCTCATTGACCAGGCCGGCCAAGCCCCAAACTGCCCCGCCCAAATTCCTGGGGTATGGGGAAAGTGAAAACTCTCCGTCCTGCCTACTCTTTAACCAAAATGGTACTTGACAACCAGAATAACCCTGCTAAAATAGACTTACTTGCCAAGTTTAGTTTTCAGCTTCTGTAAAAACTTTGTGCTACCCTCCGGAAAACCATCTTCAGAAAGAACCTCTTCAAGTGTCAATTTAATTTTACCTTCACCTTCACTAATTTTGGCCTTCCCTAATCTTAAGGTTATTGGAGAAAGAAAAACGTGACAGGTTATAGTCCATCCTTTATACCTCCCTTCCTTTTCCCACTTGTAAGAATCTTTTAACCAATACTCAAGTTTTTCTGGAATATAGCCAATTTCCTCAAGGAGTTCTCTTTTAATTGCACTTTCCGGAGTTTCACCTTCTTCAATTCTCCCACCGAAAAAACCATATTTTTCCCCCAACCTAGAATGTTCCCCTCTTTCTTGAACGAGGATGTTTAAATCATTGTCGTAAAAAACAGCAATAGCTACACTTCTAACCTTCATACTTTTATTCTACCAAATCTGGGTTCGGCAGGAAGCTTGCCTCTTAATTATCCTAATATCTTGACTAAGGCTTCCCGTTAGGCTAATCTTTTACTAGAAATGAGTAAAAATTCCCAGAAAAAACTCGAAAATACCATTCTTTATCTGTCTTCCAAGTCAAAGTTTAATTGCTATAAAAAATTAGCAAAATTACTTTACTTTGTAGACTTCACTTATTACGAATACGCTTCCAAACCAATAACAGGCTTGAAATATCAGAAATACACACATGGCCCTATTCCTTTTGATTTCTACAAAATTCTAAGCAATATGGAAAAAGAGGGACTTATAGAGATTAAAGAAAAGGCGTTCTCTTTAGGAAAAATCAAAAATGTTGTTTCTAAAAAAAAGCCTGATCTAAAAGTATTCTCTAAGGAAGAGCTCGAAATTTTGCGTTCCATAACTGAAAAATACAAAAACTCAATGGCGGGCGAATTAGAGAAGGACGCAAAGGATGAAGCTCCATACATTATGGTAGAAAGCAAAGAAGAAATACCCTATCACCTTGCCTTTTACAGAAATACTTTTGGAGAAATGGATTTAGAAAATGAAAATTCTCACTCATAATGCAATCAAAAAAGATATTAAAAAATGTTGTAGAAAAAAATGGTATCTTGGCCTAGACAAAGAATATCCTCGAATAGTCAAACTCCTTGCGTTTAAAGGCGAACTCCCAGGAGAGTCGCCTTTTTACTATCTCCCGGAAGAGCTGTAGGGTAAAGTCTTCCATGCAAGGATTAACCTTCCCAACTCGGGCAAAGGAAAAGGGAAAGGTCCAAGAATAATATATTTTATCGAAAGAAATAAAGAAGAAATTAGAATATTGTATGTTGGCGGTCACAAAGATAGAGTTTATAATACTCCTAAAATCGTCAATGTGTTAGCCTCACGCTTTCTTTCTGATGATTTTACTTGACATAGCTTGTCTCTAAGGTGAACGAGCGCACCAGGCGGCAAGAAGGATTAATAATATCAGTAAAAAATAGAGCTTGAGTAACCCTAAGACCGGAAAAAAGAATAAACTGGTTAAAACCGCTCCTAAAAAAGCTCCGATCAGATCAGCCGGATAAACAAGGCTAATTTTCTTTTTGTTTTTAGCCAAATCACTGACTGTCATCCCAAAAACCAGCCCGCCATTAAAACCTAAAAACCAAGCCAGCCCCCACCAAAACCAAAGAGTTTTAACTAACACCAACCCCGCCATCACCAAAACGTAACCAACCAGGGGATAACCTATTTTTCGCAAATCCCAACCCTTTTTTTCCACCAACCCTACCCCAAAACTCATCCCTAAAAGAACTAAGCCGAAAATAAAGGCCAACTGGCTGTATAAAGAGCCAAAGTTAGCTTGAAAAAGAAAAACCAACAGGACCTGGAGACTCATTAAAATAAAACTGGAAATCCCAGCCAAAACCAGCCTTTTTTCTTTTTTCTTAAACCACCCGATTAAAATTCCCATACTGATTAAAAAAACAATTGGCAGCCAAAAACCCAAGTGATAAATTATTTTTGGCAGTCTAAAATTAAAAAGAGTCTGCCAAAAAAGGGTTTGATAAAAAAAGCTAACCGGCCTAAGATCACGGTTAATTTGGGTCGAAGTTTTTTGCCAGCGATCCAAAACCAATTGGCGATCTATTCTCTGCCGCTGATAATCAAAAAAATCAGCTGAAAAAGCGGGGTAAATCTTTTGTAAAAATCCGAATCTTTCTCTGTTAGCCACTAATTTTTCTTTGCCTCCCAAAAGTAAAAGTTGGTCTTCTAAAAAGAAAAGCTCATTATTCTTAAAAATTGAAGTAAAAGTTTGGTAAAGACTGCTGCCCAACCTAACCGCTTCTTCACTCTGATAATTGGTCGGCAAACTAAAAACCAAAGCTAAAACACCATCTTTGGCCAAAGAATTATGAGCCACCTGCCAAAATTCCCGGGTGTAAAAGCGATTCAGGCTTAAACTGCTGGGGGCTGGTAAAGAAAGCAAAATTAAGCCCAGTGAGTCAATTTTACCGGCCAAATGTTTTCTTAAGTCCGCCCTAATCGACTTAACAACAGGAGGCAAAAACTCTTTTTGGGCGGCTAATAATAAAGGGTCTATCTCTATCCATTTAAAAGTTTTAATTTGAGGATAAAGAGCTAAAGCAGAAGCCAGTTCGGGCTGACCGACTACTAAAACTTGGTTTAATTGACCAACAAACGGCCAAATCAAACCAGCCAAAAGCTGACTATCGGTTTTTGCCGGCAAAGAAAAAGTTAACTGGCCGGATAAATAAAAATTTATTTGTTCTTCTTTTTCGGTTCGAATAATTTGTTGATAGGGGGAATTGGACACTTCTTTTAACTCCGGATAGATTTTTCTCAAACTACTTTGATTTATCCTTTCCGGTAAAGGAAAGGAGGTTGAGGCAAGAAAAAAACTAAAAAACAATCCGCCGACAAAAAAACCTAAAGTCTCCCAAAAATAGGCCAAATTAAAACTTAAATTCTTAAATGATTTTAGGCCGGTGATAAACAACCAGCCTAAAATTGGGGCAAAAAAAACTAAGGAAAGTGCCAGCAGTAAACCCGCTTGGCCAAAAGAAAGCAACTGTCCGGGCATTACTATTTTGGCCGCCCAAAGCCGGATACCGATCACCAGTAGCGGCAAAAGCAAGCCCAAAGCAGTTAAAAGCAGCCATAATTTTCGGGTTGAAAACTTTTTGGCTTTCCTGCCCCCAAAACCGCCCAAAGCGGCCAATAATAGCCATAAGCCCAGGGCTAAGATATAAAAAACCTCGTTGCCGTAGGAAAGATTAACAATTTCCCGTAATAAAACAATCTGGCCTAAAATCGAAATTAACCCCAACCAGAAAAAAAACATTATTTTACAAAGCTGGTCCTAAAGTTACTTGCGCATCAAACTCTGAAGCTTCTTCCAGGAAAGAAGCTTCGGTAGCAATTTCATAATTTTTTTCTAAATCTTCTTTAAGAAGCTCAAAATACTCTTCTTTACCCTCTTTTAGGGCAATTTCCGTTAATTCATAATCGTAAGAGTCAGCATTGGCGGTAGCCACTTCTTCATAACCCAAAGCTTCAAGCAGTTCTTTACCCTCCCCCGCCGCCCCGGGAACTCCAATCCCGTTTAAAACTTGCACTTTTAAATCTTTTCTTTCCAGGGCGGGAACCGTAGGAGCGAGGCTGGGAATGAGAGTAGGGGAAACTTCCAAAGCGCTTTCCCCTCCCAGGGGGGAGCCCAAATTAAGCTTACTTTTAGTATAGCGCCAACTAATTAAAAAGCCCGCTCCCAAAAAAGCAATAATAACCAGAGCGGTAATTAGAGTTTTCCTTTTGTCTTTTTTATTTTCTTCCATAACCATATTCTAACACAGAACCAAAAAACCTTCGCTATTTTTCTTCACCTAACACTTCCAAGATTTCTCCACATTTGACAATCATCGTTCCTAACTTAGATAACTCCTCTTGGCTCCCCTGATATCCAGATAAAGAGCCATCAGGCAATATTGTTTCCCCCCAACCCTTGGCTTGTCCATCCCCTGAACTAGTTACTTTTGTTTCGGCATCTGTGATCATAATACCCTGAGCGTCAGGTCCCCGCTTGGCTCTTATAAAAGAGATCCTATATTTATTAACAACCTCAGGATACTCCTTGTTTGGAACATCAAGGCTAAATTCTTGAGTTTGCTCTTTCTTGGAAGTCCAAGGAACATTAACAGTTTCAATATCAAAACCTCTCGGGGGATTTTGAAAAATTCCAACAAGTTGCCGCCGATAATCAACAAGCTGATTCTTGGCAACTTCAATTGGTGACTGCTCGATTTCTTCTCCTGGCATATATTTTTCTAACCTGATAACTTACTCAACAATTTTAACACAAACCAAAAAAGATTATTAAATTAATTTCAAACTAATATCCGCGGGCCGGACAGCCCTGACAATTTCTTAGTACGGTTCCAAACCCCCGAGCACTCACTGTTTCTATTGATTCAGGAGGGTTGTCTTTAAAATCAGTGCAACAACTACGACAAACTCCATCGGGCATTGCCCAAGTTTGACATTTAGTTCGCTCTCGGGAATTAAACGGTCCCCAGAATGATCGGGATGAACACAGCTAGCAAATCTTTCTTTTTGAACCACTATTGATATTTTACCAATTTTACCCGTTAAACGGAATGATTTTGGGATTTACCAATATCCACTTCCCACATATAACGTACTACTACCATTAAACACGCTCTCAAATAATTCTTGTGAATTGACTGGGGCAATCATTCCACCATCGCTTTCCTTGAGTTCGCCATGAACATTGGTCCAGGAAAACATTCTTGGCAACAGGATAAATCCGCTTTTCTCGTGCAATTTAACAGACGCAGTATTTGATGGGTCAACTGATAAAAACGCTACTTCAACACCATTCTTTTTTAAGGATTCCATTGCATTTTTAGATACTTCAGAAGCAATTCCTTTTCTTTGATAACTGGGGTGAGTGCAAATTCCATAACCGCCCAGTTTTATCTTTTTCCCCTCAAAATCTTGTTTAGTTTCATGAACTCCCGCCCATCCAACTAATTCATTCTCTATATAAGCCAACACTTGAATCGAGACTGGATGGTAAAAATCTTCTTCTGCCTCTCTATCGTCAACCTCTGTAAACGCTAGCTTTTGCAGGCCCTTGACCGCCTCTTCTTGCTCTTTTGTCAACTTTTCAACAACGCTAACCTTTATTCTCCCAATTTTTTCTTTTAAATCATTCATACACGGAGTATACCAAAAAAAATATGCGAAGATTCCTCAAGGCGGAACGGCAAAACCAACAGGAACACCTCCGAGGAATCAGGGCCTACCTCGCAGGAGTTCCCTCGCTTCACTTTGCCACCGCTCGAGAAAATCATTGTATAATGTGTATATTGTGAAAAGAGGCGGGTGGTTAATAATCTTCTTTATTTTTCTAAGCTTAATTATTGTTTTTTTGCTATCATTAACCAGGGGTAACAAAACTAAAGAAATGGCAGTTAAAAACGTAAACGAACCAGTCAGGTCAGCAGCGGTGGCCGGCGGTTTTTACCCCGGCAACAAAGAAATTCTTAGCGATCAAATCCAGGAATATTTAGATCAGGCTGAAGTTTTAAAAACGCCCGGAGAGTTAAAAATTTTATTTGTTCCCCATGCCGGCCTAATCTACTCGGGCCCTGTTGCTGCGGCCGGCTTTAAGCAAATTCAGGGCAAAAACTATACTAAAATTATTCTTCTTGGCAGTAGCCATCATTATCACTTTAATCACGCCGCTGTTTATCTAAATGGTCTCTGGCAAACCCCCTTGGGTGAAGTTAAGGTTGACAGCGTTTTAACTGGCAAAATTATAGATGATTCTCAAAATATTTTGGCTGATGAGCAAAAACATAATCCCGATCATGTCCTGGAAATAGAGTTAATTTTTTTACAAAAAGCTTTGGACAATTTCCAAATCGTCCCCATTTTAGTAAGCAACCCTTCCGATCAATTGATTGACTCACTAGCTAAAAAAATAGCCGATAATTTCGACAACCAGACTTTACTAGTAATTAGTACCGACCTCTCCCACTACCCTCCTTATGAACAAGCTAAAGTAGCGGACCAACAAGTCATTAACAGTATTTTGTCCGGCGACCTTAAAACTTTTGAAGAAAAATTTAAAGAGGTTGAAAATAGCAATTACCCTAATCTTGAAACTCCGGCTTGCGGTAAACAGGCGATCCGCATTGCCCTGAAAGTTAGCGCACTTTTAGGCGTTGATCATTATCAACAAATTGCTTACCAAAACTCCGGCGATCTCCCCCAGGGCGATAAAAGCCGAGTAGTAGGGTATGCCGCCATTGGCGGCTGGGATAAGACAACTGAAGAAGCAACCGGCAAGCCCCTCAATCAAACTGCCCAAGTTGAGGCCCTGCAAATCGCCCGCCAAACTCTGGAGAGTTATTTAAAAAAAGAGGAGGTTCCTTTGCCTCAAACTGCAAGCCCCCAACTTCAAACTAAAGCTGGCGCTTTTGTCACCTTAAATAAAAACAAAAACTTGCGGGGTTGTATCGGCTCCTTTGAAGAAAATAAACCCCTTTATCAGGTAATCCCGCAAATGGCGATTGCCGCCGCCAGCAACGACCACCGATTTCCTCCGGTTACTTTAAAAGAACTAGGGGATATAAAAATCGAAATTTCCGTACTTACTCCAAAAAAGAAAATTGATGATTGGCAAAAAGTAAAACTAGGAGTTGACGGAGTGGTGATTGAAAAAGGAGGACAATCCGGCACTTTTTTACCCCAAGTAGCCATTGAGACTAACTGGGATTTAGAAGAATTTTTAAGCCAACTTTGCGCTCAAAAAGCAGGTTTACCCGGCAACTGCTACCAAGACCCCGAAACAAACATCTACACTTTCCAGGCTCAAGTTTTTGAGGAAAAGTAAGCATTACTTTACTACTTGACAAAAGTAAAGTATTATTCTAAAATCAAGGCATAATGTTAACAACTACTCTTTCCAGTAAAAACCAAGTAACTTTACCTAAATTTTTTCTCCAAATGTTGGGATTAAGCGGAGGGGACCGACTGTTGATTGAAATAGAAGAAAACCAAATAAACCTTAAGCCAGCTAAAAAAAGCATAATTGACTTACTGGCCAAAAGTATTAAAGTGGCAAAAAGCAAAAAAGGGGTATCCTTTGAAAAGGCTTTAGCTCACACCAAAAAAACGGTTGCCCGCCAACTTGCAACTCCATGAAAAATACTATCCTGATTGACACTAACCTAATTCTCCGCCTCTTGATCGGTGATATTCCCATTCAACTAAAAAAATCCCAGCAGTTATTTAAAAAAATAGAAAATAAAAAAATAACTGGGCTAATTAGCATTTTAGTAATCAACGAGCTAATCTGGATTTTAGAAAAATTTTACCATCAGAAAAAATCAGAATATATTCCTTTAATTTTAAGGCTAATTTCTTTAAAAAATACTAAAATATTAGAAATCAAGAAGCAAGAATTAATTCAGATTTTAAGAAAAATGAAAGATGCAAATTTAGATTTTACTGATTTATATTTACTTTTCTCCAGCCAAAAACTTAAAAACAAAATTGCCTCATTTGACAAAAAACTAAACTACCACTCGCGTCTTCCAGGCTCAAGTTTTTGAGGAGGAATAACGGGTCGGCCTGATAACAACAATGTCTTTCATCGAATAATCTTTAATATTTTTAGTAACTAATTTAAGATTGTAAAGCTTGGCGGTGGCGGCAATTAAGCAATCCAATAAATAAACCCGTTTTTTCTTGCGGGCAAATTGCAAACGATAATCACCGGCAATTTCGGCTATTACTTCATCTATCGGCAAAACCCCAAAGCGGCTTATCAGCAAATTTAGTTTCTCTTTTTCCTCTTTAGAAGCCTTGCTTAAAATCTCTGCCACACTGACAGCGGAAATGGCAATTTCCCCTTTTTTAATCCAACCCTTGACTAGAGCGGCAACCGGTTCCCTTCCCCAAAAAGACTCCAAAATAACATTAGTGTCCAACAAATACTCAGGAGCGATGGCGATTTTCATCTTTTCTTTGCTTTCGCTGCCAACTCTTAATATCAGCCACTTTTTTCCAGCCGCTTTTGCTTTTAGAAACGCTTCCTATTACGGCCTCAGCAATTAAATCCAAATCACTTCTCTCAACCATATCTAAAACCATTCTCAAAACAGCGGCTTTGCGCAAATATTGGCTTAAACTCTCCTTTGTTAAAATTCTTTCAGCCTCAATAAGAGATCTCAATTGGGGGGAGAGGGAAATCTGAGTTCGTTGGGAATAAATAGATTGTTTCATAATTGATGTAACAATAACACATCATTTATAAAATGTCAAGCTAAAAACCCCTTCCCTTTTTAAAAGTTCCTCTTGGCTGATAAAGGCGTTGAAAATGTTTTACTCGCTTAACCCTTTCATTGGCTTTAGTTAAATTCATCGCCTCATTATGGGCAATCCGGTAGTAGATCCAGGAAGAAAACTTTTTTTTGACTTTAAAACCGTGGAGGTTCACAAAGGCCTTGATAAAGGTTTGTTGGACCGCATCAGCCGCCAAATTTTCATCGCCAATTAAATAGGCTACATAGCGAATTAATTTTTCCTGATACCGAACCACAATTTCCCGATACAGTTCCTGATTTGCATTCCTGACTAAAATCACTACCTCCTCGTCACTTAAAGCCTGGAGGTTCTTGCTCATCCCTAATTGTAATACATTTTTTTTCAAATATTTCTTTCAATAATGGTGCTCTTTTTCTTCAGCGGCCATCGCTTGAGCGCGGGTTACGTGCACTGTTCCTTTCGGATGATTAGGCGGAGAGTAAATAGTATAAAGTTTTAAATCTGCGCTTCCGGTATTAATTATATTGTGCTCGGCTCCAGCCGGCACAATAACTGCGTCTCCGTCGCCAACCGCATACTCCTGCCCATCAGTAACTACTTTTCCCTGCCCGGCTTCAAACCGAAAAAATTGATCCACATGATCGTGAACCTCCGTCCCAATATCCTCCCCAACTTTTAAGCACATTAGCACTAGCTGGGCGTGCTTACCGGTAAATAAAACTTGGCGGAAATTACTATTTTCTAAGGTATCTTTTTCAATTTTTGAATAAAATCCACTCATTTTTTCACCTCCTTTTTTTATTAGCTTTTTAATCATAAATTAATTATATAAACTAGGTTTGCGTAAATGCAACTACATGATTTTTCCTTCCCCCCTACAACCCAGATTCAACTTTTTATCGTTAGTCATTTTTTATATTTTACCACAAATCCCTAGCCCTCTAAACAAAACTCGAACCGTCAAGATAAAAAGTGTAGAATAGGCCATTCGATGAAAGGCAAAGTAACGACCATTAAAATCGTGGGGCCGGCGGGGTTGGGGATTAAAACCAGCGGGCTACTTCTTTCCCATATTCTTCTTGAGCAAGGATATAGTGTTCATGATTACAGCGAATACCCTTCTTTAATCCGCGGCGGCCACAATACCTATCAACTTTCCTTTTCAAGCACTGAAGTAAAAGCCCCTTTTTACCAAGTTAATCTTCTTTTTTCCTTAGCCAAAAATCATTTTCAACCTCATTTAGCCGAGATGAAAAGTAAAAGCTTAATTTTTTCCGACGAGCAAAATCCAAAGGTAAAATACCTTCCCTTAGAAAAATTAGCTAAAAAGGCCGGTAATCCGGTCTTTAAAAATACTATTTGCTTGGGAGTAGCAGTTTTCCTTTTAGATTTAAATTATTCCAAAAGTCAAAAAACCCTGAAAAACTTCTTTCCTAAAAAAGTAAAAGAAAATCTCAAAGCCTTTCAGCTAGGCTATGAATATGCCAGTAAAAACTACTCCTCGCTCAAACTAAAAATAGACAGACTTAAAAATAAAAAAGGGCTCACTTTTAACGACGGCAACGAAGCTTTTGGGTGGGGCTTTTTGAAAGGCAGGGGAGATTTTTATGCCGCTTACCCGATGACCCCTTCCACCGGCACCCTTCATTTCCTAGCCGCTAAAGCTAAAGAGTATAAAATTAATGTTCGCCACGCGGAAGATGAAATTGGGGTAGCAAACATGGCCGCGGGAGCCGCTTTTGCCGGCGCGCGTTCAGCCGTGGGTACTTCCGGCGGAGGCTTTGCTTTAATGAGTGAGTGCATTTCTTTTTGCGGTATTACCGAAATCGGAATGGTTTTTTATTTGGTCCAACGGGTCGGGCCGGCTACGGGTATGCCCACTTGGACTGCCCAGGGAGATTTACTTTTCTATGTTTTTTCCGGACACGGTGAATTTCCGAAAATAGTTTTAGCTCCCGGGGACCAAGAAGAAAGTTTTGAATTTGGCTGGAAGGCTTTAAATTTAGCGGAAAACCTGCAAACACCAATAATCGTTATTTCTGATAAATTTTTGGGCGAATCAAGTAAAACCACTCCTGATTTTAATCAAGAAAAGCCAACTATTAACCGAGGCAAACTTTTGGATAAAAAAATTTTCAAGGGCTTTGCCCGCTATGAGACAAAGTACGCCTGCGGCCGCTCTTATCGAACCATTCCGGGAGTAAAAGGAGGAGAGTTTTTGGCCAACAGCTATGAACACGATAAACAAGGATTTTCAACCGAAGATCCGCAAAAAGCCACGCAAATGATGGAAAAAAGAATGCGCAAGTTAAAGACCGCTTTAAGAATCACTCCCAAGCCCCAGCTCTATGGACCGAAAAACTATCAGCGTTTAATTATTAGCTGGGGCTCGACCAAAGGCCCTATTTTGGAAGCAATGAAACTAGCTGGTGACCAGAAACTTGCCTTTTTACAAATCCGAACTCTGTGGCCCTTACATTCGGAAGTTAAAAAATTAATAAACCAGGCCAAAAAAATAATTATCATTGAAAATAATCAAACCAGCCAACTGACCACCTTGCTTAAAGCCCAGTTTGATTTCAAACCAACCAAAAAAATATTAAAATTTAATGGCCGGCCCTTTTTCCCGGAGGAATTATATGAGCAATTTAAGTAAATACCAGACCGGTAAAATCCCCACCTGGTGCTCAGGTTGTGGTAATTTTTTACTCATAAGCGGATTACAAAAATGCTTTGCTGATCAAAATATTGATACAGAGAATATAGTTGCTGTTTATGACATTGGCTGTGCCGGCAATATGGCGGACTTTATTCACGCTTATGGCCTTCACACTCTGCACGGCCGAGTAGTTCCGGTAGCGATGGGAGTCAAGCTTTATAATCCTAAATTAACGGTTCTTTGTATTGGCGGGGACGGCGGAATTTACGGCGAGGGCTTAAACCATTTGATTACCGCCGCCAGAGCCAATATTGATCTTAAGGTTTTTGTTTCCAATAATTTTCTTTACTCTTTAACCACCGGCCAAACTTCACCTACCACCCCATATCAAGCGAAAACCAAATCCACTCCCCAAGGTTCACCGCTTATTCCTTTAAGAGCAATTGAGTTAATAAAAAAAGTGAATCCAAAAGTTTTCGCCAAAACGGCGACTAACCAAAAACCAAAAGAACTTTTTGCCAAGATAAAACAAGCAATGGAATTTAAAGGATTTGCCTTACTGGATATTGAAACTGAGTGCGTCGCCTTTGGTAAGCAGCTAAAACAATAGCCTAATAAACCTTCTTTTTAACTCGCTTTTTGATATACCAAATGATTAGCAGTAAGGGTAGCCAGGCAATAGCATAAACGCCCAACCAAATACCCAGGGTCCCCACACTTCTAAAGGTTTTAATTAACGAACGGGTCGCTTGCTTAAAAATCGCTTGCGGGCGCCAGGGTTGAGCGGGCGCAAAAGGCAAAGCCAGCTCATCAGTAGAAAGATAAACGGTTATTTTCACGCTTTGCGCACTTTTTTCCAAATAATCTGCCCGGCCTTTTAGTGAATCAATTTGTTCTTGAAGCGAAATGATTTGCCGCTGAACTTCCAAAATATCCTGCACGCTAACCGCGCTCTCCAAAATCTCTTCAAATTTCAGTTTAGTTTTTTGTAAAGTAGCAATTCTTGCTTCAAGATCAACAAACTGATCAGTAACGTCCCGGCCGCTTAAACTTTCCGAAACTACCCGTACTCCCAAGCCCCGGAAATAGTCCAAAGCTTCATTAAGCTTACTTTCCGGAACTCGAACGGTAACGTTGCCACTATCTACTCCCAAAGGAGAATCAAGATAAGAGTCAACCATATAGCCTCCTAACTCTTCTGCTTTGGCGATAATCATTTTTTGGATCTCACGCACATTTTTTACCAAAAGAGACATCCAAGAATTTTGAATTACCAGCCGCTCCTCAACCTCCAAATTCGGCGCCGCCTCCTGATAAATTCCGCCCCGACCCAGAGAAAGATCAGCCATGGGAGCCAAGCCTGTTTTGGCTGATTCTAAAGAAGAATAATTAGAAACTAAAGTCCGGGGAATCGGAGCACCACCTCTTAAAAGCAAAGCTGTCAAACCCACAATCAGTAAAAGCTGCCAATTTTTCCTTATCCAAAGTTGAACTCTACTCATCCCTTTAATATCTCACACCCAAAACTACTTTGCAAATTTAAATATCTTCCATCACGGGCTCATCTTCAACAAATTCCGCAGGCAAACCAAGTTTTTTGAAATAATCAACCATAGCCATGCAGGCAAATTTTTCGGTCGAATAATGGGTTCCGCCCAAAATATTGATTTTATGCTTTTCAGCAAACTCATGGGCTTTTTTAGAAAAGTCATTTTTTAAAGCTACGCCAGTTACAAAAACATTTACCCCTTCTTTGGTAATCTTTTCCAGCATTTCAACCTCATTGCCGCCGCCAGTAATCAGGGCAACAACCCCATTTTTTATTTCATCATCACCATATTTATACAAACTAACCCCATGGCCTACCGCAAACTCAAATTTTTCCTTTACCTCATAAACAGTTGCTAAATTGGTTTTTCCAAAAACTCCATACAAAGAGCCAAAATAAGGAGCAAAAGCCTTTTCCGGCTTTATCCCAAGAACTTTTGCTAAACTAACACTGGTTGAATAATCGCCAAAATTATCCAAAGGCACATGAAGGTTGTAAATAGAAATTCTTTTGTTTTTAAATTGCCGTAATAAGTCTCTGTCCATCTGCTGAAAAACTTCAGGCGCTTTTCTGATATCCCAAATAGAGGGATGGTGAACAAAAAGCATTGCGTCACAAGTACCACCAATCAAAATTTTTTGCATAACTTTTTTTGAAGGAAAAACAGCCGTGTAAACTTTATTTATCTTATTGGCAAAATCACAAACCAAGCCCATTGATCTTTTTTTAAAATTATCGCAAAGAAAATCAGCCACAGAATCCATATGCTGTGCCCATTCATCACTCATTTTCGGAGTAATAAAATCTTTCTCAAGCTGTTGATATAATTGAGTTATTTTCATCACAATGTTTTGATTTTACTTTCAAACAAAGAGTGTGTCAATATAAAATGTGAGACTGGGAGCTCATTTATCCATTGCGGAGGGAATTGAAAACGCTTTAAAAGACGCTAAAACCATTGGCGCTAATACTTTACAAATCTTTTCCGGCTCACCCAGAAGCTGGGAATTTCTAAAAAGAAGCAGTATAGAGCTGAAGAGATTTAGAGATTTAGCTAAAAAAAATGATGTTTCCCCCATCTTCGTTCACGCTAAATACTTAGTTAATTTATCCAGTCAAGACCCTCAAATCAGGCAAAAATCAATTAATTCTTTAATCGAAGATTTAGATTTTTGCCAAAAAACAGGAGCCAGCGGAGTTATTTTTCATCCTCATCCCCAAAATTTATCTTTGCTAACCAAAAGCATTGAGAAAGTACTAGCCTCTACCCCAAAATCTACTTATTTAATTTTGGAAAACTCGGCCCAGATAAAACTGGAAAAAATAGGAGAGATTATTAAAGTTATCAAAAACAGCCGTTTAAAATTTTGTTTGGATACGGCCCACGCTTATCAAGCCGGATATGATTTGGCCAAGGAAAAAGGAGTTAAGAAAGTTTTTGGGATTATTAAGACTAAAATCGGCTTTGAACGCTGGGTGGTTATTCACGCCAACGACTCCAAAACCGACCTTGGCTCTCGTCACGATCAACACGAGAATATTGCCCAAGGGAAACTAGGGGCCTTACCGTTTACCATCCTTCTTCAACATCCAGTTTCCAAAAAACTACCATTTATTTTGGAAACTCCGGCGATCAGAACCGAGAGCTTGCCGGGCGGCATTAAAAATTTAAATACTTTAAGAAAATTAAGCCAGGTCAACTGGCACGTGATATAATTTAGTATTGGGCGGTTAGCTCAGTTGGCTAGAGCGTTTCTTTGACGTAGAAAAGGTCACAGGTTCGAGTCCTGTACCGCCCACCACAAACCTGAATCTCTTGAAGCCCTCACTCTTTCCAAAAAGTCGGCTCGAACAGTCCCGCAAAGCGGGACTAAAAGAGAAAAGAAAAATTTAAAAAGAGCAAAAATCAAAAAGGCAATCTGATAAAATTATCTTGGCTGTCCAAAATTAGAATTGCGTACGGTTTAAATTTAACGCATTTTTATTGAAAAATGTAAGAGGTTTTGATAAAATAATTTACAACTCTCAAAAAGGAGGTAATGAAGTATGTTAATAGACATAAGTGGCTGGATCGGGATGGTGTTAATTTTAGTAGCATATTATTTAGTCTCAGGTAAAAAGGTAACCGAAGAAGCAAAGTCTTATCAGCTTTTGAATCTCTTTGGAGCAATAGGGATTGTGGTGAATACTTACTTTTACCGAGCGTGGCCGGCGATGACATTAAATATAGTCTGGGCTTTGATAGCATTGAAAACTCTACTCTTAAGAGAACGAAAGAGCTTAAGCTAAACGAGAAGAAATTATGGCCAATCCTGAAATACCAGAAACAATCTATCTTGGTTATGATCCCAAAGAAGGAAGAAAAGTTCCTCCGAGGGAATTATTAATAAGTGTCCATCGGAACGAGTTACATCGTCTTAGAATGATAATGGATACTAAACTATGTGATGAACTCGATACTCTTGAAAGAGTTTTGGACGAAATCAGACTACGAGGTCCTGTTACACTGCCTGGTGGACAGAAAGTGCGGGTTGATTGGGGAAGCCTTGGTATTTTAACAGCTATAGTTACGAGACAATTAACTCCATTGCAAGTCACGGAATTAATA
Source organism: Candidatus Shapirobacteria bacterium (assembly GCA_016783425.1). Taxonomy (GTDB): domain Bacteria; phylum Patescibacteriota; class Microgenomatia; order UBA12405; family BS750m-G30; genus BS750m-G30. The sequence goes on from JADHWP010000003.1 coordinate 16,021, forward strand.
AATAAACGCCTTGAGGAAGTCACTTAAAAGACAAAAATAGTTTTTGCCTTGCAAAAACTAAAGAATTGCGTGCAATATTTGCCCGTAAGGCAAAAAGGAAAAAGCGAGGGCTAATGAGAGTTAAAGACTGTGAGATTTTACCAGTGTTTTCTTAGAGGCTCTTTTTTCCAACTCCTCCATTGTTTCTAAAAAAGCTTTTTCTAAATTAACTCCGTATTTCTCGGCAATGATAATTAAACACCAAAGGCAATCAGCTAATTCGTGCTTCATTTTCTCATCCACATCTTTAACTTCTCTTAAACCATCCTTGGCCATGGTTAGCTTAACTAAAGCGCCTACGTCTGCCGCCAAAGCTTTAGCATATTCTCCCCGATGCCATTCTTTCCCCAGTCTTTTTTTATCTGATTGAGCATATAGCTTCCAAATCCCTTTTGTTCTTTTAATTATGTCTTCAAATTCCATGTTTTAATTTTAACACAATTCGCCCAAGGGGCAAGAAAAATTCAGCTACTTGCCGAGGTGTATTTTTTTAAGGAGAAAAACCAGAACTTTAAAGAAAAATAAGAAGCTAAAATCCCAACTAAAAGGCTAAAAATTATAGCCATTGGGTTCAACAAACCCAGCAAAGCCTTGGCGGGAACAGTAATTAAAACAATAACCGGAACAACAAAGGTTAAGGCTATCCTTACTCCTTTGCCATAAATATCAGTGGGAAACCGAGCCATACCAGTTAAGTCCCGATAAATCCAAACTAAGTGATCAATTTTAGTAGTCAATACGCAAACACTACAAACTAAAAGATGAAAAGCAAAACCAACTAAAGTGCTGTTTATCAGCAGGAGTAAAAATAAAGCAAAACTTAATGACGAGGCTAATAATTGATGAGTAAAAATATACCAAATAGTAAAAATTAAAAGCGGAAGCAAAGTAATTAAATCCAAAATATCGGTCCAGCCGAAAAGGGGCCGAAAAAAAGAAGGCAGGGGCTTCAATAAATCTAAATCATAATTACCAGAAACAACCGAAAAACGAAAAATATAAACCCCCCGGAATAAAAACTGAATAATAATATCAACAATGTTGAAAACTAAATAAAACAAAATTACTTGCTCTTTTGAATAACCCGCTAAAGAGCCAACTCCGGACAAAACGGAAAATAGAAAAATAAAAAAGAAGAAAAAGCGGATTATTTTACCAATAAGAAAAAGAAAGCCGCCCTTAGTGGTAATCAATTGCGATTGAGCTGCAATTCCCGCCATTTTTAACCAAACTCTTAAAAATCTTTTCATTTCTTTCAATTACCGGCGGCGGCATAGCGCTTCAGGCCTCGCTGCCAAACTTTATTCCTTAAATACCAAATTAAAACTATCCAAAAACTCAAAATCCCCATGATTTTAAAGCTTTCTCCCAGGCCAACAGTCTGATTCCAAATTTTTAAAGGAAAATAAATTAAATAGGGAAAAGGAGTTAAACTAAAAATATTAGTCAAAACTTTTGGTAAAACATCTAGGGGAAAATAAACCCCGGCCATAAACTCCAAAAAAACAATCCCAAAAAGCCAACGAGGGGCCCAAACTTCTTCAATCCAAAAAGCTAAACAAGAAGAAAGAGTACCAATTAAAAAATATAAAAGAACGGATAAGGCCACCACTAGGAAAAACAGTAAATAAGCACTTAGCTGATGGGGGACATAAAAATCCAAGCCAAGAAGCTTAACTAGCAAGAAAATCTCAAAAACAACAAAAATGATATCCAGGGCCTTAGCCGCTAAATCCCGAGAAAAAAAATAACGAAAAACATCAATCGGCTTTATTAACCACTGGCTTAAATGACTTTGAACTATGGCTCCAGGCAGATCATCAAAACTGCGAGAACTCAAAACAACCCCCCGCAAAAAAGCTACCCCAATAACATAAGCCAGCATTTGAGACTGATTATAACCAAAAAGAGTTTCTTTGCTGGTATAAATTGCTTGCCAAAAAAAAACCAAGGTTAGGAAAAAAATAAAACTGCGAAAGCGCCAAAGAATAAAATTAAGCCGGTAAACAAAATAGTCTTGAAGGGTAAGCTTAAAAACCAACCAATATTTTTTCACTTTAATACATTTCTCACAATAACTTAAATAAGCTATTAGTTTGCCTGCTAGTTTATATTATAATAGAAAACTAGTGGTAAATAACAAAGTAATAAAATAAAAAATGATTTCCTGGGAAAAAGCTTTAAATCAAGTTGAAAAGAATTTAACTTCTTTCAAAGACAAGCAATACTTTCAAATTCACTCGGCTCGCTATGCTTTTGTCTTGAATAAAATTAGTAAAATCAATCCCAACCAGAGCCTGAAAATTTTAGATATTGGTTGTTTCCCTGATCATTTAAGCCAAGCTTTAAAGTTTTTAGGCCATCAAATTTTTGGGATTGCCTCTACTCATGAGCCCTTAAAAAGAAAAAATGTTTTTTTGCTTAACGCCGAAAAAGACCCCTTTCCTTTTAATAACAACTTTTTTGACTTAATTTTGCTCAACGAACTAATTGAGCATTTTCCCCAATCCCCCTTGCCAGTTTTAAAAGAAGCTTTAAGAGTAACTAAAGATAAAGGATTTTTGGTTTTAACCACACCTAACGCCGTTAGGTTAATCAACAGGCTTAAGATTGCTGTCGGCCAAAACACTGCTTGCTCTATTGATCACTTTTTTCAAAATAAGGGCCAAGGAGGCAATCTTTATCACCGTCATAATCGAGAATATAATTTTGCAGAAGTAGAATTTATTTTGAAAAAAACTAACTGGTTAGTAGTTGAGAAAAGTTTTTTTAACGGCTATCCTCCTTACCGCAAAAAAGACAAAGCACAAGCCCTCGGTATTAAAGCCTTAAAATGGCTTTACTTTTTAACTACCCAAGCTTATCCTGCTTTTAAAGACTCGCTTTTTTTCAAAACTCAAAAAAAATAACTTTTTTCTTTTTTATTTATAACCAATTGGCTTACTGGTCGGGGCCAGCTCTAAACTTAATCTTCTTCTTTGCTGGTCAACATGCTCAATAAAGCACTTTACTTTCTCCCCAGCCTTAAGAATGGTTGTGGGTGGAATTTTGCTAATATGAATTAGGCCTTCAATCCCCGGCTCTAAATTAACTAAAGCCCCGAAATTAGTAATTTCTACTATTTTCCCAGATACTGAAGTCTCGGGTGGATACTTTTTCTTGATATCCGCCCAAGGATCAGTTATTAGTCTTTTGATCGAAAACTGAAGTTTTTCTCCTATTTTATTTAAAAGAACTACTTTTACTTTATCCCCGGCTTTATAAATCCGGTTTAAACCAGCAACTTTCTCCCAAGAAACTTCAGAAATATGAACCAGGCCTTCTAGTTCTAACTCTTCTTTTTTGATAGAAATGGTAATAAAAAGACCAAAGGGCTCAACCCGCATAATTTTAGCTTCAAACTCTTTGCCTTCTTTTAAGTCTTCCATCATCTTTTTTTCCTTGGCCACTACTTTGGGCTCAGAAACCATGCGCTCGGAAAAAACTAATCTGTTTTTAGTTTGATCTACTTCCAAAACCCTAGCCTCGACTTGCCTACCCACTAGATTGGCTGGATCGCCCTCAAATTTTTTCCCAATTTGGGAACCAGGAATAAAACCGAAAAGACCAAAAGGAGCAATTACCACCACCCCGCCCCGATTAACCTCTTTACCTTTAATTTTAACAGTGCTTTTTTCTTTTAAACTTTTTTGAAAAAACTGCCAAGATTGTTCAAAAGCAGTTTTACGTAAAGAAAGCAAAGTTTGGCCCCGCTCGTTCTCCAATACCCGAATTTGAACTTTAATTTTGTCTCCTACTTTAAGCTGAGAGGCAAAATCACTAACTAAACCCAACTCTTTTCCCGTAATAATCCCTTCGGTTTTCCCCCCAATATCTAAAAACAAGGTTTTGGGGCGCATTTCCACTACTGTTCCAATGACAAATTCACCACGGGAAAAAGTTTTTAAAGGAGTGGAGGATAAACTTAATAGCTCCTCCATAGTTTTAGGAGTAATTGAAGCTTTTACCTTACTCTTCTTTGTTTTTTGTACTTTTGACATAATTCATATTTCTCCTTTCAATATTTATTTTTCAAGTAGAAACTTTTTCTACTTCTACTTATTTTACCAGGTAAGAACATATTCTTACCTTAATTGACCAAAAATCAGATTGTTGAGATTAAAAAAGAAAAATCTTGCTCGGTTGATAGGTACAGCTTGGCTTAAACTATTACTAGTCTTACACCGGCTGCCCATGCCCAGTAGTCTCCTGGGAACCTGATAATGATTCCTAATCTCGGGGTGGGCTTCCCGCTTCAGATGCTTTCAGCGGTTATCCTTTGGAAACATAGCTACCCGACAATGCTCTTGACAGAACAATCGGTACACCAGAGGTTTCCCCAACCAGGTCCTCTCGTACTGTGGTCAGCTCCCCTCAAGAATCAACGGTTACTGCGGATAGAGACCGAGCTGTCTTACGACGCTCTGAACCCAACTAACGCGGCGCTTTAATGGGCGAACAGACCAACCCTTGGCCACTTCTTCATGGCCAGGATGCGCCAAGTCGACATCGATGTGCCGATCCGGGCCGTCTATATGGACTATCGGGCCCGACCAGCCTGTTATCCCCGGGGTAGTTTTTATCCGTTAAGCCCCATGTTTAACCATTCAAGCATGGGGGATCACTAAGACCTGCTTTCGCATCTCTCCGACGTAACGTCGGAGTGGTATCACCTTAAATCTCTTCAATCTATTGAATGAAAGAAATAAAAGGATTAACCAGCTCGACTTGTAAGTCTCGCAGTTAGGCTAGCTTCTGGCTTTGCCCTTACAGTTCGGTTTCCATCCGAACTAAGCTAACCTTTGTACGCTCGCGCTACCTTTTAGCAAGCGGCTGCCCCAGCCAAACTGACCACCAAACACTGTCCCTGTCCGAGTATTCATCGGACTTAGGTGAGACGCAAACATGATAAAGGGTGGTATTCCACTGGTCTCCGACGTAACGTCGGAGTCCCACCTATTCTCGACAATTACCAAATTCTAATCAATGTTAAGTTTCAGTAAAACTCCACGGGGTCTTTTTGTCCTGCAGTAACTAACCGGCATATTCACCGGTATTTCAATTTCGCCGGATGAAGGGTCGAGACAGTTGCTCGGTCGTGAAGCCTTTCATACTGGTCTGAACTTACCAGACAATGGACTTCGCTACCTTTGGATCCTTAGAGTTAGGACCGTCGTTCACCAGGGCTTCAGTTTGAGGCAGGTCGAAATTTCGACCCACCACGCCCCTTAACCTTCTGGCACCGGACAGGCTTCAGCCCCTATACTTCCCCTTACGGGTTTGCAGAGACCTGTGTTTTTGATAAACAGTCGCCGAGCACTCGTTCGCTGCGGCCCCGCAGTTGCGGGGCAAGGCATCTCCCGAAGTTACGCCTAGCTTTTTTGCCGAGTTCCTTGACCCTCCTTCTTCCGATCGTCTTAGTATACTCAACCTGCCCACCCGTGTCGGTTTTCGGTACGAACGCTATTTTTTCTCCCAACGAAGCTTTTCTGGGTACCAGAACCCGATAGGATTTCCCAAACAAGTTTGGAATTCCGGCAAGTCTTACTTTAAAACGGAATGGCGGATTTGCCTACCACTCCTAGCTCAACTAACCGATGCGGCAATTTCACTGCCACACCCCACCTCTCCCGATACGTCCCTCCCTTGGTAGTAACGAAAAAACAACGGGGCTGGAATATTAACCAGCTGTCCATCCACTACCCCCGCATGTTGCGGGACTCATGTTAGGCTCGCCTAACCCTCAGACGACGAACGTGGCTGAGGAAACCTTGGGCTTTCGACGATTTAGATTCTCACTAAATTTACGCTACTCATGCCGGCATTCTCGCTTCCCAGCGCTCCACCCCGCCTCACAGCGGGACTTCACTGCCCTGGGAACGCTCCCCTACCAACTCGCTCGTAGAGCGGGAAATTCCAAATCACAAATTCCAAGATACAAACAATAAATTACAAATCCCCAAGTAATCCAAACTGGATGTTTAGAGATTGGAATTTGGTTAATTGTAATTTGTCTGGAATACTTGGTACTTGGTTATTGAAATTTTTTGTTCTACGAACGAATTCTCCGTTTTCGGTGGTCTGCTTTAGCCTCGATAAATTTTCGGCGCAACCTATCCTCCGCCAGTTGGCGGATCGACCAGTGAGCTGTTACGCTTTCTTTAAAGGATGGCTGCCTCTAAGCCAACCTCCTGGCTGTCTAGGATCGATCACTTCCTTCCCCACTTAGCAAGACACTTAGAGACCTTAAACGGGAGTCTGGGTTGTTTCCCTTTCGCCCAACCAGCTTAGCCCGGCTGGACTGACTACCTGATAACACTACTCGGTATTCGGAGTTTGGTTGAACACCGGAGATCGCTCCCCAAATGCTCATTCAGTCGCTCTACCCCCAAGTAGATAAATTCAGGCGCTATACCAATATATATTTCGGGGAGAACCAGCTATTTCCAAGTTCGATAAGCATATTACCTCTAACCACAGGTCATCCGAAGGGTTTGCAGCCCCTACCGGTTCGGGCCTCCTTCCGACTTTCGTCGGAATTCACCCTGCCCATGGTTAGCTCACTTGGTTTCGGGTTTTCCGCCAGCCGCTTATATGTCGCCTTATTCAGACTCGGTTTCCCTACGCCTCCGGTTTGTAAAAACCTTAGACTTGCGGATGACGAAAACTCGCCGGCTCATTCTTCAATAGGCACGACATTACTCGCCTGCAGGGCGAGAAAATCACAATATTCAAATAACAAGATCCAAACAAAATTCAAATACCAAAATTCAAACTATGAAATCTTAACATTTGAAATTTGGAAAATTGGTTATTGTTTGAGATTTGACTATTGGAACTTGAGATTTCCTGGTCCTACAGGCAAGCTCTGTCTGTTTGTTAGCAAATAGTTTCAGATTCTATTTCACTCCCCTTCCGGGGTTCTTTTCACCTTTCCCTCACGGTACTATACGCTATCGGTCAATAAGAGTATTTAGCCTTTCCGGATGGCCCCGGAAGATTCCCACGAAGTTTTGCGTGTTCCGTGGTACTCAGGTACTCTGGCCAAACTTAGTCAAATTTCATCTACAGGACTTTCACCTTCTTTGGTAGACCAATTCCAGGCCTTTTGATTATCTTTTCAGTTTGGACTATCAGAGCCCTACAACCCCCACCTCGCGCTCCGCGCGAGAAACTCCAAGCTCCAAATTCTAAATCCTAAACAAGATCCAAATTACAAATTCAAAATTCCAAAATAATTTTTGGAAATTGAAAATTGATTATTGGCCATTGTTTGGAAATTGAAAATTGAAAATTGAAAATTGCTCGTGCGAAGCACAAAGCAGGTTTGGGCTTCTCCCTTTTCGCTCACCGCTACTAAGGGAATAATTATTATTTTCTTTTCCTCTGGGTACTAAGATGTTTCAGTTCCCCAGCTTACCCCCCCGACGTTACGTCGGGGTCCTCCGATTCAACATCGAAGGGGGTTATCCCATTCGGACACCGCCGGATCACAGGTTACAGACACCTCCCCGACGCATATCGCCGTCTGTCGCGTCCTTCTTCGGCTCTTATCACCAAGGCATCCACTATTTGCTTCTTTGCAAGATTCTATCTTTTTTTTCAACAATCTGATTCTTTAGTCAATTACTTTACTTTTAAGTTGTCAAGGTGCGGGTGGACCGAGGCGGGCTCGAACCGCCGACCTGTCCGATGCAAACGGACTGCTCTAATCCGACTGAGCTATCGGCCCCGAAAACAAATAACTTCAGTTTTCAAGTGGTTTTTAATAAGAAAAAACCGGGGCAATCCCGGTTTCTAAACTTTATGAAGACACACGCTTCCTACATAATCAATATTTTTTTGGTTAAGAATTGTGTTTTTCTTCTCATTAAGTCGAATGCCGGGACTAAGCCCGAAAAAACTACTCTTTTTTAAAAGAGTGTCCTTATTATATAGAGGCAAGCCTACCCTGTCAACTGGAATCTCTATGTAGTATTACTTCTCAATTATCCTCTTGGTTTAACGTCTCAATTGTCTACTTTAAATCATCTAAAAACTTTTACGCTAATGCTAGATCCTTCGCTTACACTCAAGATGACAATTAGCCGTCATTCTGAATTCAGTTCAGAATCTTAAACAATGAAAGAATAGATCCCGAAACAAGTTCGGGATGACACTTGGCGTGGACAGTTCAGATGTCAAAAAAGGGTGACAATTGAGACGTTAAGTTACATTAAAGTCTCCTTTTTTGTGCTAGAATGAAGTATGGATTTAAAACAAGCTTTAATTCAACAACCTCTTTTTGCTTTTAATTTGGATGATTTTACGATTTTTAAGGCCGTTTCCTCGGCCTTGGCTGAAAAAAAAGCTCCGGCTATTTTTCAACTATCTCCTGGCGAAGCTGATTTTTGGGGCCTGGAAAATTTTGTTAATTTATTAAAACCCCATCAAAGTAAAGGCCTTTTTTTAAATATTGACCATGGCAAAGATTTAAATCTTTTAGAAAAAGCTATTGGCCTAGGTTTTGACCTAATTCATTTTGACGGTTCAAGTTTGCCTTGGGAAGAGAATATCGGTCAAACAGCTAAAATAGTAGAGATGGCCCACGCCAAGGGCGTTTTGGTTGAAGGTGAGCCTGAACCGGAAAACACTGATCCTCAAAAAGTAGCGGAATTTGTTAGCAAAACCAAGGTTGATTTAATTGCCGTTTTTTGCGGCAATAAGCATGGCCTTGACCCTGCCAATCCCGAAAACTTAGATCTTGAAAGATTGCGAAAAATAAAAAAAGCAGTTGGCGAAACTCTCCTTGCCTTGCACGGCGGCTCCGGCGTACCTTTAGAACAGATAAAACAGGTAATGAATGAGAGGTTAGTGGCTAAAATTAACATTAATAGCTTACTGCGAAACACCTACTTTCAAGCCCTAAAAGAACAACTAGCTCAATATCAAGGAAAAAAAGTGTACGAATTATTAAAACCAGTTTCTGAAAAAATTTCTCAAAAAGTAATAGAATTATTAGAATAATGAGCAACACTTTTGACGCTATTACCTTTGGCTCGGCCACCATTGATGTTTTTTTGGAAAGCCCGCAATTTGGTAAAAAACTTGAGTTGGCCTATGACTCTAAAATTGAAGTTGAGCAAAAGCTAGTTTCTTGCGGTGGAGGAAGCACTAACGTGGCAGCTGGACTATCTCGTTTGGGCTTAAAAACAGCCGCAGTAGCCCGCTTGGGCCAAGATCAATTTGCCCCCTTAGTAAAAGAGGAACTAATAAAAGAAAGAGTGGAGGTTAGGTTACTTTGTATCAAGCCCGGAGATAAAACTGACTCTTCAACCATTTTGGTAAATTCTTCAGGGCAAAAGGTAATTTTAGTTTCCCGCGGACCCACCAGACTGGAAGCCCAGGATATTAACTGGAGCCAACTTTCGGCCAAACAGTTCCATATCGCTTCTTTAGAAGGAAATTTAAAACTCGCCTCAAAACTAATTAACTATGCCAACAACCACGATATAAAAGTATCCTGGAACCCGGGCTCCCGCGAACTGGCTCAAAAAAACAAGCTCATTACTTTGCTTAACAAAATTGATATTTTAATTCTTAATCAGGAAGAAATAGAAAAGCTAACGGGATTAAAAATGACTAACCCCTTTTTTTGGCCGGAAATTTACAAACTCCCCGTTCCCCTGCTTACTATTACCCAAGGCCAAAAAGGATGTTTTTTGGCTTTTCCCGAACAAAAGCAAAAAACTCATCTTAAGGCAATTAAAACCAAAGTAATCGAAACTACCGGCGCGGGCGATGCTTTTTGCGCCGGCTTAATTGCCGGTTTGTTTTATCAGGAAACTGCCCAGGAAGCCGCTCTTTGGGGGCTAGCTAACGGCGCTTCGGTTGTGGCTCAATATGGAGCCAAGGCTGGTTTACTAACTCGGGGAGGGATAAAAAAATGGTTGAAAAAACGCTAAGTTTTGCCAGAAAAAAACTAATTAGTCCTCAAAAAAATAAGAAAAAGAGAGATTTAATTAAAGAGCGCAAAATTATTGGTTGGACGCTTTTAATCAGTATTGGCTTAAGCGCTCTTTTTTACCTGGCCGCTAACAAGCCAAAGGTTAATTTTAGTTTTAAACTCCCCTCCTTTTCCAGCCCTCTTCCCAAAAACCCTTCTATTGGGAAAAAGGCGCCAGCGCAACTGGAGAGTTTAGTCTTTGAAATTATTGGCCAAGATAAAGAAAGCTGGGCCATTTGGGTAGAAGATTTAGAAAATGATTTTATCTGGAGTTATCAGGATAAAAAAATCTTTCCGGCTGTTTCTTTAATAAAACTACCCGCCATAACCACTCTTTATCAACTAATTGAACAAAAAAAGTATCAGTTAGATCAGGAAATGATTCTAACCAAAGAGGATATTCGCGGCGGAGCGGGAAGCTTAAACAGTCAGCCAATCGGAACAAAATTAACCTTAGAAGAATTGGCCCGCCTTTGTTTAAACCAATCGGACAACACCGCCTTTGCCATGGTTAAAAGATTACTCACTAACCAAACTATTTCCAGAAATACCTTCTCTTTGGGTTTAATTAATACTTCTTTGGAGGAAAATACCACTACCGCTCAAGACATGGCTCTGTTTTTTAAACTGCTTTATCAGGGTGAGCTTTTAAACCAGGAGTTTACTAATAAGCTTATAAATCACTTGACCGACACTGCTTTTGAAAACCAAATTCCCCAGGGGGTGCCCCAGGGAATAAAAGTGGCTCATAAAGTAGACATAGAAATAGACAGCCTGGCGGATGCGGGGTTAATTTTAGTTCCCCAAAGACCAATTATTCTCGTTTTTCTCACTAAAAGCTTAAATCAAACTGAAGTTGAAAAAACCATGGTTGATCTGACCCGCGAAATCTACTGGTTTTTGGTTTCTGCTGATTGATCTTCTTCTTTAGCTAAAAACCAGGAAGAGGAGCAATGTTCCTGGGGTGCGGTTCCCTGCAAAAAATATTCCTCGCCCACTTGCGGACAACCTTCGCAAGCAAGGGTGCCGGTTGAACGGCAAATGGGAATTTTAACTATATTTTCCGGTGTTTCCCAGCCGGTGTTGGGATATGCTTCCAGCATTAGATCAGTAATTCTTCTCCAAATAGGAGTAGCGCCGGTAATCCCCGAGGCAATCCGACTCATGGGAGTATTGTCGTTATTGCCCACCCAAACCGCCACTAAAAATTCGGGCGTGTAGCCAATCGCCCAGTTATCCCGCAAACCATTACTGGTTCCGGTTTTCACCGCCACTTTCTGATTAGGAATATTAAGCAGGGAATTTAAGCTAAAAGCCCGAGCTCGAGCATAATTATCGGAAAGAATATCATTAAGCAAAAAGGCTACCCCGGAATCTAAAACTAACTCTTTCTGGCCTTGATTTTTTAACTCATATAATTTTTTTTCTCCGACCGAAGGCTTAACGGTTAAAAAGGGAGTTAACTCAACCTTGTTTCCCAAATTGGCCAAAACACTATAAGCTTGAGCCAAATCAATCATTTTCACTTCTCCGCCCCCTAAGGTTAAAGAAAGGCCAAAGCGGGAGCGATCCGCCCAGGTAGTAATTCCCATTAGCTCTCCCTGTTTAATCATTTCTTCTACTCCCAAAGCGGCCAACACTTTTACCGCCGGAATGTTAAAAGAAGAAGCTAAAGCGGTGCGCAAAGAAACATTGCCATGGTATTGGCCATCATAATTTTGGGGCGAATAAGGCTCCTGGTAAGGCAAGTGAAAGGTAATAGCCGTATCCGGAATAATGGTGGCCGGGGTAAAACCGCTTTGCAAGGCTTTAGCGTAATTAATCACCTTGATCGCCGAGCCAGGCTGACGCGAACTTAAGGTAACATTAACATTCCCATCATTGGTAAAATCAAAATAATCTTTACTCCCCGCCATGGCCAAAATCTCCCCGGTTTTGGGCCGAATAATTAAAGCCGCCCCGTTCCCCACTCCTAAATGGGCAATATGACCTAACTCTTCTTTAATAATCTGCTCAACTTGTCGTTGCAGATCCAGATCCAAACTGGTGACTACTTCCAGGCCCCCCTCCTCTAAAGTTTGCTCTCCCCATTTCTCCACCAGCAAATCCTTAACATAAAAAACAAAATGGGGCGCTTTTAAAGAATCATTGCTTAAACTTAAACGCAAAGGCTCTTGAGTCGCATTCTCTGCTTCACTTTCGGTTAAATAACCCGTTTCCACCATCGCCGACAACACCCGTCCTTGTCTTTCTTTAGCTAAAGTAGGGTAAGCCCCAAAAGGAGAAAAGCGGGTGGGCCCGGCGGGCAAACCAGCAAGTAAAGCGCCTTCGGCCAAATTAACATTTCGTACCGATTTGGCAAAATATTTTTGCGCCGCCTCTTCAATCCCGTAAGCAGTTCCGCCGTAAGACACTTCATTAAAATACATTTGCAGAATCTCGTCTTTGGAAAAGCGCTGTTCTGCTAAAATAGCTAAAATCGCTTCCTTTATTTTTCGCCGCCAACTTTTTTCAAAATCCAAAAGGGCGTTTTTCACCAGCTGTTGGGTAATGGTGGAACCGCCCACCGGCGCTTTTTGAGGATTGGTCAAATTGTGCTTTACCGCTCTTGCTATTCCTCGCCAGGACAAACCACTGTGATTATAAAATTCCCGGTCTTCAACCGCAATGGTCGCCTCAATTACAAAATCCGGAATCTCGTTCAAAGGGATTAAGGTTCGATTTTCCTCATGGTAAATTTTGTAAAGCAAATTTCCCTTACGATCGTAAATCTTGGTGGTTAGCGCCAAAGGGCGATCAATTAACTTTTGCGGAGAGGGCAAATCTTTTAAGATATTTAAGTAAAAGCCCCAAAAAGTAATCAGAGCCAGAGTAACGCCCAAAAACAAACTTAACCAGGAGCGCCGAAAACTAACCTTAGGAAAAGGGATCTTCGGGAGGAAAGAAAACAAGGGAAGCAAAATCAAACTGCCGACTTTTTGAAAAGTTACCAAAGCAAAACGCAAAAAAAGATAAATAGGCCGACCGAGCCAATTTAATATTTTTATTATAAACAGTAAAAAGGGTGAGAAAAACATGGTAATTTTTAAAGGGCAATAAAAATATTATACCGCCAAAAACAGAAAAATAATACAGGTAGTTTGGGAAAAAGGGGTTCTAAAATCTATTTCTTCTTAACACGGTTAAGCATTTTTAAGTATTCTTCTTTACTGGCTTAATTCTTCCAGGTCATTATCAGAAATGCCTAATTGATTTAAAATCCAAATATGTCTAGGATTTGCCGGATCATATTTACCAATTCTGAATCTTAACAATTCTTCGGGGTTTTCCCTTATAACAGCCCACACCCCTATATTTCCCTCCCTGTAAATAATATCTTTTTCAAGACATACTCCCCGAGTAGCGCAATTTGTTCCCCGGAAAGTTCTCACACACCTTTTCCAGGCATTTCTTTGAGCAGCGGCTAAAGCATCAGCTGAGTTTTTCCCAGATACTAATTTTTCGAGATAAAAATATTTTTCCATTATTTCATATACTCCCCGAAAATCTCTTGGCTGACCATCTAGCCCTTTGGCCAAACCTATAGCTAAATGACCCAACAACCCTGAAAAATCTTCTACCTTGCCATCCAAAGCTTGCTCCCTTGTGGCTGCCACGCCCTCCTCACCTTTTTCATAACGGTCAAATCCCAATCCCAATAATTGCAAACGGCTCCTTTCTCCATTAACTCTTCTGGTTACATGAGTGCCAACTTCATGAGCCACTAATTTTTGTAATTTAGCAAAAGCCAACCTTCTTGATTCTGGAACTTTTATTACCTTGTGTTCTTGATCAATACCAACTGCAGTCCTACTTCCAGTATCAACCACAACACTCCAACCCTCGGCTCCTAGAGCATTAAGAGCCTCTTGAAAAATGTCACGTATTTCCTCGGCAGCATATTGTTTTCCTTCCTCTGGGGGTTCAATATTTATTAAATCCCCCAGTTCCAGAAGTGTTTGAGCGCGAGCAGTAGCGATATCATTATCGCTTGGCAACTCTTGTATTGACACTTTAGGTAAATCTGAAGGTAATAGATCAGCCAGCTCTTCTGCAGCCTTTTTAATATCAGGATCTTCAGAAGATAAATGAGGCTTAATACTGCTTCTTATATTTTGAATGGTATAGGCAAATATTTCTAAAGACGGTTTTCCATAAATAAATTCGGAATATCCCCGAAATCTTATCATGTCACCATCTTTTGCCGCCCGCAACATTCTAACTTCTGCAATTTTTACGTTTATTTTCCATCGATACAACTGCCTAATTACCTCGTTTGGCTCTCCGCTAATAACATCCCTTTTTAACTGGAGAAGAGCTGCCTCATCTGCCGATAACCTCTCTTTATCAATCTCTGGATAATCTAAAGTCGGATTAAGATTTTCGCCACTAAGAAACTGTTGTTTTTGCTTTTCTCTATCCGATGCATCACCTTCCAAATATTCATAAGCCTCAAAAGAACCCACTCTTTTAAATCTTTCATGCCACTTTACATCTAAAATTTCTGCTTGGCTTTAAGGAAGTATTTCAGGTTCGTTCATAGTTTTAAAAAATAATTTTTCTCTTGACCTTGGCAACATCTTCCGCTTTTTTTATAAACTCAAAACGAGGCACTTTTTTGCCATCTATCCTAACATTTTCCATAAACATCTTTTTTGGTCTAACCCACATAGTATTTGCGCCTTTACCCTTAATCGGATCCGGGTGATTGTAAACCACCATTTCTTCCAAAGTTTCACTGTGCAAAGCGATACCAATTACTACCACAAGTGTCCCCTTGTAGTGTCGATATGTTCCCGGCTTAATTTCTTTCATGTTCAGCACACTAACTACTCAATTATTTTTGCTTTTCCGTTAACAACTGATAATGCCTGATTATTTGTTAATGGAATAATTTTATATTGCGACTTTTTCTTAAATTCATCAATAATCAATTTTTCTTTTTTACAATAATGAGGGGAAATAATTACATTAGTTAAATTTAATCCGGTTAAATCAGTTAAATTGACATCATTTTCATCAAAAGGACCGGCAATCTCAATATTTGGACCAGCCAAAATACTACCGGCGCTTACTCCAAAATAAAGTTTGCCGGCTCTTACAAGCTTAATAACTACCTGATCAAAGCCGGTTTCCCTGACCTTTTTAAGCAAGTAAAAAGTATTCCCGCCGCAAACGTAAATAACATCAAAATCCTCAACCTCTTTAAACGAAACAGGTTTATCCAGACTCAAGGTTTTTATGTTCTTTTTGAAAATACCTAAATCCAGAAGTTCTTTTTTCGATTCATCAACATATTTTAATTCTTCTTCATTTCTGGCCGCCGCGGGAACAAAAATGATTTTAATTTGGGAAACTGGCTTGTCAATCAATTGTAAAAACTGATTCGCGATATTTTTGCTTGCCAGCCCTGTAGACGTTAATAGTAATTTTGTCATAGTTTAGAAATTTCGCCTAACCAGCCATTATCTAAAAATATTTCATAAAACTATCTTGATTTTAGCAGAAGCCTTAATTTTCTTCAATATAAAAATGGTGGTGGTCGTGCTTCCGAAAAAGCTCTGTTTAAAATTTTTCTTTTTCTATGATTTCTTGAACTTCTTTCTTTAAATCCCTGATATCACGAGTTGAAGCATCCCAAATAAGCCCCATGTTGACCCCAAAATAACCGTGAATCAAAACATCTCTCATGCCAGCAATTTTTCTCCACGGAATTTTTGGATATTTATCCTTAAGTGAAATTGGAATATTCTTTGTGGCTTCACCGATAATTTCTAATCTCCTGACAACAGCGTCTTGAATTTGGGTAGACCTTGAAAATTCGTCTTCAGAAACACCCTCAAGATACTTCTCAATTTCAGAAATGCTCTCTAAGATATGGGAAAGAAAAATTTTAGGATCTTTTTTCATAAATTATTTCTTGCTCTTTTAAAATAATGTCTTTAAGCAGCGGATGAATACATCCATAGGTTAACAAGTCAACCCTTCTTTTTAGCATATCTTCAAGATCTAGCTTTAAGCCCACCAAATCCAACAAACTCTTTCTTTCACCATACTCTATTAATAAATCAATATCGCTGCTTTTTTTCGTATCGCCCCTTGCGCATGATCCAAAAATGGCCGCCTTAACAACTCCTTGGCTTTTTAAAGTAGGAATGATCTTGGCGCTAATATCCTGGATGGTCATAGATAAATCTTAACATATAACAACCGCAAAACAAATTAAAAAAAGTCCTTGTAGCGAATTTTTAGCAAAAACCTTAATTTTCTTCAATAATCGCACCGGGGGCAACAAAAGGATCGAGGTTGTTGGGAACGTAAATGTTGGTAGTGGGCCAGGGCTGGTCGGTATTTTCAATGTTCGCCGGGCAGTCAAAACAAAAAATAGTTCCGAGCGGATCTCTGTTCATCATGTGCTCCTGCCACTCCAGGTTTTCTTTTTGTTCTCCTGGTTGCACTGGTTGATTAGTATCTTTCTGGATTAGTACTGGTTGACGCAAAGCCACTGATTTTACCGGCTCGGTTCCCTTAATAAAATATTCATAGCGGCCGGCGCACCCTCCTTCGGGGGGCAGCATCCCGGTTTCATTGCAAACGGTTTTTCCCACCACTGTATCCGGCCGAGCCGGAAAACGCTGGGGTTTGTCTTTTAAAACAAAACTGATAATTTTGTTCCAGATCGGGGAAGCGCCGGTTACCCCGGAAGCGACCGCGCTCATGAAAGTATTGTCATTGTTGCCCACCCAAACGGTCACCACTATTTCCGGGCTATACCCCACCGTCCAGTTGTCCCGCTTGTCATTGGTAGTTCCGGTTTTTACCGAAACCTCGGGATGATCCTCAACCACCAGCAAAGAATTTGACCCAAAAGCGGCGCTGCGGGCCCCATTATCCAGCAAAATATCATTAATTAAATAAGGAACCTCGGGAGGCAAAACCCTTTTTCCCAAAGTAGATTTCTTTTGCGCCAAAACCTCTCCGTTGCGGTCCTTTACTTCCAAAATAGAAACCAGATCCTGGCGAATACCTAAATTGGCCAGCACCCCAAAAGCCGTCGCCATCTCCGTCATTTTTACCTCTCCACCCCCTAAAGTTAAAGACAGACCGTAATTTTCCGGATCAGCAAAACTCTCAATTCCCATCGCCGAAGCGGTGGCGATAAAACTTTCCAGTCCGTTAACAGCCAGCATTTTTACCGCCGGCACATTAAAAGAGTTGCCCAGCGCGTAGCGCAACTGCACCACTCCGTGAAAAAGCCCGTCGTAATTGCGCGGGCAATACCCTTTCTGCCCGGGAACGGAAAAGCAAGTAGGCACGTCATTAAAAGTAGTCGCCGGCGTTACCCGGCCGGTCACCAACCCGGTCGCGTAATTAAGGGGCTTAATCGCCGAGCCCGGCTGACGCAAAGCGGTAGTGACGTTAAACTTGCCATCAATATCATCGGCAAAATAATCTTTACTGCCCACCATCGCCAAAATTTCCCCGCTTTTGGGCTCGGTCACCAAAACCGCGCCGTTGGAAACATGGGCTCTTTGCAATTTGGCTACTTCGGAAGCAACCGTACTTTGGGCAAAATCCTGAATAGTTAAATCCAAACTGGTTTTTACCCGCAACCCCCCCTGATCGACCATGGCCTGACCATATTCTTCTACCAACTGTTCTTTAACGTAAAAAACAAAATGCGGGGCTTTAATTTTGGCGCCCGGAAAAGCGAAATTTAATTCTTCTTCCCGGGCTTGCCTGGCTTGCTCTTCATTAATAAAACCGCCTTCCCTCATTTCGCTTAAAACCAAATATTGACGGCTTAAAGCTACATCCGGGTGAGCAAAAGGAGAAAAGCGGGTGGGTGAGGCGGGCAAACCGGCAAGCAAGGCGCTTTCGGCCAAAGTTAAATTGGCCACATTTTTATCAAAGTAAGTTTTGGCGGCCGCTTGAATCCCCCAAGCTGTTCCCCCGTACGGAGTTTGGTTAAAATACATTTCCAAAATTTGCTTTTTGCTGTAAATTACCTCCGTGGCAATGGTTAAAATCGCTTCTTTAATTTTTCTCCTCCAAGTCCGCTCGGGCGTCAGCAAAGCATTTTTTACCAACTGCTGGGTAATGGTGGAGCCGCCCTGAAGCTTCTTTTTAAAAACAATGTTGTAAACCGCCCGGGATATTCCTTTTAAATCAAAACCAAAATGCTTGTAAAAGCCCCGATCCTCAATCGCCAGCGTCGCTTGAATTAAATGTTCGGGTACTTCCTCTAGCTTTACCGGCACCCGGTTTTTTTCAGTATAAATTTCATAAAGCAAACTGCCATTTCGGTCGTAAATTAAAGTAGAAGCCGGGTAGGGGAAAGTGCTTAGCCTGGTTGGGGAAGGTAAATAGGCAATTACCAGACCAAAGCCCGCCAAAACCAACCCCAAAAAAGAAAAAATAATTATTCTTCTCAATTTTTTGGGAATCGCCCTGAATTTCATCTTTCTATTATACACCGCGTTCTAAATCCTAAACTCTAAACACTAAACTCTAATAAATGACTAAATCTTAATCACTAAACAAGAGTCATTCTGATCCCGCCAACGGCGGGGGAAGAATCTGGCGTTAGCGTAAAAGATTAAACTGAAACAGTCGTTGCCTTTGAATTGGCCAGCTTATCAAAACCCACCTCGGGGGTGTTTTTTGATCAAGGCTCACCTCTCCCGAGAGGAAACTCCTCTCACTCTTGAGATGTTTGTGGACCACTTAAAGATGGCGTGACTGGCTCTGATTGCCCTATTACTGGTGTCGGTGTTGACGGTTGCGGCGTTAGTGCTGGTGGTGCCGAAGGCAGTGCTGGTGGCGCTACCTGCATCGGCGGCTCTGCTGGCTGGGGCTGCGCCGCTTCCTGGGCTTCTTTTAATTTGCGCTCCTCTTCTTTCCTTTTTAAAATCTCTTTCGGATCCGAAGTAATTAGTTTGTGCTCCTGGGGAGAAGCAATTATTCTAATGGCTACGTGATTTTGGCCGGCAAAGAAAATCCCCTCCCCAATGTTAGCGGCCAGCAAAAACTGCCGCTCTCCCTGGGAAAGGTAAAAAAGGTCCCCCACCTGATCAATCGCCGCCGGATGCTGTTTAAGTAAAATCTGAATGGAAGAGTTTTTTACAATCGCCCCGCCGTATTTAGAAGTCAAAAAATCATCCACATCTTGAGTAACCGTGGTCAAGCCCAAATAATATTTTCGCGCTCTTTTGGCCACCCCAAAAAGAAAACGGGCCGAATCCGGGTAGCGCATCAAATACCAGGCCTCATCAATCACCAAAACCCGGCGTTTCAGCTCTTTTCTCACCTTGTTCCAAATAAAATCCAAAATAATGTGCATCGCAATCGGCCGCAGCGCCTCTTCCAAATCCTGGGTCCCAAAAACCACTAATTTATTTTCAATATTAATATTGGTTTGAGTATTAAAAAGGCCGGCAAAAGCGCCTTTAATAAATTTTTCCAACCGGGCGGCTAACGAAGCGGCGGTCTCCTCTTCCATCCCAATCAGCACCTTATAAAGGTCTTCAATCAAGGGCATTTCTTTACCAGTTTGAGTTTCCGGGTCCATAGTAATTCCCTGGTTTTTATAGGTGGCTACTAAGCCTCTGTCTAAAATCGCTTCTTCTTGAGGAGACATTTTGCCCATAATAATCCGAAACAAAGCATACAAGGAAAGGATTTTACGGGTCAGCTCATTTTCCCCTTCTTCGGGCTTGATTAGCTCTAAATCAAAGGGATTAATTTTGGCCGGAGAGTTAAAGCCAAAAGTGATGTATTGGCCGCCCAAAGCTTGACACAAAGTTTCATACTCATTTTCCGGATCAATCACCATCACTTCAGTATCAAACATTAACGAGCGCAAAGTCTCTAATTTGATCATATACGAGTTATGAACAAACATTCCTCCCCGGCCGGCTAAAAAGACCCCGTTATCAACAGTTAAATCATAAACCCAGGGCCGATTATTTTTTAATTTTTTAACCTTAGTAATCGGGTCCCAAAAAAGACTACTTTCAGCCAAAGTTCGCAACTGGCTTAGAATCATTTTTGCTTTTTGAATCTTTTGCTTTCTTTCTTCCCAGGTTTTTAAAACATATTTTTTGGCTAAAAATACTTTCTGGTAAGTAAGGTTTGCGTTAGGATTTCTGTTTAAAGCAGAGAAAAATCCTTTGCTAAAATCTTTCTGATAAACTCCCAAGACCTTAAACGACTCTTTAATATCGCTAACTACCTGGTTAGGAGTCAAGTAAGTTTGAACGGCAATTCTAGAAACAATTAAAGCGTTTTTTAATTTTGGCTTAACCTTTTTCTTTTTAGTTACTGCCCAGGAAGAGCCTAAGGCTTGCCAGGCTTGAGCATTAAGCTCCTTATCATTACTAACAAGACCAATCATTTCTTCAATAGCCGGCAAATTCTCCAGGCGAGGCTTAACTAAAGTTTGCCATTTTTCTAGTTCATCAATGCGCTTTTCGCAATCTTTAATTACTCTCTTTAAAAAGGCGGGAGAAGGATTAAACGCTCTTCTTTTTAAAGCCGAAATGGCCGTGGGAATAGCCACGTTGGTAGTGGGGTAAAGAATTTTAGCCAACTTACTAAATAAACTTTGGAGCTCGGGAACAATATCAACATTAGTGTTTTCCAGCTTAGTTAAAAGATTAGCCAGGGCCTTCTTTTTTCTTTGGCTAAAAAAGCTAATATTATCGACAAAATTTTGTAAATGTTTTTTCCCGGAAACAGTTAATTGCCAATAAGTTCGCTTCTTGGGTTTTTTAGAACCAACCGCCTGCTTTCTTACTTTTCTAATTCGCGAGACAATACCAAAATAATTAAGCAGATAGCTAAGCTGGCTAATTAATTCTTTTGATTTTGATGTGGCTGAAACTTGGTGAGCCTCTACTGTTCCATCGCCCTCAAAATAACCTTTGATAAGCTCTGCAATAATTTCTTTAGGTGAAGAAAAAATAACTTCAGGAACTTTTTTATTGCCTGCTTTTTGACCAATTCCCAGGCTAATTACTATCTGGGCCAAAAGCCGGCTGGCAAAACGAATCTCTTTATCATGAGGCGAAAAAGAATTAAAGCCCAGTTTTCTTCCAATAGCAGCCGCTTTTTTAAGGAGCTTTTTGTCACCCGAGCTAATCGCTATCATTGACGATTGAACGGTTCCCTCGGCCACAATCAAACCCAAAAAGAAAGCCAATTCTTTGTCAATCTTCAGCTGGCAACTTAAGCATTTATTTTGCTTAACCCGGGGTCCTAAATAAATATCTTTTAATTGATTTTTACTTAACTTAATTTGGGTTTGCTCGCAACACCAATTAAAAAAGCTAATTGGCACTCCTCGATCCTGAACATATTTATAAAAATAACAAAACAAGGAATGCTTTTTACCTTTTAATTGCTCCCTAAATTGAGTCATTAAAGGAACAGCATTATAAACAAAAAGATTAGGACTTTTTTCCAAAAGCTTTAAAAGATTAACCTTTTGAAAAAGAGAAGCGCTTGTTCCAATTTGGCGCGCTAAAGGAACAAATTCCCCCGTCGTAACTGCTTCTCCCTTGCTTAAATTCAGTTCTCCATTTTTTAAAACCACTAAATTATGATCGCCGGTAATCGTCATTTGCCGGCCGGAGGCGGTAGTAATTTGATAAAGATCGTCAGGAGCTACTTTTCGCGCGGCAACCGTTACCTTTGACCACTCG
Organism: Candidatus Shapirobacteria bacterium; assembly: GCA_016783425.1. GTDB lineage: Bacteria > Patescibacteriota > Microgenomatia > UBA12405 > BS750m-G30 > BS750m-G30. The sequence goes on from JADHWP010000003.1 coordinate 37,828, forward strand.
GTTTTAAGTTTAGAGTTAAAAGTATAGACCTCCAAACCCGGCGGGAAAATTACTCCCTTTATTTCCTCATCTATGCTGACTGTTTTATGTTTTTTCATCAGCTTATTAATTAAAGGGCCAATGGCGGTTAGTTTTATTTCCCCGTCTTGGCGAATCAACACCGGCTCAAATCCAGCCAGACTTTTCCCCGCCCCGGATTTGGCAAAAACCACGGTATTGTAATTCTCCATGGTAAACCGGTCAAAAACGACTAAAGAACCGTTGTGCTGATTAATTCCGTACATAATCCCTTTATCATCAGAAAGCTCCGAAGAAACAAAGGGGAAAGTGGTTGATAGCGTAGCGGTGGGCATGTTTCGGGTGACATTTAGATCGTCCTTGCACAAAGGAAGCACGGTTCTAAACCCTTCTTCCATTTCCAAAATGGCTGTTTTCGGAATAATCATCAAGGCCCCCAGCGAGGCCTGCAACTCTTTGCTGATCCGGTCCAGTTCAGCCACTGATTCCGCCGAAACGGTAATGTAAAGCCCAAATTGAAAAAACTTTTCCACCCCTTTGGCCAACTTTTCCTGCAAAGACAGCGCATCTTCCAACTTGGCCTGGGTCGTGGGATCAACTACTTTGCCTCGCTGGATATCAGTAGAAATTTCTGCTTCCATCCGGGCAATAGTTTTGCGCATTTCGTCCAAAACCCCCTTGCCTTCCACCGGGTAAATATACATCGCAATATCCAGCTCCCGATCAAAATTAACTAAAGGAGAGAGCCAGTTGGGCGAAACATACCGCGGGTAATTAACCACGTAAAAAGTGCGGTGAAAACGATTATTAATCCGCAAGTAGTTAAAGTCTACTTCTACGGCCGAGGGAGCGATTATGTCCTTAATCGTGACCAGGCCCGGAGCCAGGGCTGAAGGCGGAAGTACAGCCTTATCCTTAAATTTCATCCTCTGCCTCCCCGCTTTCTATTTTACTATTTATGTCCTTCACTAATACCACCGGCACCTCTCCTTCTTTTAAAGGCAAATCATTAGTACTAATTTTCTCTTGATTATAAACGCTGTAGAAAAAAGCGACCAACTGCGGTGTTTTTAACTGCCGGACTCTTAAACCCAAGCTTCCCAGAGCGCGAATGATATGCTCTTTTTTCGGCTCTAAATTGGCTCTGGCCCGATCAATTAGGCTTTTTTTATCAATGGGCAGCCCCTCTTTTTGCTTTGGTTTTAAAAAAGATAAAAAGGGAATCGCGCTTTTAACCGCGCTTACTCCCAGTTCTAAGCTGGAGAAAGGAATGGCCACGTAAAAAGATTTAGTTAAAACATTATTTTTTTCCACCATTTGAGAAACAAACTGACGGTAATGAGCAATTTGCTTTTTCACCAAAGGATCGGTTTTTTTCTGCTCCCAGGTCAGCAGGTGCTCTAAATAAGAAGTAACGTCTTTTAAGGCCGAGTGAATAAAAATCTGAAGAGGAAAGGAAAGAGAATTGATCAGCGAAGCATAAGCGTAAATCATTGCTTCCTGCTCGCGCTCGGAAAGCAGGTCAAAATTAACTGAAGAGACCTCAAAAATATAAGTACAAGAGCCATCTTTTAAAATGACCATATTATCGGTAATATCCTCAATCGGAAGGTGTTGCTGGGTTGTTCCTTTTAAAGCGTTTTTCTTAACATCCATGGGCAGAGTTTCTTTTCAAACCAGCGCCGTCTTTTTGGCTTGAATCTGTAACGGCGCAATAATTTTACCCTCGGCTTGAATTTTAATTATAGCAAAGGCGTAAGGATCTTTTTCTACCAAAACCAAGTATTGCCCATTGGGCAAGGGGGTAGCGGTTTGGAACTGGCCCAAAAAGCTGGTGCGCATCGCCCTGATCGGGTTTCCTTCCAGATCCTGAATTTCGACAATTGCTCCTTCTATCGCTCTGCCTTCCGAATCCATTACCAAACCATTAATAATATTGGGAGTGGTGGGAGTCGCGGGCAAAACCATTTTTAAGTACTCTGGAAAAGTAGAAATAATCTCTCCCCTGGGAGTACCGCCCTGTTTAATCATTTGAATAATTTCTTCAGAAGAGGGAGTAACTGGCTGTTCTCGCGTTACTGGCGCTGTGGCTACTGGCTTTTCTTTTTTAACCGAAGCTTTTACCCCGGCATCAGCAGTTTTAATCGAAGGCGCAAATACCTGAACAGGAGCAGGAACGGGCAGAGCCTTATAAGCTACCGGTTGAGGGGAAAAGGGTTTTTTCCAGGTAAAAATGGTGGGCGAATAAGCCGCTCTGAAAAAAGAAAGCAGCCAAAACTCCAGGGGTTTTTCGTTAAAAGGGATAAAGGCGGTCCCAATTCCTAATAATAATAAAGTTAAACTTAGGGGAATTTTTAAAATAAAAGTCAAGCCGGAGCGAAAAACAAGGTAAGAAAATACCAGGCCGGCCGCCAGTTTTAAAAACTGCTTTAAAGTCATGCTTCCTACCAGCCGAAACTCGTAAGAAGATATTTCCTGCGGTATTGGACACTGCTCCATTATTTAAAGTTAAAAGTTAAAAGTTAAAAGTTAAAAGTTTTTTCTTACTCATACTTAATTCATATTACAATAGTAACTCCTCGCCTTCAAGATGAGCGCAGAGGGGCAAGCACGCCCAAATTCTAAAATCTTATTATTTTGGAAATTGAAAAATTGATTATTGCTTGGAGCACTTGTTATTTGGAGCTTGGAAATTTCTCCTCGGGAGGCGCTTCAGAATTTTTTAAAATTGTATACCCTGCCAAAAATTGGTAAAATCAAAAATAAAATAGTTATTAAAATTTTGGCAATTAATATTTGAAAGGAGGTGGAAAAAGAATATGACTGAACAACCACAACCACGAGAAAAAACTGCTATAGCTCTTGAATTTTTGCAAGAAGAGCCCAGCCCCGAAGACTTAATGCATATTGAAAAAAAATATAGTGGTAAACACCTAGTTGATGTTATTATTGAATCAATGACCATAGGACTTACTAGGCCAGAAACGATTAGAGACTTTCTTTCAACGGTGCCTGATAGCTTAATGACTCCCTATATGCGATATGGCTGGCTTTCTGCTGCATGTGGGCGTTACGTTAGCGAAGGTACTAAACATTCTCAAGATATGATTCCGCCTCAAGATGTTAAAAAATATGGAGGTTTAAAAGAAAGTTTTGCGTTATTAGCACATCAAGAAAAAATAAAACTCGAAGCTCCAGCAGGAGAGTAAAACTCACCTCTAAGGAGAAACTCCGCCAGGAATGATAGAATTCAACTAATAAAGGGTGGATTTTTAATTCAGGAGGCGTTTTTGCCGTGGTTGCGAGCTTACTCCCTATTTTTAGGAATTTGTAAAAACTACTTTTCTTTTTTTTGAAAAAAGGACATTGAAGGCCTCCAAAAAACCAAGCCTCCCCATCAGGGGAGGAACTTCGTCACTATCCAAAACCGCTAAGGGTATTTTTTTCTTCCATTTACCTAAGCGAATAGGAAATT
>JADHWP010000018.1 GCA_016783425.1 Candidatus Shapirobacteria bacterium
TTTCCTTAAAAGACTTAAAAGTCAACGGCCAGGATGTCATGAAAATCCTTAAAATTAAACCCGGCCCCAAAGTAGGGAAAGTTTTAAACGAGCTTTTCGCTTTAGTGGAGGAAGACAAAGACAAAAACACGAGAAAATTTCTTCTTTCCCAAATCAAAAGAATGGCTACAAAAGACTAGCTCCTTTTAAAAACTTTTTCCCAAACCGTAAGCAAGGGCACGGCGACGAAAGTGGAAGAATAGGTTCCCAAAACTGTTCCGATCAGTAAAGCTAGGGAAAATTGTCGGGTCGATTCTCCCCCCAGCAAAAATAAGCTTAACAAAACAAAAATAATGGTCATAGAGTTATTAATCGAGCGTACCAGGGTCTGGGCAATCGCTGCGTCAGCAATTTGCTCAAAATCACTTTTAGGGTAGTTTTTCGATAATTCCCTAATCCCGTCAAAAACAACCACGGTATCATGAACGGAAAAAGCCAAAATAGTTAAAAAAGCGGTCACAAAAAGACTGTCTATTTCAAAACCGTAAAAATAACCTAATAAAGAAAAAGAGCCCAGTAAAATAATACTGTCGTGAAGCATCGCCAAAACCGCGCAAACTCCAAAAGAGCGGTTTTTAAAACGCAAAGAAATATAAAACAAGATTCCAAAAATGGCCAAGACTAAACTAATTAAGGTTTTAGTCAACAAATCCCGGCCCAAAGAAGGAGTTAAAGATTCAAATCTTAATTCTTTAAAAGACCCGTAACCTTCCTCAATTTCCGCTTCCCAATTATCTTTTACTTCCAAACCAGTATGGGCTGATTTTACCAGCCAACTGCCACTGCCGGTTTTATTTACTTCCGTTACTTCAGATTTAGCCTGAATAAAAACCAGCCATTCTTCCTGATTGATTTCGCTTTCAAAAGCAATTTCCCATAAATTTCCTCCCTTGAAATCAACGGAAAAAAGCAATCTCCACCTAAGCAAAGAAAAAACACTGATCAAAAGCAAGAAAGCAGAAATCCAAAAATACAACCAGTTATATTTTAAAAATTTCACTTTTTTATCTCCTTAGGCTTGTAAAAACTTCTCATAATCGCCCTAACCACCACTATTCCGGTAAACATCTCTAAAATTACTCCTAAGCCCAAAGTAAAAGCAAAGCCTCTAATCAGGCTCGAACTATTTAAAAAGCCCCAATCAAAAGGATTAAAGAGGACAAAACAGATAATTAAAGTGCAAACATTGGCATCCCTGATCGAATCCCAGGCCCGGCCAAAACCAAGCTCCATCGCGACCAGCTTATTCTTGCCCGCTCTAACCTCTTCTTTCATCCGCTCAAAAATCAAGATATTAGAGTCCACGGCCATGCCCAAAGAAAGCAAAAAACCGGCAATGCCGGACATCGTTAAAGTCACGGGAATAAGTTTATACAAAGCCAGGCTAAGCAAAGTGTAGATAATTAACCCTAAAACCGCCAGAAAGCCTAAAAATTTATAAAAAAGAACCATGAAGAAAGCCACCAGGACAATTCCCACAAGACCGGCCATTACCCCTTTTCGAATTGACTCCCCCCCCAAAGAAGGGTCTACCCGCTCTTGCAAAACCAACTCAATTTCTACCGGCAAAGCGCCGGCGTTAAGTTGAGAAACCATTTGCTTGGCTTGGTCCAGTTCAAACTCGCCGCTAATTACCGCCTGGCCATCTAAAATCGGCTCTTTAACCACCGGCGCGGAAAGTAAAAAATTGTCTAAGAAAATAGCTATTCTCTTCTCCACATTCTCCTGGGTTAATTTCCCAAATAATTCCCTGCCCTGATCATTAAAACTTAAGCCCACTTGAGGCTTGCCCGTATTCGGATCAAACTTTACTTCAGCTTGGGTTAAATTAGCGCCGGTTAGCTCTGTTTCCACTGAAAAAAGATCATAAACTGTCGCGCTGGCGGTCGCTTCAGGAGGCAACTCCGCTTCCAGTTGAAAATTAAGCTGGGCCGTCTGGCCTAACAAGGCGACTGCTTGGGTTGGATCAATCTCTCCGGGAATTTCCACAATTAAATGATCCTCGCTTAAAGCCTTAGTAATCCAAACCCTGGATTCGCTAATTCCGAATAAATTAACCCGACGATCAATATTTTCCCGCAAAGAAACCAGGGCAATTTCCCGGTTTTCTTCGTTTAAATCTTCACTTTTTACCCTAAAAACTAAATGCACCCCCCCGGCCAAATCAAGGCCTTTGCGCAAATACAACTCTTTCCTGATTTTTAAGGGCCCTAAGTTAAAATTTAGGTCCGGCTGGAAAAAAGCAATGAAAAAAGAAACCAGGCTAAGAACAGCAATTAATCCCAAAATTAAAGAAGGCTTTTTCTTCATTTAAAAAGGGCAATTTGTTTAGCCTTTTTAATGAATTTAAGTAGTAGCCGGCTCTTGCTGGTATTAATTTTAAACTCCACCTCATCCCCTGCCTTTACCCCCACTCCCTTGACAAACTGGTGGGGAATGGTGACCGCCAGGCTATTGCCGGTCTTAATTACTTTTCTTTTCACTTTCCTCCTTAAATCTTACCCAATTCTTGTAAATCACCTAAAATTACCACTGGATTTTTAATCAGAATGTTAATTAAAAAAGGATCGTTGCTTCTTTTTCTCAATTTGAATTCTTTTAAATCCATTACCGCGTAGTTTATTTCTCGACCCCTTCGCTTTTCTTCCCTGACCACAAATTTCCCAATTTCCGGCAACACTACCCGACCGACAATTAAAAAATCTACTTCCGATTGGCTTCCTTCCCAATTTAAAAAAGCAGAAGAAAAAGCGACGAACTTTAGCTCCCCTAAACGAGAGCGGTTTTTAATAATTTCTCCGCCCAGGCCAGCTACTTTGGCCATAATCGAAAGAAAGTCATGATAAAAAGGGTAATCTTTTTTAAGAAAATAAAACAAGCGATTGCCCCTTCTTTCTTTACCAAGCAAGCCCGCTTCCACTAAATTGTTAAGCTCTCTTCGGACCGAATTGATCTCTTCACCCACAATTCTGACCGCTTCCCGAATATAAAAAGACTCTTTAGGCTGGTCAAAAAAGATTTTTAGCAAACCCAGCCTGGTTTTCGAGATAATAATTTTTTGTAAGGCCTTAGTCGCCATAATCAACCGTATTTCCTAAGGGCAGAACCTCTATCCAAATTTGACCACGGTTAAATTCAATTTCTTTTCCCTTGTTATCGGTAAAAACAGTCCGAGCCTGCCGACTCTTCTTGGCCCACTTGCCCTCAATTATCCCCCCGTCTTGGAAAACCAAAGCTTTGCCCTGGCCAATGGTAGTGTATAAAAGATGCTTGTGATCATCAACCGGGCCCGTTTCCTTGGCAAACTGAACCACGACCACTTTACTTTCCAAAGGATTTCCGGTTAAAAACTCTATTTGCTGCTCTCCTCCATTACTACGTAAATAAGTGTTATCCTCTGAATTATATTCCCAGGAAACGCTGTAAGCCTTATACCCCTCCCAAAAATCAAAGCTTATTATTCCTACCCGATCCTCCTCGCCCACCGTCTCATCATCCTTAAATTCCCAGGGGCGAAAATCATCAGCATCGGGCCACTTGCTCAAACCCCGATTTTCGTCAGCATAATCCCAAAGATATTGAGAATTGCAAAACATCGTATGTTCTGTTGCTTTGGTTTCTCCGGTTCTTTCCGGTTCCCGACGACAGGCCTTATAAGAAAGAGCAAACTGATCCAGATCATTCCAGCTGTTGGTATCTTTCCAACCGTACTGGCCAATTTGTTCAATTGCTTGAGCCCGCGGGTCGCTGGTACACTGTTTAGTCCCCTCGTCCCGACCGCAATTGGCTCCACCCACGTGCACATACAAAGGGTTTTCTCCGTATTCAGAGGCCCAATCCAAAAAATAAGTTCGGGCTGATCTAACCGGACCAATATCGTATTTCTCTTCAATGGCCCCAGCCGCAGCGCAATAAAACACCCCCATAAATCGGGTAATTCCCCCCTCCGCCACGGCCTCATAAATGACATCGGCTCGAGATAAACCCGAGTGGGGCCGGGATTCTTCATGGTTTTCAATCATTACCGCCATTGGCCTTCTTCCCTCCCAAAGCTCTTTTTCTCCAACAGTATACATTGCTCCATTCAGGGGACATTCCTGATTTTTAGGTCCGCCAAAAACCGCGTTTCCGTCAGGAGCCGCCTCCTGGTCAATTATGGGAGAAGTTAAATCTTCTCCCTTTCCTGACCAAAAGGAAAAGGCGGCAAAACTCATCCCCCCGGAAAAAAGGTAAATCCCTAATAAAAGCAACCAGGAACGTTTATCCAGCTTAAATATATTTTTCATTTAGTTTTTCTCCCTATTGCTTGTTTAACTGCTAACTCTTCTTCTTTAGATAGTTTACCATCAACTGCTTTTCCCTGCTTAACCCGCTTAATGTAAAGCCTGGTCAAAGACCGACCGTGCAGGCTAGTGATTAAAAATCCGGAATCATCACCATCTAAAAGGGCAAAGGAAAAGCTTTGGTTTCCCCCCATTTCGGCAAAAGGATTAAACCTTACCAGGCCCATTTGCTGATAACCCTGCTCGCCTTTTTTTTCCAAAACTTCCAAAAGCTCTTTAGCTTCTTTGCCGGCAACTTCCCGCTCTTTTAACTGCTTGAGGATTTTATCCATTAGCTTCTGTAAATTCTCCCTGCCCACTCCCTTAACCAAACGGCGGTAATGACGCCAACTCACCCAAAAAAAGGCGGTTAAGCCCAGATTCCAAATAACCAAAACCAGAAAAATCATATTTGCCGAAAAATTTATCTTTTCTCCAAACATTGTTGGTAAATTTTAACCTTTTATTGGCTCAAGTGTCAACCCGAAAATACAAGAACACTCCCGGGAAGAAATTTTCAAGCTCTAAATAACAAGTACTCCAGGCAATAACCAATTTATCAAATTCCAAGGTAGCAAGATCTTAAAGTTTGAATTTTAGGATATTGAGATTTGCTTGGAATACTTGGTGCTTGTTACTTGTGATTTGGCTGGCCACCAATAGGATTTTGCCGGAAATGTTATAATCCAGCCGTGGGGAAGAAAAGAAAGACTAAAAAGGAAAAAACCATTCTTAATCTGAAAAGACAACTGGCCCAACAAAAAGAGCCAGATTCCTCTCTTGTAATTGAAAAAAAAACGGTGATTAAAGATCATTTTCCCCCATCTAAAGGGGAAGACAAGGGGGCGGCTCCCAGCCTTTTCTTGGCTGCCCGGGAAATTAAAAAGGACCTGGTTAAAAGTCTTTTGCTCTCTTTAGTTGCAATTGGGTGCCTGCTTCTGTTATATTCCAGGTAGGGTCTAGCTTTAACAATTTGTCAAAGTTTTTATCCTGAAAGGGGGTGAAGAAAAGAATGGTATTTTATTGTGTAAAGTGTAGAGAAAAAAAGGACACCGAAGAATTTGAAAAGGTAACCCTTAAAAACGGACGTCCTGCTTGTAAAGCCAAATGCCCAGACTGTGGCACCGGCATGTTTAAGATTGTTGCCGCATAAAATAATTTCACGGTTTGCTTTTCAAAAAGCAAAAAAGAAACCTACTCTTTTGGAGTGGGTTTCTTTGCTGATTAAAATTTGGTATAATCTACTCACCCTTGAAAGTTTGCGCGGTGGCCCGCCAAAGTTTCGTTTAGAAATTTAGGCGGGAGGAAAGTCCAGACTGCCAAAGGCACGGTGTTCCGAAAAATCGGAACGTTCCCCGACGTTACGTCGGGGGGCCGAGACAGGGCCACAGAGACGAGTTCCGCCAGCAGGCGGAGGTGAAACGGGCAACCCTCCCGGCAGCAATCTCAAGCTGGTATGGGCGCCTTTCCCAATTAAATACCGGGGTAGAGAGCGTTAGATAGATCACCGCTTAAAACAAAATCTGGCTTACTAAACTTTCGAGGGCTTTATAAACTCCTGGAGCAAAATGCGCGCGGTCAAATAAGTGGGAATGGCCAGCAAAGCTCCGCCTACTCCGGCCAACTTCACCCCCACAATAATACTCACCAGAGAAATTACCGGATTAACTCCCACTACTTTAGCCATCACCCTGGGAACCAAATAGCTGTTTTCCACCTGTTGAACAATAAAAGCCCAAGCCGCAACCGCCAAGGCCACCAGGGGCGAGGTGAAAAAACCAATCAAGACTGCCGGTATCGCTCCTAAATAAGGGCCTAAGCCCGGAATAATTTCCAGCAAACCGGCAATAATTGCCAAAGGAAGGGCAAATTTCAAGCCCAGAAGGGAATAGCCCAAATAGGAAAGAAGAGCCACAAAAAGCATTAAAAGCAGTTGCGCCCGAACCCAATTGCCTAAAACTCTCTCCAACTTCCTGACAATTCCGTGACCTTTCTCTTGCACGCTTTTACCAAAAAATTCCAATAGGTATTTATCTAAATTATGATGTTCTAAAAGAAGATAAAAGCTCACCATTAAAATCATTAGAACTGAAAAAACGTTAGAAAAAACAGAAACAGTAAAAGAAAAGAGCTTGCCGGAAAAGGCGCTAATTCCGCTCACTTGAGAAGAAAGAAAGTCGCCGGAAAAAGGTAAAAAATTTAATCCGCTGGTAAGCGAGGGAAAGGTTTTTACTAATTCCCCCATTTGAGCCACCACGCTCGGAACCACAATCGCCAAACAGCCGACTAAAACTAAAATCAGGATAATATAAAGAAGCAAGCCCGAGAGCCAGCGGGGCAAACCCTTTTTTTCTAACCGGGAAACGGTTGGATTTAGAGCTCCGGCTAAAATTAAGGCAATAAACAAGCCAAATAAAATATCCCTAATTTGAAAAACAAGCCATAGAGAAAAAAGTAAAGCTAGAGTAAAGATAATCGTTTTATGGGAAATCTCTATCACTAGCCTTTTAACTTTCTTTTTCTTCTTCATTATCCCATTGTTTCACTTTTTCCCTAATTTTGTCAAGATAGTTTTTTTCTTCTTTATTAAAAATAGTAAATCGCTTATCATTCCGAAACCAAAGTTTTTGCCTCCGGGCATAATCAATTTCGTCTTTTAACCACTTAAGTTTTCCTTCTTTTAAGCTTTCTTTCTTTCCAAAATATTCTTTAAATTCTTTGTAAGCCAGGCAGTTTAAGCCCGGATCTGACCAGGAGTATTTTTTCAATAAAGCTTTAATCTCGTCAACCAAGCCCTGATCTAATCTTTGCTCTATTCTTTTTTCAATTCTTTTTTTAATAAACTCTAAAGAAGCGTCAAGATAAATTCCAAAAACGCTAACTTCTTTTAGGAAATCACTTTTTCTTCCTTTACTTTTGCCCGAACCAACCTCAATTAAGCGCATTAAGCGGCGGGGATTATTTTGGTCGGACTGATTAAGTTTTTTCCACCCTAGGGGATTAATCTCTCCTGCTTTTTGCTGCAATTTTTCTAAACTTAGCTTTCCCAATTTTGCTCTTAAGTCCCAATCGGGCTTAATCCCTTGAGTGTCTAAGCCATCCAGTAAAGCCTTAAGATAAAAGGCGCTGCCTCCCGCTAAAATAGGCAGCTTCCCTCTTGCCCAAATATCTTTAATTACTTTTTTGGCCAAAAGCGACCACTGATAAGCGCTAAAACGCTGATCAGGGGTAATAACATCCAACAGCCAAACCTTTACGTTTTTAAACAAATAATATCCTGTTTGATATTTGTTATTTGAAATTTGTTTGATATTTGTTATTTGAAATTTGGAGCTTAAAGGAAAGTCCTTTCCGGTTCCAATATCCATTCCCCGATAAACCTGGCGGGAATCAGCGGAAATTATCTCCCCTCCCAGTTGGCGAGCCAATTTTATTCCCAGCGAAGTTTTCCCAATGGCCGTCGGTCCATAAATAACCAAAAGCTTTTTCTTTTTTCTCATTTATCCTAATATCGAGAATACATCTTGCAAACCCGCTTCACAAGTCATTCTAAAACCCTCTCCTCGCATCCCCGAGGTGAGCCCGCTTCACTAGATCCCTCGCTTACGCTCGGGATGACTAGGCACAAAAGTCATTCTGATCCCGCCATCGGCGGGGGAAGAATCCAGCGAAAGCGAAAATCGGGATGACTATTATTATCAGGCATAGTCTTTGCCCGTAAAGAGTTCGCGAATAATATCTTCGATTGAAGGCTCGGTGATGTTCACGTCCTCAATGGGCAATCTTTGCAGCATTTCCGCCGCGGCAAAAGAGGCTAGTTTTCTTTTGACCAAAATATCGGCCTTTAGCGGCTCAAAAGATTTAATCCTTCCCAATCCTTTTAGATCTTTCTTTTCCACTTTTTTGCTAAAAACAACCGAAATTAATTTATGGTTAGCAAACTTTTTTATAATTTCTTCCAGCAACCCGTCAAAAATAATTCTTCCTTTATCAATTATAATCACTCTTTTGGCCAGCTCCTTAACATCCCCCATATAGTGGGAAGTTAAAATAATGTTGGCCTGGTAGCGCTGATTGTATTCTTTAATAAAATCCCGAATCTTTTTTTGCATCACTACGTCCAAACCAATAGTCGGTTCGTCTAAAAACAAAACTTTCGGTTGATGTAAAAGCGCCGCAATTAATTCGCATTTCATCCGCTGGCCTAAAGAAAGCTTGCGCACCTGAATTTTAAGCAGATCCTTGACCTCCAAAAGATTGACTAATTCATTCAAGGTTTTATCAAACTTTATTTTATCAATCTCGTAAATCTCCCGGTTTAAGTTAAAGGTTTCCAGGGCAGGCAAATCCCACCAAAGCTGGTTTTTCTGCCCCATGACAAAGGAAATTTGTTTTAAATATTCTTTTTTCCGCTCCCAGGGAATAAAACCTAAAACTGAAATTTCTCCTCCGTCAGGATACAGCAAGCCCGAAAGACATTTAAGAGTGGTAGTTTTCCCCGCTCCGTTAGGGCCAATAAAACCGATCAACTCGCCCTTACCAATCTGAAAGCTGATTTTATCTACCGCTTTAACGGTTTCGTATCGACGCTTAAACAAAGACTTAATTGAACCACTTAAGCCCGGTTGCTTTTTAAATACCTGATAATACTTTCTTAGATTGGTAACCTGAACAATGTTGTCCACCACATAACTATCCTACCAGAAAAATTATTTTACCGCTCTTTTTAAAGCGGTGCCCGGAGTAAAACGAGGCATTCGGCGCGGAGCAATTCTTTTCTTTTTATCTTTACCAATGGGAAGGACTTGCTTAGACTTAAAAAGCCTGGTCCAAAAAACCCCGAATCCGGAAAGCTTAACCCGTTCCCCCCGAGCCAGGGACTTACCCACCTCATCCAAAAAAGAATCGACAATATCTTTAGTGGTTTTCTTGCTTAATTTTAACCGAGCGGCTAAATTCTCAACTACCTGACTTTTCTTCATAACCGATTCTACCTCAAACTAGTCAAGTTGTCAATTACGATTTTTGGCCACCACAGTTGACTGGACTCTTACCTCCCGAATACCGGTAATTTTAATTTGACCCGCCCACTTGGCCTCCTCATCCAGCTGGCGGCCAATTTTGTTAATTAACACTGTTAGCTGGTCATCAGAAACCTTTTCAGGCTCAACAACCACTCTAATCTCTCGACCAGCCTGATAAGCGGCCACATCCGCAACTCCGGAATTAGAGCGAACAATTTCCTCGATTTTAGTCATCCGCTTGAGATACTCTTCATGAGCCTGGTAGCGGGCTCCCGGCCGGGAACCGGAAGCGGCATCCACAATCCAAACAATGCTCGACTCAATACAGGAAAAGGGCTTGTCTTCATGGTGCTCTTCAACACAAGCCAACACTTTTGGGGGAAAGTTGAACTGTTTTAAAAAGCTGACTCCCGTTTCAATATGAGATCCGTCTTCATCGGTAATTACTTTGCCAATATCGTGAAGCAGACAGCCCAATCTGACTACCTTAACATCCGCTTTCAACTCCTGGGCCACCGCCACTCCCATTTTTGTTTCCTCAATGGTGTGAACGGCCAAATTTTGACCGTAAGAAAAGCGATATTTAAAACTGCCAATCGTTTTGATAATTTCCACCGGAAGATGATAAACTCCCACGGCCTGGCAAATCTTTTTTCCCTCTTCCAGCAAAATTTTATCCATTTGCGTTTTGGTCTGGGCTACTACTTCTTCAATCCGAGAGGGTTGAATCCGGCCATCCCGAACTAGTTTTTGCAAAGCAATTTTGGCAATTTCCCGTCGTAAAGAATCAAAAGAAGAAAGGCGAACTTCATTGGTTTCGTCCAGCTCCAGCTCTACCCCCGTCGCTTTTTCAAAAGCCCGGATATTTCTTCCCTCCCGCCCGATAATTTTCCCCTTAACATTTTCATTAGCCAGCTCCACGCTGGAAACGGTATAGCCGGCCACATAATCAGTCACTCCGTGACGTAAACATTCAGACAGTATTTCCTGACTTAATTCCTCTTCATTAGCTTTAATCGCTTCTTTGACCTCTTCAATTTTTTTGGCCTGCCAGGTAATTAACTCTTTCTCTACCGCCTTAGTTAGACTTTCCCTGGCCTCCCCTCGGGTTAAAGCGGCAATCCGCTCCAAAGTAGCTAGTTGCTTTTTCCTTAGTTCTTCGGCTTCATTGCTTCTTTGACTAAGCTCTTTTTCCCGACCGGTTACAGTTTGCTCCCGATTATCCAAATACTTTTCTTTTTCACTCAAAGCGCTCGCTCTTCTTTCAATTTCTTTTTCCCGCTGGCCAGCCTGCTCCAACAGCTTCACCAGTTTTAGTTCTCTTTGTCTAAACTCTTGAGTAATTATTGGCGCAGGAGCAACTTCTCTTGCCTTCTTAACCGGTCTTGGCTTAACTGGCCTTGACCTGACAACTGCTTTTACCACCTGGGGTTTTTTTCCGAACCGTGAAACCAGACTTTTTAATCCTTTAAACATAATTCCTCCTTTTTAATGCTCTCATTTTACGCTAAATCAAACCTTTCGTCAATCAAATTTTTTACCAGTCTATAGGGAAAACCTTTTCGAGTCAGGTATAAAAGAATCTTTCTTTTTCTCTCCTTGCCCCTAATGGCCTTAAGCTTCTTTTCCAGCAAAGCTTTAGCCATTTTTTCTTCGTTATACCCGGCTGCTTTTAATCCCTGATCAATTATTTTCCGGTCCACCCCTTTATTTCTTAACTCTGTTTTAAGCTGAATTAAAGAGCGCGGCCGAAAGCGGCTCCTTTGTTCACACCACCAAAAAATAAACTCTTGATCATTGATTAGCCTCTTCTTTTTAAAATCAGCGATTACTTTTTTAATTACCTGCTCGGTTTTAAGTTGTGAAAAAAAAGGCGCTTTTTTTAAAGTCGGCTCACTTTTTTTTAAATACATTTGTAATCTCTGCTCCATCTCTTTTTCACTTCGGGGGCGATATGATAGTAAAAAAAGAGCCTTGTTCATAAACCACTCCTCGGTTTCCTTTTCCCAAAGAGCAATCAGTTCTTTCTCACTCATCTAAAAAACTCAAGCCTCTTTTAAAGCCAAATTCATGATCTCTTTGGCCACTTTTTCCATAAAGGTCGGATTTCCATCCAAGTATTTTTTGACCGCCTCCCGCCCCTGGCCTAAAGATTCTTTTTTATACTTGAAAAAAGAACCTGACTTTAAAATCACCCCCCGGGCAACCGCCAGATCCAAAACCGAACCGCTTTTGGAAACCCCGCCCACATTCATAATCTCAAATTCCGCTTCCCGAAAAGGAGGAGCGACTTTATTCTTCTTGACCCGGGCCCGGTGGGTTGAACCGGTAACTGTTCCGTCCCCTTCTTTAATTACCCCGGTTTTGCGCAAATCAATTCTGATCGAAGCGTAGAATTTCAAAGCCAATCCCCCCGGAGTGGTTTCCGGGTTGCCAAAGAAAACTCCAATCTTATGGCGAATCTGGTTGGTAAAAACCAGGGAAGTTTTCGATTTAGAGATCGCTCCTGATAGTTTGCGCAAAGCCTGGGACATTAGCCGGGCTTGCACCCCCATCATTGAGTCCCCCATCTCCCCCTCAATCTCCGCGCGAGGAACCAGGGCGGCCACCGAATCAACCACAATCACATCCACCCCGCCAGAGCGAACTAAAGTTTCCACAATTTCCAAAGCCTGCTCTCCCGTATCGGGCTGGGAAATAAGCAAATCATCAAGCTTGACGCCAATTTCTTTAGCGCGTGTAGGATCAAGCGCGTGCTCTACATCAATAAAAGCGGCCACCCCGCCTTTTTTCTGGGCTTGGGCAATAATATGCAAACAAACCGTGGTTTTTCCCGAAGCTTCCGGACCATAAATCTCGGTTATTCTTCCCCGGGGAATTCCCCCCACCCCTAAAGCCAAATCCAAAGCCAAGCACCCGGTGGGAATAGCAGGCACATCAACCACTTTTTTATCTCCCATCTTCATAATCGCCCCCTTGCCATACTGTTTTTCAATCTGTTCCATCGCTATTTTTACCGCTTGTAATTTCTGCTTTTGTGAATTTGAAGTAGTCATTGTCTTTCCCCCCTTTTTTTGTTTAATCATTAATTACCATCTTACTATAACTTAAATAAAACTACAAATTTCAAATTACAAGTGCTCCAAACAATAACCAATTTCACAAGTTCCAAAACTCTAGTCATCCTGAACTGGTTTCAGGATCGATCCCGAAATACCCGCCTGCCAAAGCTTGAGCTTAGCGATTGCGGGCAGAAATTCGGAATGACTTTTTCAGAGTTTGAATTTTGATCCGCCTCCGCCAGTTGGCGGATGGCGGATTGAAATTT
>JADHWP010000019.1 GCA_016783425.1 Candidatus Shapirobacteria bacterium
GGCAAGAAAACAGGAACAGCCAATTTTTCTTTAGAGTTGGCTGATTTTGCCGGTATAGCCGCTGACGGCTCGCCTTTGGATAATGAGGTAATTAGGCCCGGTGATCTTAGAGGAAGTTATACAATTATTGACGAAAGTTCTGATTATTGTGAGGACCGGGGTGGAAAATGTGTGATCACTTATGAGTGTTTAAATCTAGTTCCCGGAGGCGAGTGCCGGTCTGGGCCTATTGGTTGTGACAGTAGTTCTTGCTGCTGTTTTGGCGACTTTGCTCAAACTTGTACTCCGCCCGACTATCGTTGCTCAAGCGGAGAGTTTCAGGAGTGTACTCACGGAGTTTCCTGGTGGCATAATCATCCCTCGGGAGCGGATTGTATTATTGCCCAGTGTACTGAGCGTAATTTCCGCTGTTTCCAGAATCGAGAACAAGAGTGTGATACCGGCAGTTTGGGAAGTTTTTGGCGGGACACGGGCAATGCTTGTGAAGGCCCAACGGCTACTCCTACCAAGGTACTTCCGGCCCAATGTTCGGTAGGAGGGGCTACCGGTTATTGCGAGTATTTAACTGAGCCATGTCTCGATGATTATACTGGTTATAGTGGAGATGTGGTTTGTGATTCAGCGGGAGGGCGCTGTTGTATTCAAGATGTCCCTCCCGAAACTCCCAGTTTGACTTTTAAAATTAAATTTGATGAAGTGGACGAACAAATTCCCGATCAGAGAGTAATTTTGACGGTTAAAAAGAGGGGTATCGCCAAAAAAGTGACCGATGTAGTCGTTACTTCTGATGAGAACGGAATATTAACCGGAGAAGTGGATTTATTGGGGATTGTTCCGGGAGCGGGTTATTATTTTATTATCAAAGGCCCCAAGCATGTTGCGGAAAGGTTTTGTTTAGCGGGCCAGGACGTTCATTGCCCGGCTGAACAAACCTTAACCTTGAGAATGGAAAATGTTTTTGATTTTAGCGGCTGGCCTTTAAGACCGGGTGATATTACCGGCGAAGAAGGGGTCCAGGATGGGAAAATCGATAGCCTGGATTGGAGTTTTTTGGCCGATGCTCTGATTTCTGATGATGAAGCGGTGAGAAAGCAAGCCAACCTTAATTATGATTTATTGCCGGATGGCGGCCAGATCATTGCCGGTGATGATATTCGTCTTTTTGTAAAAACCATGGGAACCAGGTATGATGATGATTATTGATTAATTAAATAGCCTAAAAAATGAAAGACATAAAGAAAAGATTAAGCCCCTCAATGAGCACCATTGTAATTGCTCTTTCGGTATTTATTATTGCCGAATCTATTTGGCTGGTAGGCAAGCTGGAAGAAATTAATCAGCGAGCAAGTTCCAGAGGTAGTTCTCCCAATCTTGTTAATGAACAATTAACTAACAAGGTCGAGTCAGCCGCCATTGTCAGCTTAAAGGGGGCCGTTCGGGTGGTCAAAGGAGAGAGCTTTCCTGTTCAGGTAACGCTAAAAGCTAATCAGGATTTTTATAGTCATGGCTTGGACATAGTTTTAGGCTATGACCCCCAGGTTTTAAAAGCCTTGGGCAGGGCCCGGATAGATCCTCAATCTCCGTTTAAAACGGCCGGCTTGAATTTTATTGAAGAAGACAAGGAGCGAATTTTAGTAACCCTAATTGATGAAAGTGGAAAAGGGTTTAATTTTAACCTTGGAAACGAATATCCTCTTTTTAGTTTTGAGTTTGAAGCCTTAGAGCAGGGCGAGAGTTTTGTGATGGTTAAAACCAGTCAAGGGGAATCAGCCAGAAAAACTCAAGTTATAGACGCGAATACGGATGAATTACTACTTCTTGACAAAGAAGACCTAAATGTGATTGTTTTTTAAATAAATGAATAAGTTTAAAAAGTTTTTGTTTAGTTTGGTTTTTTTGTTTTTACTAGTTCTGGCTCGGCCGGTTCAAGCCCGAGCGGGAGCGCGAGTGTTTTTTGATCCGGCGACCGGAAGTTACTCGGTGGGCGATGAGTTTTCCGTTAAACTTGAGGTTGATCCGGCCGGTCAGGATATTTATGCGGTGGACTCGATTATTAATTTTGACGCAAACAAGCTGGAGATTATTGAGGTAGAAGTTAAGAATTACTTTGTTGACCCGACTGGTAATGAACAACAAGGTTCTCGGTTTGATTTTGATCAAGAAACCGGAAGTTTGGTAATTTATTCTTTTGCTAATATCCTGGATATATCAATGAATACTCCGGGAACGATTGCGGTTATTAAATTTAAGGCTTTGGCTGAAGGGGTGGCAAGCGTTACTTTTGTTTGTGACCCGGATGTTGATGGGGATACTACTATTTGGCCTCCTGAAGGAGATGGGATAACCGATTGCGCGGCGGTTGGTTCGGGGTCTTATACTATTGGCGGGGGTTCGGTTGTATCTACTCCGACCCCGACTATCTCCCAAGATTTACCGACGGCTACTCCTACTCCAACTTCGGGCAGTGGGGGAGAAAGTGATCCAACCGCGACTCCAACTGATTCGGAGTTGCCGGAAAGCGGGATCATTGAGCCTTTGCTTTTAACTGTTGTTTTAGGGAGCTTAATGGTTGGCTTGGGGTTTTTTGGCCTAATTTGGTAAAATGCAAGGATAAATGGATAATAATATAGTTCAGCCAACTCCGGCAGCTCCTCCAAGAAATAAAAAGAATCTTAAAACCTTAATTATTGTTTTTGTTTTGTTTTTAGCGGGTATTGTTTCTGTTTTAGGGATTAGCAAAGTAAAGACCTATCTGGGAGGCGCTCAGGCAAACCAGGAGCCCAAAAATGTCCAAGCGCAAACCCTGGATACTTCGGCCACTGTTTCCTGGCAGACGGATAAGGCGGTTTTAGGAACAATTGAGTATGGTACTAATCAGGCAAGTTTACTTTTACGGGCTCCGGAATCCCAGCCGGCCACGATTCACCGGGTGGCTTTATCTCCTTTAAAAAGTGATCTGGTTTATTATTACCGAATTCGAGTTGGAGAAACTTTATATGATAACAATGGGGTTCCTTTTTCCTTTCGAACTAAAGCGGCGGTAGTGGTGGCTGAACCTACAACTGCCCCCACTCTTGCTCCGACTAAAGTAGCGGAAGAGTGTCAGCTGGTTAAGGTTTGCACCCAAAGTAATTTTGAGAAGAAAATGGGCAGTAGTGATTGCCAGTACGATTTTGATAAAAGCGGGACTGTTAATAGTCGGGATTGGATGCTTTGCCTGCAGAAATATCGCTAAAAGTTAAAAACTCCTGGTTGTCAAAAAATATTTTTCAGGGTAAACTTGAGAGGTTAGCTTAAAGGGAGGAGGTGGAATTTTTGTAAATGAGCATTACCGTGAGTAAAAAAAGCGGAGAAAGTAAAGAGGAGTTAATTTTTCGTTTTCGAAAACTGTTTTTAGAAGCGGGAATTATGGATAAAATTCGAGAAAAAGCGGCCTATATTAGCCCTTCCCGCCGTCGTTATGAAAAAAAGAAAGCTCAAGAATCTTTAAAAAGAAGAGTTACCCATGAATGATAAAAAAGGCAAGCCGGTTATTGGCCAGCTTAAAGAACAAATTCATCAGGCGATTTTAGGCCGGGAAGAAGAGAAAGCGGAGGCTTTAAAATACCTGCTTTCTATTCTGGAAAAAGAAAGTTATCGCCAGGAGGGGCTAGATGAGGAGAAGATAATTGCTCTGTTGAGGGCGGAAATGAAACGGAAAAAAGAAGCTTTAAGGCTGTTTGAAAAAGGCAAAAGGGATGATTTGGTCGCAAAGGAAGAACAGGAGATTGAGTGGCTCAAGCCTTTTTTAGGGGTTAAATGATTATTCAAGTTAAAAAAGATCCTCGTTACCGAATTAAAATGAGTTTTCTTAAAAAAACCGCTCAAGAGATTTTAAAAGATTTTGGATTGAGCAAGTCGGTGGAATTAGGAATTGCTTTGGTGGGGAAACGCAAAGCCAAAAGCCTTAATCAAACTTTTAGGAAACAAGACTATGTTCCGGCCGTTTTGAGCTTTCCTTACCGGGAGGAGACTTTGGAAAAAAATTACTTACTCGGCGAAGTGGTTATTTGCTTTCCTTTAGCCAGGGAAAAAGCGGTTTTAGAAAATCAAACTCTTGAGCGGGCAATGGCTGATTTGCTAAAACACGGGATTAAGAATTTAGTGAATATTGAATAATGGATATTGTTTATCAAAAGTACCGGCCAACTAAAATTAGTCATCTTGATTTAAAGACCGTCCGGAATCTTTTGGCTAAAGTGCTTTCTTCTGAAAATTTGCCCCACGCTTTTCTTTTTGCCGGGCCAAAAGGGATTGGCAAAACCTCAGCCGCTCGAGTTTTAGCCAAATCCTTAAACTGTTTAAAGCAAAAAAAGGGAGAGCCTTGCGGAAAATGCGATCTGTGTTTAGAAATCGGCCGGGGAGAAAGCCTGGATGTTTTGGAAATTGATGCCGCTTCTAATCGGGGAATAGACGATATTCGCCTGCTTAAGGAAAAGGTTAATCTACAGCCTTTAAAAGCCAAAAGCAAGGTATATATTGTTGATGAAGTCCACATGCTTACCCGAGAGGCTTTTAATGCGATTTTAAAGACCTTAGAGGAGCCTCCCGCCCATGTTTACTTTGTTTTTTGCACTACTAACCCCGAAAAAATTCCCGAAACTGTTCTTTCCCGCTTAACCAGAATTGATTTTCAACAAGCGACTCAAGAAGAAATTATTCACTCTTTGGGAAGGGTAGTTAAGGGGGAGAAGTTAAAGATTGATAAAGAAATTTTAGAATTAATTGCCGGTTGCGCGGACGGAAGTTTTCGTGACGCTCACAAGATTTTTTATCAGCTTTGGCTGGAGAATAAAGGGAGAATTAGTTTAAAATCAGCCCAAAAGGCTTTGGCCAGTTGGCAGGAAGCTACTCCCTGGTATTTACTGGAACTGATAGCCAATAAACAAATAAAAGAAGCCGTGGTTATTTTTGAGACTTTAGGAGGACGGGGAGTTGATTGGCAGGATTATGGGAGAAGATTGCTGGTCAATATCCAAAAGTTATTGCTGGTAAAATTAGGGGCGCAAAAAGGCGAGAAAAAAACTATTGAACTTACTAATAGTCTTTCTTTAGAGGAAATTATTGCTTTGGGCAATGTTTTTGGAGAGAGTTTGCTTAAAGCTAAGGGCTCGCCCCTGCCCTGGCTGCCTTTTCAGCTGGCGGTAATTAGTTTGGGCAAATATGAAGAAGAAAAAAAAGAAAAACCTTTTCCGGGAGAGTTAAAAACCAAAAAATTAAAACAACCAGTAGAGAAAAAAGAATTGGTAGTGGAAAAACAGCCAGTTGTTAAAAAGCAAATCCTGGCTTTGGAATCACTTAAGGAAAATTGGCTTAGGTTTTTGGAAGCAGTTAAGCCTTTAAACCACTCTGTTTGCGCGCTCCTAAGAGCCGCTCGGCCTAAAAAAGTAGATCAAGATTACGTTACTTTAGAAGTTTTTTATCAGTTTCATAAAGAGCAGTTAGAGCAGGAGCGCAACCGTAAAATCCTGGAGCAGGCTTTAGCTAGTTTATTTCAAACCCCTTTAAGGATAAGGTGTGAGCTGGGGGAGAAACCAGTTTCGGTGGCAACCGCGCCTAAGCCTATCTCGGGCAACGGGGATGATCTTTATAAACTAGCCAAGGATATTTTTGGGGAGTAAGCCAAGAAGCCCCCCGAGGTGGGCTTTGACTCCTCGGGGGGTGAACTAGTATACTTAATTTAATTATTAGCGGTTAAAAAAAGGAGAAAAAATGTTTGACAAAGTAAAACAGGTGGGAAAAATGGCCCAGTTAAGATCTTCGGCCAAGCAGATTCAGAAAGCTTTAAGCAAGGAAAGGATTAGCGTGGAAAAGGGAAGAGTAATGGTCGTGGTTAGAGGCAACCAGGAGGTTGAAGAAGTGGTTATTGATAACCAGCCTCAGCCAATTGTAGTTAAGGCTTTAAATGAGGCCTTAAAAAAATCTCAAAAAGTAGCCGCTAAAAGAATGCAAGGCCTGGCCTCGGATTTATTAGGATTTTAAAGTCAAGGATTTTTTGAATGGAAAGGCTTCCTCAAACCTTGGTTCAATTAATTAGAGTACTTGAAAGGTTGCCCGGGATTGGGCCCAAAACAGCCGCTCGTTTAACTTTTTATCTCTTCCAAACTCCTCCTCATTTTGTTGACGAATTTATTAAGGGGCTAAGAGATTTAAAAGAAAAACTGGGTAATTGTTCGGTTTGCCATAATATTGACGAAACCGATCCTTGCCGAATCTGCTCCCAGGCCCAAAGAGATAGAAGCTTAATTTGCGTGGTGGAAAGGCCTTTGGATGTAGTGGCTATTGAAGCGACTAGAAGCTTTTCTGGCTTTTATCATGTCTTGGGAGGGGTAATTAATCCTTTAATTCATGTTGGTCCGGATGATTTGCAAATAAGTTCTTTGCTTAAAAGGTGTTCTTCTAAAGAAGTAAAAGAAATCATTTTAGCGACCAATCCGACGATGGAGGGGGAAGCGACGGCCTTGCATATTAAAAAAGGGTTAGAGAAAATAAATAAGGATTTAAAAATAACCCGGATTGGCCATGGTCTTCCCATGGGAGCTGATTTAGATTACGCTGACCCGGGGACTTTAAAAGAAGCCTTGAAGGGAAGGCAAGTTTTTAGTTAAAAAAGGGTTTTAAAATGAAAAATATTGCTAAGGGTGTTGCCGGACAACTAGGTAGATTAACCTTAGATACGGCGGTTAAGGCGGTTGCCGAGCCTTTGGGTTTGGAAAAATTAACTGGTTCTACTTCATCAGCCGCGAGCAAGCCTAATATATCCCAATTAATTAAAACTGATCAGGCTCAAAGCGGGGCAGAAATAGAGGCTTTGAGAAAACAGCTTAATCAAACTAATCAGGTTTCCCAGGGTGGGGGAGTTAGAGATTTAGAAAAAGAGATTCAGCAGGTGAGAGCAAAAAAAGAGCAGTTGTTTGAGCAAAAAGAAAGAGAATTATTGGAAGAGCTGGAGAAAAAAAGAAAAGAAGAAGAGGAGTTAGTTCAACAAGACGCCTTGCCGGTCAGCTCTCGGCCTAAAAGGGGAAGCGCGCTAGTCAAAGGTAAAAAGGGAACGCAAGAAACAGATCTGCGCCGTTCGGTCTAGTATTTAAAATGACTAAAATTAAACTCTACAACACTTTAACCAGAAAAAAAGAAGTTTTTAAGCCTTTGGAAAAAGGGAAGGTAAAATTGTATGACTGTGGCCCAACGGTTTATTGGTATGCCCACATTGGCAATATGTGGCGTTATTTGGTATCTGATTTTTTGCGCCGGATTTTAGAATATAACGATTATCAGGTTAAACAAGTAGTCAACATTACTGACGTTGGTCATTTAACAGAGGATGATTTATTAGCGGCCGATACGGGAGAGGATAAAATGGTTTTAGCAGCTAAAAAAGAGAAGAAAACACCAGCTCAAATCGCCAATTTTTATACCAGGGCCTACTTCAAGGATCGAAGAGCGCTAAATATTTTGGATCCCCGGGAAACCCCGAAAGCGACTGACTACATAAAGGGGATGATTGAGTTAACCAGGAAGTTGGAGGATAAAGGCTATGCTTATCGCTTAGCTGATCGGGTTTGTTTTGATGTAGCTAAGTTTAAGGATTATGGTAAGTTATCGGGAAAAAAATTAGATGAACTTAAAATTGGGGCGCGTTTAGAGCCGGTTCAGGGCAAGAAAAATCCCTATGATTTTTCGCTGTGGATTATTAATGATAAACATTTAATGAAGTGGGATTCTCCCTGGGGCGCCGGTTATCCCGGTTGGCACATTGAGTGTTCAGTGATGAGTAGTCAGCTTTTGGGTGATCAGATTGATATTCATACTGGCGGAGAAGACAATATTTTTCCCCACCATGAAAATGAGATAGCCCAGTCAGAAGCCGCTTCGGGCAAGCAGTTCGTTCGTTATTGGCTTCATGTTCGGCATAATTTTGTCAATGGCAAGAAGATGAGCAAATCCAGGGGGGGCTTATATTTATTAAAGGATTTAACCGATAAGGGTTTTCACCCCCTAAGTTATCGGTATTTGAGCTTGAGCAACCATTATCGTCATAATCTTAATTTTACCTGGGAGTCGCTGGGGGCGGCCCAAAAAGCCTGGCAGAAGTTACAGTTATTGGTCAGTGATTGGAAAGAGGTTAAGAGTGAGAAAAGAGATTTTAAAAAAGAAAGAACCTATCAAGATGATTTTTTAAAAGCGATTAATAATGACCTGGGAATGCCCCAGGCTTTAGTAGTGTTATGGCGGGTGGTTAAAGATCAACAATTGGCAGAAAAATCTAAATTAGCTTTAGTTTTAGATTTTGATCGAGTTCTGGGTTTACAGCTGGGTCAAAAGAAAGTTGAAATTCCTAAAAAAGTAATTGCTTTGGCCAAAAAAAGAGAAGAATTGCGAAAAAAGAATAATTTTAAACAAGCGGATGAGGTCAGAAAACAAATTGAAAGGCTGGGTTTTATAGTTAAAGATGAAACTGGGGGTTATAAAATAGAACCAGCTGGTTGACGAAAAAGAAACCAGGGGCTATAATTGCTCACCAACGACGATGACGAAAGCAAAGAAATGGAAGTATGAGTTTATTTTTATTCTTCCTTCTGATTTGGAAAAGCAAGAACAAGCCCTTTTGTTAAAACAGGCAGGGGAGGTAATTGCTAAAGCAGGGGGAGAGGTAATTAAGCAAGTTGACTGGGGCTTAAAGCCTTTTTCTTATTCTATTAAAGACCAACTTGGGGGTCGGTATTTTATTTGGGAAGTTTATTTTGCTAAAACCCCAATCTTGAAAGAAATTAATTTATTTTTTAATCGGGAAAACAAAATATTGCGTTATTTATGGAAAGGAGAAAAAAATGGCTAATCGTTGTCTTAATAAGGTGATGTTAATCGGTAATTTAACCCGGGATCCGGAGTTGCGCTATACCCCGGGAGGGGTGGCCGTGGTTAGTTTTGGGTTAGCGACTAACCGGCGCTGGACTACCCAAACAGGAGAGCAAAGAGAGGACGCTCAATTTCACCGGATTGTGGCCTGGAGTAAGCTGGCGGAACTTTGCTCCCAGCTGTTGGTTAAGGGAAGAAAGGTTTATGTTGAGGGCCGGCTTCAACATAAGGAGTGGACGGGCAACGATGGGGTCAAAAGAAAAGATGCAGAGATAATTATTAACGATATGATTATCTTAGACTCCCGTCAGGCTTCCCAGGGGGATAATTTAGAATCAGAGTTAGAAAAAGCGGTTGCTTTTGGAGATGAGCAGGAGGCAAAGGATGAAAAAAATCAAAAACCAGAAGAAGTTAAAGATCAGGAGGAACAGCCTCCTTTTTAGGGTAATTTTATGAAACGACCAAAAAGAAGAAAAACAAGAATTTTTAAGCCTCGGCCCTGTCAGTTTTGCGAAACGGGTAAAAGTCCTGATTATCGGGAATATTTAGAGTTGAAAAAGTATTTAAGTATTCGGGGAGGAATTTTATCACGAGCAAGAAACGGCAATTGCGCCAAACATCAGCGCCAATTAACCAAATCCATAAAGCAAGCTCGACATTTGGGTTTGCTTCCCTTTGTTGCTTCAGTCAGAAAATGATATCCTTAAACTAAGGATGAAAAAAAAGAAAAAAGACAAGCCCCGGTCAATATGGATAGCCGAAGTTGGGCCAAAAGCTAAAGTTTTGGTTAAAGAAGGAAAACAAGTTGAGGTGGGTGATATTTTGGCTCTTAAGGAGAGGAAAATTGTCAAAAAACTGCTTTTTCCTTATTGGTTAAAAGCTAGTTTGGGAAGCTGGGCTAAGGGGGGGGAGAAGGTAGTGGGAGAAAAAGTGGAGGTAAAAGAAGTTATTTTCGAACAAACAAGCTTTCCCAGGCGAAAATTAACTTGGATATCAACAGTTAAGGGAGAATTAGTAAGCTTAAACGAAAAAAAGGGATATTTAGAAGTTTTGACGGGGAAGGAGGAGGAAAAACTTATTTCTCCAATTTCCGGAACGGTTATTCAGACGGGAAAAGGGAAAATCCAGATCAGCTTTCTAGCTCAAGAGTTTAAAGGTGCGGGCTTGGGCCAGGGAGTTGGCTGGGGAAAGTTAACCATCCTTAAAGACCAATCATTAACCAGTCTTAGTAGCGCAAACCAGGGACAGGTATTAGTAGCAGAAGAAATTTCCGGCCCCCTGGTGGAAAAGGGAGCCGCTTTGGGAGTGGCCGCTTTTATTGGTTTTCAAAAGCAAGCTGATCTGGAAGAATCTTCTTTGCCCGTCTTGATTTTCCTTCCGGAAAAAGGTACAAGGGTGACTAGGGCGGAATTGGCGGAGTTGATTGGCCAATACTGTTTTGTCAGCCCCGCTCATGGCCAGGTATTGGTTTGTTTAGAGGGATAGATAATGAAAAAGACAAAAATTAGTTTCTCCAGTTTTAAAAGCGCGGTTTTAATTACTTTTTTAGTAATTTTAGGCGGAGGAGTTGGTTTTCGCCTGGGAGTAAGTAAAACTTTATCTTTGCCTAACTCCGTTTCTTCAAAAGCAGACCTTTCTCTTTTTTGGCATGTTTGGCAGCGGCTGGAGGAGCGCTATTTAGACCAGAAAGCGATTGATGAGGAGAAGATGGTTTATGGGGCAATTAGGGGAATGGTAGAGGCTTTGGGCGATCCCTATACTGCTTTTTTCCCACCTCAAGAGAATAAGGTGGCCAAAGAAGAGCTAAACGGAGAGTTCGGGGGAGTAGGAATTCAGCTGGGTTATAAAAATGAAACCTTATCGGTAATTGCTCCTTTAGACGGTACTCCGGCTGATCGGGCTGGAGTAAAAGCAGGCGATTTAATTTTAAAAATAGTTGATAAAAATAATGAAGTTGACCAGGATACTGAAGGGATTTCTTTACCTGAAGCAGTTAAGTTAATTAGGGGCAAAGAGGGAACTATTGTTACCCTAACTTTAATGCGGGAAAACCAGTTTCCTTTTGAAATAGATTTGGTAAGAGACAAAATCGTTATTCCCAGTTTAACCGAAGATTGGTTAGAGAAAGATGGAAAAAGGATTGCCTATGTTCATCTTTTACAGTTTTCAGAAGTAATGTATGAGCAGTGGGAAGATTGGGTAAGAAGAATTTTGCAGGAAAGCCAGTCTTCTGATTTTGGCGGAGTGATTTTAGATTTGCGCAATAACCCGGGCGGTTATTTAGAGGGCTCGGTTTATATTGCCAGCGAATTTTTATCTTCAGGAGTAGTAGTTAAGCAGGAAGGGGTGGAGGCTGTTCAAGCTTACCAGGTTAGTCGAGTGGGCCAGCTTTTAGAAGTTCCCCTGGTGGTTTTGGTTAATCGCGGCTCCGCTTCCGCTTCAGAAATATTAGCCGGGGCTTTAAAGCATTATAATCGAGCTAAAATTGTTGGAGAAAAGACCTTTGGAAAGGGAACAGTTCAAGAGCCGGAGGATTTTCCGGGTGGTTCAGGCCTGCACACTACCGTGGCTCGCTGGTTGTTACCGGGGGGAGAAAACATTCATAATCAGGGAATTGAGCCGGATATCACCGTAACTTTAGAGGAGGAAATAAGTGATGAGGTTGACCAAGTGTTAGAAAGAGGGATGGAGACATTGCTGGAATGACCAATGGCTTTGCCATTCCTATTAATATGGTACAATTGGAGCTTAATGAAGAAAAAGGCGCATCCTAAATATTATAATGAGGTTAAAATAGCTTGCGCTTGCGGAGCAAGCTTTGTAGGCGGAGCTACTGTTTCCGAAATTAAAGTGGGAATTTGCTCTCAGTGCCACCCCTTTTTTACGGGTAAATCCAGGTTTATCGATACCAAGGGTCGGCTGGAGCGTTTTCAAGAAAAAAGAGCCAAGGCAAAGCAAAATCCTCTTAAAAAAAAGATTCGCAAAAAGAAGAAGTGAATATTAATCCCAATGTTGCTGTTTTAGAAATTCGAGGAGGTACGGGCGGAGATGAAGCGAAAATTTGGGCTTCAGACTTACTAAGAATGTATCTTCGTTTTTGTGAAAAAAAGAACATTAAGGTCCAAGTAATTGATGAGGGAACAATTAAAGTTTTAGGAGTTAATGCTTATCCTCTTTTGAAAAACGAAACCGGAGTGCATCGGGTCCAGCGAATTCCCGAAACTGAAAAAAGAGGGCGGATTCATACCTCCACGGCCATAGTGGTAGTTTTGCCGGAGGTTAATGCCCAAGAAATTCAGATTCGCGATGATGAGCTGGAGTGGGAATTTTTTCGCTCCGGGGGAGCGGGCGGGCAGAATGTCAATAAGGTTTCTACCGCCGCCAGATTGCGGCATAAACCCACGGGAATAGTAACTTCCAGTCAGCAGGAAAGAACCCAGGTGAGAAACAAAGAGCTGGCTTTGGATTTACTTCGAAGCAAGCTTTGGCAATTGGAGGAAGATAAAAAAGCGGGGGTCATTAATTCTCAGCGCCAAGCGGGCGGGGTGGGGGAGAGGTCGGAAAAAATTAGAAGTTACAATTACCCTCAAAACCGAATTACCGATCACCGCACTAATAAAAAAGTCAGACAGCTGGACAAGGTTTTGGATGGTAATTTGGAATTAATTCTTGGTTAATTTAGTAATTGTTTTTTTCAAAGT
>JADHWP010000020.1 GCA_016783425.1 Candidatus Shapirobacteria bacterium
AAGTTAATACAAATTCAACCATAAATATGAAAAAGAAAAGTGTAAGCCTTAAAAATACCCAAAAAGTAAGACAATACAATAGGGCTCTCCGCGCTAGTTCCAAAATTCAACATGTGGTGCGGCATGAAAATGGTTGGGCGGTAAAGAAAAGTGGCGCAAGTAGAGCATCAGGAGTTTACGAAAAACAGAGCGTGGCGGTAAATAGGGCTATGAGGGTGGCTAAAAATTATGGCACAAGTGTTCTTATTCACGGTAGAGACGGGAAAATATGCGATATAAGGCGCCCATAATGGATCTTAGAATGGGGTTCGACTTCGCTTAGGATTTTGCATCCGGCGGGCAAAAAATACTTAAATCCTGGCAAATTTTTGGGCTAAGGTTTGCTTAATTAAAGACTGGTAAGGAATATCAGATCGGTGAGCTTCTATTTTAATTTTCTCTACCAAAGATTCGGGCAAACGGATCGTAATCGGTTTGCTGGTTAGTTTCAGGTTGGGAAACCTGACTGATTCCATTTTGGCATAATCCACATATTCAGTGGAGTCTACTTTTTGCCAAAACTCCCGCTCCTGCTTTTCGCTTTTAAACTTAGGAATCCTTTTTAATTTTTTGCTCATAATATCTCCTTTCTTTTTTGTTGGCCAGTCTGGCCGAAACAACTCTAACTTTGTTTTTTCTTAAGGCAAAAACAACAAAAAGAGTTTTCTTTTTAAAGCTTTTGCCAATAATAATAAATCTTGGCTCTTTTTTTGAGTGCTTAAGATCTCTAATTATTTGTAAATTACTATCTAAAAAAACTTCCTCTGATTCTTTGGGAGTTATTCCATGCTTTTGATAACTCTTGTCGATATTTCCCTGATCCCACTCAAAACCCCTTAACTTATCCCAACTAATCATGTAAATATATTATACATACACAATAAACCTTGTCAAGTAGCAAATGCAAATCAACCCCAAGGCTAAATAACAAATATACTGCTTGCATTATTATGATTTTGCTTCCAAAAACTGTAAAGTGTAACAAGAGTAAGTTAGGTATCGACGATTGTGATACAATTTTTTTATGATTAAGCAAGCAGGCTGGATAGATTTTTTTCATAAACTACCTTCTGGTGTTTTTGCCAACGAGCAGGTCCGTGCCGTTTGCCAACAAAAAATAGAGGCTGGAATAATTTCACGCGATGATAATCCTGTTAGTCATTTTGTAGTTTTCTTTTTACCGTACAATCCAGCAACAAAACAGGTTTATTTGGTATTCAATCTCAAAATTGCTAATGGCTTATGGTTATTTCCGGGTGGTCATATCGACCAAAGCGAAAGTGCCAAGGAGACTTTAATCAGAGAAGCAAGAGAAGAGCTAGGGTTAAAACTGAATGAAGAAGCCATAAAGCCTCCATTTTTAAACACACACACCAAGGCCAAAGACTCCCGTAAGCCTTGTGTTGATCACTATGACATTTGGTATCTCATAAAAACTAGCGGTAAAGATTTTGTGGTAACCGAAGAAGAGTTTGTCAAGCCTCAGTGGGTTAGCCTAGATAAGGCTAAAGAATTGGTAACTGAACCGACCACAACTTTGGCATTGAACAAGCTGTCTTTTTACTTGTTTTAAAAGTTCGAAAGTCGTTAGCCAGGCCGAGCAAAAGAGAGAAAAACCCACTAGAATAAGTTTTTTTAGTTTGATAAAATGAGCATAATGACAGAGGGTCAAGACCTTTCCCAGCAAACGGCCGAAAATGCCAGTGGTAAAAGAACGAGGAGACATCCAGTTGAGACCTCAAGGGGAGGTATGTCTGGAATTGTTAGTGAATGGACGCCCATTTTACTAACGAGTCAATCTCGGAATTTGATGGAACGACTGTCACCTGATGAGAAAATGAATACTGACATATTGTTGATGGGCCCTCAACAATTTAATGATGAATTCTTATCATTAATTGTGAAAGATACAAACGTTTTTTTTGATAAATACTATGGCTCAAGGGACAAAGAAGGCTTAAGATATAGCCATGTTATTGTCACGGCTACCACAAGTCCACAAATTATTTGTTCCACAGGTGCAGGCCCTTGTACGCTTTCTATTGCTTATGACAAAATGGGAAACGCTGGTATTGTTCACATTGCCCACTTTAGCTCTCTAGATGAACAAGATCCCGAAAGAGAAGATCGGGTAAGAATTTCTCAACAGGCATATCAAAGTTTATCTCGGTTTGTTCAAGCCAATCTATTAGAGCCAAGGAGATTGCTTCTTACGGCCACAGATTTGCCAGAACCGCTTAGATCAGAAGTGCTGGCTTCACTTTTAAAATTGACTGCAGGATTTGAGGAAAAAGAAGTTTTCTATATACTTGCGCAAGACTGGGCTTCATTGAGCCAGAATGATTTAAAACGAGACAGAAACGATATCCATACAATTGTTTTTGTTCCAGCAGTTTTTAGCAGAAGTGGGAGAAACATAATTTTGTTAGTGGGAAGCACGGCAATTAATGACGAATTAATCGACTGGGGCAAGCTAAAAGAAAGATTTCCAGCCCGTAATTTTTGACTCTGGATATTTTAGTGAGACGCAGTTCGAAAATTTTTCCTCCATCCGACGCAAAATCCCTTATCCCTAGAATTATCTAATTTCCAAAAAATAAAACTAAACAGCAACGATAAGCTCCTGATATAATTCTTTCATGATTGATATTCACGCCCACCTAAATTTTCAAGATTACCGGGAGGATTTAGAGCAAATAATTAATAGGGCAGTCAAGGCCGGAGTAAGCCAAATAATTTGCGTTTCCAGCAATATCGCTGATTCAAAAAAAGCAATTAAAATTGCCTGCCAATATCCGAATATTGTTTTTGCCGGCGTGGGCATTCACCCCCAGCAAACCGATTCGAAAAATAAAACCTCTTTAAAAGAACAGATAGAAGAACTAAAACTGCTTGCCTCGCAAAAGGAAGTGGCTTGTATTGCCGAATGCGGCCTGGATTACTCCCCCGCTCCGCCGGAAGAATTAGACCGCCCCAAAAAAGACCAATACTATTTACTGGAAGCCCAACTGCAAATAGCCAAAAATTTAAACTTACCCGCGCAAATTCACTCTCGCAAAGCCTACCCGGATACTTTAGCCATCCTGCAAAATCATCCTTCACTTGCCGGAGTCTGGCATTGTTACTCGGAAGGTAAAAAAGGCATTGAAGAAATTATTAAGCTTGGTTTTTACTTTGGGGTAGACGGCAACCTTACTTATGATTCCGGTTTACAAAATGTTTTTAGCCTTATTCCTCTGGAAAAGATTTTGCTGGAAACGGATGCCCCGTTTCTAACCCCCGAACCCCATCGGGGAGAAAGAAATGAGCCGAGCTTTTTACCATTCATTGCCAAAACTTTGGGAAAAATAAAAAAGAAAAACTTAAAAGAAATTGACCGGATTACCACTCAAAACGGCAGAATCCTTTTTCCTAAAATAACCTGGAATATGATAGACTAAGAACAATGAAGGTTCCTTCTTTTTTAAAAAAGCCTCTTTGGATTTTGCTTTTTATTTTGGCTATCCTTTGGCTCCCCTCTCTTTTTGAGCCCATTGCTTACGGGGACGAGTGTATTTATTTTGTTTTGGGCCAAGGCTTTCGTCAGGGCCTAAATTTTTACAAAGACATTCATGACAATAAACCTCCCTTTCTCTACCTTATGGCCGCCTTAAGTTTTGGCAAAGTTTTTTGGTTTCGCTTTTATAGCCTTATTTGGAACGCCCTGCATTTAGTTATTATCTACCGCTTAAGCTTAAAATTAGCTAAAAATAAAATTGCTGCCATTTCCTCCAGCTTTTTGTTTATTTTCTTACTTCTTATTTTTGAAGGCCGAGTCGCCAACGGGGAAACCTTTATGATGATGCCGGCCACCTTAGCAGTATATTTGCTTTTGGATAAAAGCCAGCTTGCTTTTTTTAAAAAGAAAAAAGCTTCCAGGTTTTTATCGGGCCTGGTTATTGGCCTTCTTTTTTCTTTGGGCTTTCTTTTTAAGGTTCCCCTGGGCTTTGATTTTGCCGCCGTCGTCCTGGTTTTCTTCTTTTTTAAATTAAAAAGCTTCTCTAAAAAAGAAGTTGTTAATTTAGTTACCGATCAAAACCTTTGGGGAGCAATTATAGGCTTTGTTGCTCCTATTATTTTAAGCATTGGCTTTTATACTTTAAAAGGCGCTTTTACCCCCTATGTCCGCTCCGCTTTACTGCAAAACATTGGCTACCTTTCCACTTGGGGTGGAAGTAATTTAAGCCTATACATCAGATTCCTGCTCCTTATTTTAAGCACTCTGATCTTATTCTTTTTTAGGAAAAAGATTCCCTTTGAACCCCTGGCTCTTTTTGTCTGGTTTTTATACGGCCTTTTTGGCGCTCTTCTTTCAGGGCGGCCCTATCCTCATTACCTGGTGGAAATTGTTCCTCAAATTTGCCTGCTTTTTGCCTTAGCCATCAAAAAAAGAAAAGGCCTTTACCTTGTATTTCCCTTGATAAGCGCTAGCCTGATTATCCTGGCTTACTCCTATTTTAACTTCTGGTGGTATCCTCAAATTCCCTACTACCAAAACTTTTTACAGTATCTAAGCGGGCAGAAAAACAAGCAAGAATATTATGCCTTTTGGGGAGAAAAGGTCCTCTCTGATTATCGGCTGGCAGATTTTATCCAAAAAAGCACTGATCCTCATGAGCCGATCTTTGTTTGGGGTGATGCGGCCTGCGCTTACGCCACCGCCAAACGCTTGCCCCCCGGCCGCTATACGGTTAACTACCACATTTACGATTTTAATGGCTTTGAAGAAACTTTAAGCGCTATTAATAAGGCCCAGCCCAAATTAATTATTAAACTTAAAGGAGAACAGAGATCCTGGCCTGAACTTAATACCCTTTTATATAATGAATATATTCCCCTGTCTTTACCCGGAATTAAAGACCAGGTATACTTGCGCCAAAATGAAAACCATTAGCCCCCGCGCTTATCGTTTTTTGGAAATGATCCCGGGTTTACTGGCCTGGAGCGTAATTCTTTTTCCCATTTGGGGCTCTTTTTTTGTTCCCAAAGCCGTCGCTTACTTTACTATTGCTTTTTTAGTTTATTGGTTTTATCAATCTTTAAAAACTGTTTATTTAGGAACTAAAGGCTATAAATTAATTCAAAAAGCGACTAAAGCTAATTGGCAAAAAAAATACCAGGGCGAGAAAAAAGATAATTGGCTGGAATGGAAAAAAATAAAGCACATTATTTTTATTCCCAATTACAATGAAACGGCCCGAAAGCTGGCCGCTAACCTTTCGGCCCTGGTCAAACAAAAACAAATTGACAAAAAACAGTTAATTGTAGTTTTGGCCATGGAGGCAAGATTTAAGGGAGCTGAAGCTAAGGCCAAAGAATTAGTTTCTAAATTTAAAGGCCAATTTGGTGACTTAATCGTCACCTACCACCCTTCAGATATTGAGGGGGAGGTAATTGGCAAAGCTTCTAATGAGGCTTGGGCCGCCAAAATAATCAAAAAAGAGGTGATTGATAAAAGGGGTTGGAATATAAGGTATTTAACCGCCACCACTTGTGATTCTGACGCCCGTTTTCACACCCATTATTTTTCCAACCTTACTTATCATTTTGCCAAAAACCCCAATCGCTACCATAGATTCTGGCAATCCCCTATTTTCTGGCATAACAACCCCAATCAAATTCCCGCCCCAATCAGAATTATTGGAATTTTGGGTAATGTTGCCCATATCGCTGATATCCAGCAACCGGACGGGCTTTTTTTCAACTATTCCGCTTACTCCCTTTCTTTTCAACTTCTGGATACCATTGGTTACTGGGATACCAACATCATTCCTGAAGATTGGCATATTTTTTTACAAGCTTTTTTTCACCAGCAGGGGAAAATTACCGTTGAACCTCTTTTTACCCCAACCAGCATTGACGCTCCCGAGGGAATAAATTTTTGGGACGCGCTTAAAAACCGCTACTTTCAATGCCAGCGCCACGCTTGGGGAGCCACTGATATCCCCTACTCTATTTCCCAGGCAGTCGCCCACCCGGAAATTCCCTTGAGTGTGCGCGCTTTTAGAATCTATAAAGTTATTAAAACTCATTTAGTTTGGTCTACCAACTGGTTCATTCTTACCCTGGGAGCTTCATTGCCCGCTTTTCTAAACCCCGATTTTTTTCAAACTTCTCTGGGCTATAACCTCCCTCGCTTTTCTCAAGCCGTACTTACTATTTGTTTGCTTTTTCTTTTCATTGCCATTACTTTAGATATGCGCTTAAGACCTAAAGAGGTAAAAATAAAAGGATTTAGGGGCATGATTATCCACTGGGGTCAGTGGATAATCATGCCTATTGCCACCCTTTTTATGGCCGTTCTTCCGGCGCTGGATGCCCAAACCAAATTAATGCGCGGCAAAAGGTTAGAATATTTTATCACCAGAAAATATTAAATGAAGCAAGATAACTCTCTAGCTGGACTTATCATTGGTTTTGGCAAAATCTGGCTTAATAAGACCCGCACTCGCCAAATCCGGTTAATAATTATCTTACTGGCCTTTCAACTAATAACCATTGTTCTCTTTTTTACTCAACTCCCCCCCGAAATCCCTTTGTTTTTCTCCCGACCCTGGGGACAGTTCCAACTCACCTCTCCTTTTTCTCTCCTTCTTCTTCCTCTTTTTAGTTTCATTATTTTGCTCATTAACCTTTTTTTGGCTAGTCTTTTAATAGAAAAAAATGAGTTTTTAACTAATATCTTAACCCTTAGCAGTTTGATTTTCGCTTTCTTTGCTTTAGTTGCCATTTTAAAATCAATTCACTTAAGTTTATGAACGCCTTACTCACCCAACCGTTAATTATTGCCTTTTTAATCGCCACGATCACTACTCCCCTGGTAATTTCTTTTTTTAAAAAGAGAAATTGGCTGGATGATCCCAGAAAACATCAACACCCTAAAGTAATTCATAAAAAAGCGGTTCCCCGCGGCGGCGGCATTAGTGTTTTTCTGGCCATCGCTCTTACCGCTCTCCTTCTTCTTCCCTTAGACAAACACTTAATCAGTATTTTGCTCGCCGGGCTGTTGGCCACCGCCGTGGGAGTGAGAGACGATATTAAAGAGATTAGCCCCTATGTAAGGCTAGCCGCTAATTTATTAGTCGCCCTGATTATTATTTTGGGCGGAATCGGAGTTGATTATATTACTAATCCTTTTGACACGGTTTTCCACCTTAATCAGATTTACCTTGGACCTTTGCCAATTATCAAAATCGGCTTTACTCTTTTTTGGCTGGTTTGGTGTATGAACATCGTTGGCTGGTCCGGCGGCATTGACGGCCAGCTTCCCGGCTTTGTAAGTATTAGCGCCATTATTATCGGCTTGCTTTCCCTAAGGTTTTCCCAGGATATTGCGCAATGGCCGGTGATCACCCTTTCCGGAAGTATTGCCGGGGCTTATCTGGGATTATTAATTTTTAACGCCTACCCGCAAAAAATCACTCCCGGATACTCGGGCAAAAGCTTGGCCGGCCTAATGCTGGGAACCTTGGCCATTCTTTCCGGCGCGAAAGTAAATACCGCTATTCTGGTTTTGGCTCTACCCATGATTGACGGTGGTTTTATTATCATTCGACGCCTGATTAAAAGAAAATCGCCGGTTTGGGGAGACGCCCAACATCTTCATCATCTGCTTTTAAAAATCGGCATTCCCAAGCCCAAAGTCGCCCTTCTTTACTGGATCTTCTCTTTGATCTTAGGCTTAGTAGTTTTAAATCTTAACAGTAAACAAAAATTTTACTTTTTGGGAATGGCCATCTTTGCCATTGGAGTAAGCATTTTAACCCTGGAAAAAATAATCAATAAGAAAAGAGGTGAAATTATTTAGTCGCATATTGACCGGAAATCCAACCCTGCTCCCCCTGCTCATACTCAATTTTATACCAACCATTATCTTCATCTAAAAGCTCATATTCCTCTCCCGGCTCAACCCGACCAACCTCGCCTCCGGCGGTAGAAGCTTTATCCCTGACCCTTAGCCAACCCGTAGGGGTATCTTTAATTAAGATTTTAACAACCGCTTCCTCAACTTGAGCCTCTTCCTCGACTTCCCTGGCTATCTCTCCACTAGCGGCCAATTTTACTTCTACTACCAGGCGGTAATCAGTCAAAGTTCGTACTAAGATCTCTTCACTTTTATAGCCCGGGTGAGTCAAAACCAGTTTATGCTCGCCACTGCCAATATCTTCTAAATTAACCGGGGCAAAACCGCGCATTTGATCATCCACGGAAACAGAAACCCCGCCCGGAACGGAAGTTAACACCAAGCCCGCCTTCTTTTTAGCTCCAGTTTTTTCCCAGTATAATATTTGACTGAATTCTTCATCGGAAGAAGCGGCAAACTGTTTGCGAATCACCACCCGGGTATTAGGAGTGATCGTTAATCTTCTCTCCCAGGCAATCGCTCCCACTATTCCCTGAGGCTCCAGTCTTAAATCTAAATCCCCCGGAAAAACGCTTTCATCCTGATAAGGAGTTTGGCCCATTTTCTCACCATTGATATAAACTACCGCCCCGGGAATAGCATCAATTTCTAAAGCTCCTTTTTTCCCAGGCGTAAACCTAATCAGAAAAAAAACAATCCCCACTACCACCACCACGGGCAGAGCAATCCTTAAAATTTTCACCATTGAAGTTTATCAAATGATCTTAACCTTGGCAAGATGGATCTTTTTTTGCTAAACTAATACCTTGGGGCGTGTGGCTCAGGCGGTTAGAGCGTCGTCCTGATAAGACGAAGGTCCCAGGTTCGAGTCCTGGCACGCCCACAAAAACCGAAATTGCGTTGAGGTTGGGCAGTCGGTTGGCCGCGCCCCGCGAACTTTCATAAAAAACCGAATTTAATCCAATAAGGTGGTATAATTTAAAATGATGGTGGTTAAAAAACGAACGCCAATGTTTCACGGTGAACCTTTGTATATTCCCTTTGTTGGCGCAATTATAGAGCGCGAAGCAGATGGCAAGAAGCAAATCCTTGTTCAAATCCGCGATAAAAAAGACGATCCTATTTACAGCCAAAGCTTTGAAATACCTGGAGGAAAATTTAGAGCTTTTGAAGACGTTTATGAAACTCTTCGCCGTGAAGTTAAAGAGGAGTGCGGTCTTGATATAACCGCTATCGCTAGAGAAAATGAAAGAGTAAATTTTCAAAGCCGCGACCACACCTCAAGCTTAATTGAGCCTTTTTGCGTAACTCAAATGAGAGAGGGGCCGTTTATTGGTCTAATTTTTTTGTGTCAAGCAAAAGGAAAACCGCTACAAGAAACCGAAGAAACAAAAGAGGCTCGTTGGATGGATATTGAAAAACTACGATCAATTATTGACAACACCCCAGAAAAGATATATACAGCTTTTCTAGCTCCACTGAAAAAATATCTTCAAGAAAAATAGTAAAACTGCTAAATAAATGTCTTGCTAGTATTTTGCGTAGCAAAAAAATCGCGCGCGAAAAATAGCCCCAGAAAGATATTTATAAACCTGTTAAAATGGAAACAATGAGTTGGAAAATTAAATACTACTCTACTTCTTCTAACCGAACTCCAGTTTACGAATTTATTAATAAATTAAATGAAAAATCCCAGGCAAAAATTTATAACACTTTTGAACTTCTGGTTGAATTTGGCACAAAACTGGGCCTGCCTCATACAAAAAAAGTTACCAATACCCCGCTCTGGGAGTTGAGAATTTTAGGAGAAAAATCTTTAAGATTTTTCTATGTTGCCATAGTTGGCAAATCTTTTCTAATGCTTCATGGTTTTAATAAAAAATCACAAAAAACCCCTAAAAAGGAAATTAAAACTGCCCTAAGCAGACTGAAAGATTACAAAGAAAGGTAAATTTGACAAATATCACAATTTTGTGATATTGTATATCTATGAACTGGAAAACTCACAAAAAACAATTATTGGAAAATCCTAAGTTTGGAAAGGCCTTAGAAGAAACCAGGATTGAATATGAGATTGCTAGAGCCATTATTGTGTCTCGAGTAAGGCATAAATTAACTCAAAAGCAGTTAGCCAAAAAGCTTAAAACGCAACAATCGGTAATTTCTAGGGTTGAAAATGCCCAAACAACAGTTTCTTTATCCTTTTTGAAACGCTTAGCCTCCACTCTTGGAGGAAGTCTGGAAATAAACTTCAAGGGAATATAGTTTCTCTGAATTGAGTTCGAGGTTTTGCAAACAGGCAGCGAAGATTTGTGCTTGCAATTAATGTTTCTTTACCAGTATACTGAAAATAAGATGAGAAAAGGATGGAGTGTTAGGGAAATATTAGGAATCAAAAGAGCGGGATTATTTAAAAAATTAATTGAGAAATTATGGGGTGGTCAAGCGCTGGATGACATCTCTCTTTTAACTCTGGCCAAACCCCTGGATAATCCGATTATTGAGCCAAAGCAAGAAAATGGCTGGGAAGCCTGGCAAACTTTTAATCCGGGAGTAATTTTGCTGGAAAACAAGGTTCATTTTCTTTATCGCGCCGTTGGCCAAGACGGCCTTTCCCGACTAGGCTATGCTGTTTCCGCCAATGGCCTTACTATTGATCGGCGCTTAAACTATCCGGCTTATGAGCATCAAACAGCCAATCAGTCTTTTAATTTTCACTCCTTTGCTTCCGGAGGCAGTTGGGGAGGCTGTGAAGATCCCCGTTTAGTTCGGGTCAACCAGGAAGACACGATTTACATGACCTATACGGCCTGTGACCAGGGTTTAAGAGTGGCCCTTACCTCCATTAAAATTAAGGATTTTTTAGCCAAAAAATGGCGCTGGCAAGATCCGGTTTTAATCTCCCCACCGGGCGAGATTCATAAAAACTGGGTTATTTTTCCGGAAAAGATTAAAGGTAAATACGCTATTCTTCATAGCATTAGCCCCCGGATTTCAATCGCTTATCTTGATAACCTGGATTTTAAAAACCAAGATTATGTTAATAGCCACTATCAGGTTGAAATTCGAAAAAATTGTTGGGACAGTTGGCTAAGAGGAGCCGGGCCTCCGCCCCTAAAAACAGAAAAGGGCTGGCTTTTATTCTATCACGCCATGGACCAAAATGATCCGGGTAAATATAAAGTGGGGGTAATGCTATTAGATCTTGATGAACCTGCTAAAGTGCTTTGCCGGGCCCAAGAGCCAATTTTAGAACCAAATAAGTGTTATGAAAATAATGGTTTTAAAGCGGGAGTGGTTTACGCTTCCGGGGCAGTAGTTAAAGACGGCAATCTTTTGCTTTATTACGGAGGGGCGGATAACTATGTTTGCGTTGCCCAGGCTAATTTTGAGGAATTTTTGACGGCTTTAAGCCAAAACTTAAAGCCGAAATTAAAACCCAAACTGGTGAAGAAAAAATTAGAGCCAATGATCAATGATTAAAGCCAAGCGTTACCAGGGAAATCCGATACTTGCTCCCAATGAAGAGAGAAACTGGGAGGCAGTGGCGGTCTTTAATGGCTCGATTGTAAAAGAAAGAGAAAAATATCACCTGGTTTATCGGGCAACCTCCTCCCCTCAGCGTTATTTTGCCAAAGATAATATTGAGCTCTCCTCAATCGGTTACGCCCAAAGCAATGATGGCTTAACTTTTGAAAACAGAAAGCTTTTTATTACTCCTGAATATAATTGGGAGCAGTTCGGCTGTGAAGACCCAAGGGTGACAAAGTTGGGTGATAAATATTTTATTTTTTACACCGCTCTTGCAGATCATCCCCACACTTCTTCAGGCATTAAAATCGGAGTGGCAATTACCAAGGATTTTTCTAAAACAGAAGAAAAACATCAAGTGACTCATTTCAACTCAAAAGCAATGGCTCTTTTTTCAGAAAAGATTAACGGGAAAATTGGGGCAATTTTAACCGTGGGAACAGATAGGCCGCCAGCAAAAATAGCCTTGGCTTTTTTTGATAAAAAGGAGCAAATTTGGTCAAAAGATTACTGGGAAAATTGGCTTTCTTCTCTGGAAAAATATACCCTTCCTTTGCCGCAAGAAAAAAATGATCATCTTGAAGTAGGAGCTCCGCCACTTAAAACTGAAGCCGGCTGGCTACTTGTTTATTGCCATATTAAAAATTATTTTTCTCCTCCTCCTGTTTTTGAAATTAGGGCAGTTTTACTTGATTTGAAAAACCCCTTAAAAATATTAGGAACAACAACCCAGCCGCTGCTTGCTCCCAAGGAAGAATATGAGCGTTTTGGCAAAGTTCCTAATGTCATTTTCCCCTCCGGCGCTTTAATAGAAAAAGAGGTGTTGTCCAT
>JADHWP010000021.1 GCA_016783425.1 Candidatus Shapirobacteria bacterium
ATATTTTTGCTTTTTTAAGTAATCACTCATTTCTTCCAATACTCCCCTTTTTAAATTTGCCTCCTCGTTGTAGCAAGAAATTACTACCGAAAGATATGTTTTCACTTTATTAGTTTATCCTTATTCTATAACAACCAGTAACTAGATAACCAGTCTTGGGGAATATAAACACCAATGCCCCCAAAAATAAAAGTGTCAGGCTTACTATTGGGCGGTACCACCACCTCAATTAAAGGATCCGTTAGATTTTCGCTCTGCTCAACCCCATAAATATCAAACAAATAGCGAAAACCAGCATCGGCGCCCAGGGGTACTGAAAAAGAAATATTCAAAGGAGCTTGCTTGGAAATTTCAGCCAAGAATTTAGCTGTTTCTCTTTTATAAAACAAACTTTGGCGATTATCCGTCAGTAAGGGGATATTTTTATGAAACCACAATATCAGTACTAATAAACCAGCAAAAATTAAGATCCCCCGATGTTCCCGGAAGAAAAGCTTTTTTAGACTTAAAAATATCTTGTCTAGCCAAAAGGAAGTTAAAATAATCAATAAGGGCAAAAGATAATTAAAATAGTATTCGGATGGCCTTTTACCGTAAATGGCGAAAAATAAAGGCATTAAAAACAAGGTCAAAATCATTCCCAGCCATAAACTCCTCTGGCGCTCTCTTAGATCGCTCTTCTTGTCAGCTCCCAAGCCTCTATAGGCGCCCAGAAAAAGAGCTGTAGTAACCAGATAAAAGATAATCCCTCCCCAATTATTTATCCCAACTCCCAGGAGTTGGCCAACAACATTGCTCCAGACCGGCAAAAAAGCAAAAGCCTGGGTAGCATTAGCAGTTCCCACTGCAAAATCTCGCCAAAGATTAAAATTTAGAAAATTATGCCTTAGGTCAAAAACAACTAAAGGCAAAAAGGGCAAGAATATTCCTGCTGCCAAACAAAGACTCCCTTTAAAAAACAAACTCCTCCCTTTTTTCCAAGCATTAATTATCACTGGAAAAACAAAGGGGAGTAATAACAAAAACTGAATGTGAAAATTAGCTCCTAAGCCGAAAATCAACCCAATAAAAAAGATTGTTTTTAATTGTTTTTTCCGAAAAAACTGATCAAGGGCAAAAAGTAAAATTAAAACCAATAGTGGTACTAGTAAGGGGTTCCAGGAAATTGTATCAGCATTAATTGTCCAAGAAATTATTGACCATAAACTCAAAAACCAAAAAGAAATTCTAGTGTTAAAAATCCTTTTTAAAACAAAAAATGAGGTTAAAAAAAAGGTTAAGTTTATAAAAATAATAAAGCTAATAATTGCCTGGGGATAAAGATTAAAAACAAAATAAAAAGGCAATAATAAATAGAAAAAATAAGGAGCCAGGAAAAAGCCTCCTGGACCCAAAACTCGAGGACCAATTAAGGTCAGTTTTTTTAAACTGATAATTTCTTTAATTGCTAAGGCATCTCTTTCCTGATCCCAATTGAAAATTATCCTTTTAGGCAAGTTATAAAATCTAAAAAAACTAAACAAAAGGAGTAGTGAACCAAATAGGGCAATTGGAAGCCAATCTTTCCTTTTTAAAACTAAGTATTTCCCTAATGAGCTGTTAGTAATAACAATTACTAGCCAAATTGCCAAAAAAATCAAGGTCACCTTATTAAAAACTGCCTCAATTGGCGTCTGCTTAATTTGCCAAGTTAAGTAATTTGCCCCTTCTCGAAAATACTCATTATCTAAACAAACACGACCACTACAATCATCGTAACTAATTTCTTCTAGCCCGTTTAATTGAAACCGATAAGCCCCAGGAAAATACTCCAGACCCATCTTAAGAGGCTTGTCTCCCCAATTATTTTTATTGTTAATCAATAATTTAATTGCGCCAAAAGTATTACCCCTTGACTGAATCTGATAGACAAGATTATTTTGCTCGCCAACAAACACCAGGGGTGTTTCAAAATTACAAGACTCTTCCGCTTTTCTTCCTAAAATATCATCCCCAAGAGTAGTCGTAGAATGCCTGTGGGGATGAAGCCTTTCAAAATCATCATATTGATCTACTATTTGAGTAGAAACCGGTTGAGGTAAAAGATGATTGCGGTTGCCAAAGATAGCCAAGACTACCCCTATTGCCAATACCGGAAAAAACAAAAAGCTTTTTTTCAAGCTTTGCAGGAAAAAAGCAAACAAAGCGCTAATCGAAAAAACAGCGATCCCTAAAAGCCGCCAGGAAAATTGAATCTGCTGTAAAAGCGGTATTCTCTCCCAGATAAACAAAGACCAGGGCAGTATAAGGAAAATTGACCCCGCAGAAATAGTCATAAAAAACAAAATCCATATATCTGGAGATTTAAAAATCTTCCTCAAGGAAAATAAGCCAGCTAGTCCCAATATTAACCAATGAGCATAGCCTAGCTGAAATGACATGCCGTCATTTTTAACCCCCGGGGATGAGTAAAAATAATCCCAGGGAGAGCGAATTAGCTGTTTTAAGGTCGGAAAGTGTTCGCGAAAATTTATTATCGCACCTTGACCAATTTGCACAAATTGCTTCTCCAGCAAAGCAGGAAAGATAAAAAATGCCCCTAAACCAAAGGCGCTAAAGTAAGAAAAAAGAATTAACTTAATTCTCCCGGAGGGGAGCTTATTCGCTGTAATAATTTTAATAATCAAGTAGAGCAGTAAAATCGGCATTAAAAACATGACCGTAAAATTATGAGAAATTACTAGCAATCCCCCGGCTAAACTTGCTCCAAAAGCTGTCCAAACAAATCTACGCTTGCTTGTTTTTTCAAAACAAAGGGAAAAGAAAAATAAAACTACCGGCAGTAAAGCATAACTTAAAAATTCAGGACTGCTTCTCACAAAAATAAGTAGAAAACGGTAAGGAGCAAAAAGATAGAGTATTGCCCCACCCAGAGCAGACCATTTATTTTTAGTTTCTACTTTCAACCACCAATAAAAAAACAGAGCGCTTATTAATAAAGATAAAAGATAAATTATTTTTAAAGATCCGATAATATCTTTAACCAAAAAATTAATTCCTATTACTAAATAATACAAAAGAGGATAAAAGAAATTATAAATAGCGGCTCCGCAATTAAAGTTTAAGCTTCCGGCCCAGCGCAAAGGGAAATGTCCTTCTTTAATTGTTTGGACCGCATCAAAGCTGCGGGCAATATGGTGATCTCCGTCATGAGTGCTAAAAATATTATATTTAAAAATCCCTTTCCCCGCCCAAAAAGAAAGGCCAAAAAGGATTAAAACAAAAAAAATATTAAGAAGATTTAATTTAGTTATTTTTTTCATTACCCTTAAGATAAATTAAACTAATTGGAATGAACTAGCTTAAACACCTTAACTCCTTCAACCTCCCACTCCCCCCCCATGTCTGCCTGGCCAAAAACGGCAATCTGCCACTGGGGATGGCCAAGGGGATTACAATCTACTTCCCCCCAGGGCTCGCAAATTACAAAAAGTTGCTCCGTCATTTCTTCATGAAGATTAGTCAAGGACGGCTTCCTGTCCTCTAAATAATAGCGGTAAGGGGGGTCATAATTACATTGAGCAATTAGGCCTAAAGAGAACTTTTCCCCCTCGGCTGTTTTTAAAATAAAACTGGCTACTTTTTGAGCTCGGGCCAGTTGATTAACCGGAGAACTAAATCCATGCCAATGAGTAAGCATAGACCAGGATAAAAATAAAACCGCTATTAGCGACCAG
The DNA here is from genome assembly GCA_016783425.1 of Candidatus Shapirobacteria bacterium. GTDB lineage: Bacteria > Patescibacteriota > Microgenomatia > UBA12405 > BS750m-G30 > BS750m-G30. Next base: position 3,717 of record JADHWP010000021.1, read on the forward strand.
GGCCATAATTTCTTTAATCCAACTACTAAAAGCAAAATTGCGGCCGGCCATAAAAAGCCAAAATAATGAGCATAAATATGCTGTTTGTAATTACTTAAACCAAGCAAACCTGCTAAAAACCAAACTAGAATTACCATCAAAGGCTTACTCTTTTTTGCTTGCCAGGCCCCAATCAGTAAGAAGGGGAATAAAAGCATTGACCAGGCCCAACTATCTTTTCTAACTATTAAATTAGCTAGCAGTTGATTAGTAATTTTCCAAAAACCAGCAATTCCTTTATAAAATTTAAGATTAACCGTTGTTTGTCTAACTAAAAAGAAAGCCTTAAAAGATTGGAAATTAGCAAACTCGTGTTTAAAGTCAAAAAGAACTAAAGGTAGCATTAATAGAATAAAAAGAATAGTGGCTAGCCATAGGCTTTTCAAAAAACTTTTTCTTAGCCTAATTTTCTTTCTAATCGGCCAAAAAGATAAAAGTAAAAATAAAACCACCACCGGAAAAACCAGCAAGCCCAAATAATGAGAGTTTAAAATCATTACCAAACTTAAAACCAACCAGGGTATTTTTCGATAATTTTTCTTTTGCCAAATTTGAAAAAGATACCACATGGCAAGCAAGCTGAAAAAGGGAATAATATTGGGATTCCAGGAGAAAATATTGTAATAAGTCACTACTGGAGAAATGGCTAAAAATAAAGCCGCTAACAAACCAGTGGTTTCATCAAACCACTCTTTACCCACTTTCCAAATTAACCAAACAGCCAAAACCCCCAGGCCGGCAACCATAATCGCCGGGCCAACCGGATTAAGACCAGCCAACAACAAGGCCGGAGCCATTAAATAATAGTACCAGGGGCCTAAATACATATTGCCAATTGAAGTCTGGGGGCCGATAAACATTAAATCTCCTTTAGTTAGAAACTGACGGACAACTAAAGCATCTCGGCCCTGATCGCCCAAAAACTCCATATAAGAAGGAATTCTGTACAGCCTAAGAAAAGAGGCGATTATTAAAATTAAAACCAACCATTTATTTCGAGCAATCGCTTTTTTCAATGAAGCGCCCTCCAAAGCCCAAAACTTTCTTTAACTGCCCTCCAAATCACTTTGGGGTTACCGCCAGTTTGCTTGCCCCCTTCTCGGGGATAATGCTTCACCCCGACTTCAACAAATTTAAAACCGGCCTTTTTAGCCCTAATCAAAAACTCGGTTTCGGTAATGGCGCTTTCAGTCTGAAGGTGAGGAATTTTATCAACCACTTCTTTTTTGATCAACTTAAAACCACAATCGGCGTCTTTAAACCAAATCCGATAAAAAATAAAATTCCACAACTTTAACAGTTGAGCGATTAAAATTCGCGCCCACGAATCTTGTCTTTGAAAACGATAGCCAATGACCAGGTCTGCTTTTTTAAGCCTGGCCGCTTTAACAAAATGAAAGATTTCGGAAAAATCAAACTGACCGTCAGCGTCGGTAAAAACAATCCAGCGGTAACGACAACCGTAAAGACAGCTTTTGAGCGCCCCTCCATAGCCTCGGTTGGGAGAGTGGGTCGTCACCCTGACTTTGCCCTGGTACTTTTTTACTAATTGCCCAACAATCTTACCGGTTTTATCAGTACTCCCATCATTAACCACCAAAACTTCCCATTTGGGGGTAATTTCATTTAAGATTTTAATCGCTTTTTCAACCGTTTCCCGGATGTTTTTTTCCTCGTTATAAGCGGGCATAGAAACTGAAAGTTCGGGCAGCAAATACTTGCTCATAGGAATATGTTATCATAATTACAAATGGAGAAAAAACTCGCCAGGTTTAGACCTCTGTTAATCCCCTTTTTAATTCTGGCTATCACTACTTTAATCATCTGGGCGCCTTTTGCTTTAAACGACCAGATGACTCGCATTTTTGCCAACTACGATGGCCCCAATTACTTAGTTATTGCCAAATGCGGCTATGATCCTGATTGTATCAGAACTACTTTTTCCCAACCTTTGCCTTTAGAATATTATCCGGCTCATTTTCCCGGCTATCCTTTATTTATCAAGATTTTTGATTTGTTTTTGCCCGGCTGGTGGGCAATGTTGGTTGTTAATTTTTTGGCAACTGCCAGTTTAATAACCATCTTTTATCTGCTATTAAAAAGTTTAAAGGTCAGGGGGGCCGTCTGGCTGGCAACTTTAATTCTTTTTCTGCCTGCCCGAATAGTGATCTTAAGATCAGTGGGAGCGCCGGAAACTTTATTTTTAACCGCCCTGCTTGCCTCAATTTATTTCTTTAGAAAAGAAAAATATTTCGCCTCCGGACTATTTTTAGCTGCAGCGCAAATTACCAAAACCCCGGCGATTATTCTTTTTGGGGCTTATTTAATTACCATCTTTTTAAAGGACATCTGGGGAGAAAAAAAGATAAAAGTAAAAAAGTTAATAAAATATTGGCCCTTAACCTTGGGGCCCTTAACTATTATTCCCGTCTTTTTAATCTTCCAATACCAAGCAGGTGATTTTCTAGCCTACTTTCATTCGGGTGATAACTTTCATATAGTTTTTCCTCCTTTTCAAACTTTTATTAGCTCCCGCTCCTGGCTGGGAGACTTTTGGCTGGAAGATATTATTTACCTTTACTTTTTAGGAGGAATAACGGCCACTTTTCTCTGGAAAAAATATAAAGCCGATATTATTACTATCTTTCCTGCCCTTTTTTACCTGGCTACTCTGTTTGTCGCTCACCGGGATTTAGCCCGCTACTCCTCTCCCCTTTATCCTTTTTATATCCTCGCCCTTGCTCCCTTTTTAAAGAAAAAGGAATTCAAAATAGTTTTCTTCCTTCTTCTTCCCGCGATCTATCTTTACACTATTAACTTTATCAACTACAATCTCGCTCCCATCGCCGACTGGGCCCCGTATTTCTAGCTCTATTGCCTTTTATTTCTTCTCGTGCTAAATTTAACTTAATGAAAAAGTTACCGCTCAACCAGCGAAGGCTGCTTTCAGAATTCTTAGCCAATATAGGAGTGGCCTGGTTTGCTGGCGGAGTAATTGCCCCGGTTTTTATAAACCAAAATTTACCTGAAATTATTATTCCGGCTTTTTGGGGGGTTTCATTAACAACGCTTTCGTTACTATTTTCCTTACGGATTATTAAAGGATAACCATGCTTGACTTTTCGAATTTAATCAATATCTTTGCTATTGCCACCTTGACGACAGGAATTTTGTTTATAATCATTTATTTTTTAATTAGAAAGTAAAAAACAATGGAGGGAGTAAACATTCCCTTGCTTATCTTTTCCTGGCTAACCCTTTTACTGGGCGCTGGTTTAATGCGGCGCACTCTTCGCTAAAAACATTTTCCCCAAAAGCCCCCCATAAAAGCAACTTTTTTCACCTTCAACCTTGCAGGATGCCTTCGACAACCTCCAAGGTTTTTTATATCTTTTTCTTCTTCCAAATCACCTTGTTATACATCAGCCAGTTATAAGGAAGAACAAAAAAGCCAATGGCGGCAACCAGCCAAATCTGGCGCCAAGCATCCCCGGTGAAATTAGTTCCCAAACCAACAACAATAAATTGAATCACAACCGCTCCAAGCGAAGTTAAATTAAAAGTTAAAAACTTTTTTACGATACTTAGTGAACCGGAAATCTTCTTGAAAGAAAAGGTCCACAAATTATTCCAGGTAAAATTAGAAATAATTGCCAGCTCGGCCCCAATAGCGGCAGCCCAATTTGGCGGCAAACCAAGCCGGTAAAAAAACTCCAAGCCTAAGGCATTAATAAAATAACCGGTAAAGCCAACAACGGCAAATTTTAAAAAACTCTGGGTGGTCTTATCGTTCCACCTTAATAAAAAAACGCTTCGAAAAATATCTTTAGCCGTTTGGCCGCTGATTTTTGACTCCCCCGCTTTTCTAACCTGAAATTTTAAGGGAATTTCTTTAGTTTTCGCCCCCAGTTTAACCATCTTGTAAAGAAACTCCAGTTTATAGCCGAATTTCTTAGAATAAAGATTATCCAAGTCCATCTTCTCCACAAACCCCTTTACCCGAGAGACTTTTAAACCGGTCGTTGGATCGGTAATTTGAAAAAAAGTTTTAAAAGGAAAAAAAAGAACCAGTCTCGCTACTAAGCCCCCGACTTCAGAAAAAAAGACCCGTTTAAAACCCCAACCTTGAGGATTAGAGCCTCCTTTAACTTTTCGAGAACCCAAAACATAATCCGCTCCTTTATCAATTTCAGAAAGCAAAACAGGAATTGTTTCCGGCGGATGTTGGAAATCAGCGTCAAATTCAATAATCACATCGGCCCCCATTTTTTTCATAGCGTGGCGAAAACCAACCACATAGGCAAAGCCAATCCCCTTTTTTTCCGGGTTTAAGTAAAGTTCAAGATTTGGATATTTTGGCTGTAATTTTTGAACAATTTTATAAGTCCCGTCTGGAGAGGTATCATCCACGACTAAAAGCTTCATTTCCCAGTCTTTAATAGCGGGAAAAGTCTTGGTAAAAAGATGATCAATCATTTTGCCAATCGAATCTGCTTCATTATAAGTAGGAATAACTACTACCGCAGTTTGTTTTTTCATTGCTAGATTGTTTTTGTTAAACTATTATTAAAATTATCATACCCTAAACCAACAAAACATGAAAGAGGAAGTTGCGATCATCACTACTAATTCAGCTTTTGCCACCCGGCAATTGGGTAAAAAACTCGTTAATCAAAAATTAAAACAGCTAAAAAACTACTGCCTAATTTTTGCCCTCCAGGGCGAACTGGGAAGCGGCAAAACCCAGTTTGTTAAGGGCTTGGGCCAGGCTTTGAAAATAAAACGGATAATCAGATCGCCCACCTTTACTTTGGTTCACGAATATCCATTTACTCATCCCGCGGGCCCCAGGGGGATTTTGTATCACGTCGACGCTTGGCGGCTGGATAATCCCCAGGAACTAATTGATCTCCAATTAATTAAAATGATTAAACCCGGAAATATTATTGCCATTGAATGGGCAGATAAGGTAAAAAATGCTCTAAGTAAAATTACTAAAGACAAAAAAGTAAAAATTATTAGAGTAAAATTTAAGCACTTAACTCCCGAACAAAGAAAAATTAAAATTACTCATGAAAATTAAAACCATTTTAAGTATCGATACCTCTTGTGATGAAACGGCCGCAGCCGTAACTTTCAACCGCCGGGTTTTAAGCAATGTGATTTACTCGCAAATAAAAACCCATCAGCCCTGGGGCGGAGTGGTTCCAAATTTAGCCCGCCGCGAACATCAGAAAAAAATCGAGCCAGTGATAAAAGAGGCTTTGCAAGAAGCAAAAAAAGATTGGAAAGATATTCAAGCTATCGCCGTTACCCGAGGACCAGGACTTTCCATTGCCCTGGAAGTTGGCCTTAAAAAAGCCAAAGAGCTTTCTCAAAAATATAATAAACCTTTGCTGGCCATCAATCATATGGAGGGGCACTTCCTCTCTTCTCTGGCTTTGGATGACCAAGGAAAAGGACCAATAAGCAAAATCAACTTCCCGGTTTTAGGACTTTTAGTTTCCGGGGGCCACACTCAATTAGTTTTAATGAAAGAAGTGGGAAAATATCAGTTACTAGGCCAAACTCTGGATGACGCCGCGGGCGAGGCTTTTGACAAAGTCGCTAAAATGCTTGGGCTAGGTTATCCGGGCGGCCCGGCTATTTCTAAACTTGCTCCCCAGGGCAACCTCTTAAAATACAATCTTCCTATTCCCATGGCCCGAAACCAATCATTAAATTTTAGCTTTTCCGGACTGAAAACCGCTTGTTTTTATAAACTTCAAAAAATCCCAAACAAACAGAAAAAGGATAAACAGTTTCTAGCTGACTTTTGCGCTTCTTTTGAAAAGGCTTTAGTCTGCGCCTTGATTTTAAAACTCCAAATTGCCATCAGAAAGTATTCTTTTAAACAAATATTTTTAGGAGGCGGGGTAATTAACAATCAGTATCTTTGTGATCAAGTAAAAAAAGTGGCTAAAGCTAACAAAATCAAGGTTTTTCTTCCCTATTCCCGAGGCCTGCTTACTGATAATGCCGCGATGATTGGAATAGCGGCCTTTTACAAAGCCCAAAGAAACGAGTTCGTCAGAAATCTTGACCAACTGGACCGAAAACCAAACTTATGTTTTCCAGAAAAATCTTTTTTGTCGGGGTGACCCGACTCGAACGGGCGACCTCTACGTCCCGAACGTAGCGCTCTAACCAACTGAGCTACACCCCGCCCTAAGTATTTTGTCTACTCTACACACATTTGCTTTCACATTCAAAAAATTTGATCTGGCCATCTTTGTAATCAAGCTCACATTTTCCTACACAAGATTTACAACTATCAAATTTGAGAGTCTTTACTAACTTACACTGACCATCAACGATCTGACAACTTACAAATTGTCGACAGTTGTCTCCAGCTGCATACATCATGCTGCACTCCTCAGGAATATTTGGACCGCAGGTAATATCCAAGCCGTGGCAACTTTCTATACCGCATTTTCCTGAAACTTGTAAGGGCAATTTTATTGGCTTAACCGCTCTTTCTTGAACTTGTATTTGATAGCTATTCCAAATAAAAAGCACTGAAGCAATTAAAACAAGAATAACAATCCCGTAAATCAAATTTTTGTTTTTCATTATATGTTCAATTATACCCTATTAATCATTATCCTTACCGTTAATACAATGAACATGGTTAATTTTACAAAATTCTAAAATTCTTTGAGGATATAGAAAGTTAACTTGCCCTTGCCCCTCCTGCTAATTAAGCCTAATTTAATAAGTTTTTGGAAATCCAGGGCCCGGGTGGCCTTGGCTCGTTTAACCAATTTAGCATAGTCCTTGTCAGTAATAAAGTTGTTTTTCTGGATATGTTCTAGTATTTTTTGGTGAAAGGGTTTAATTTGCGTATCGGGGCTAAAGCCAATCCTTGGCAATAATTTTTCAATTCTCAATAATTCATCGATAATGCCTTCGGTAAAGTATTCAAGCCAAATAGTAAAATCAGTCTTTTTCCCCGGGTCGTAATAATCTCCCCGCTCTCCAACAGTCTTAAAATAACGAGTAATATTTTGGTTATAGTAATTTTCAAAACTAAAAAGGTTAAAGGTGTTTAGTCCGAGCTTGGCGAGTAAAAGCTTAGTAGCCAGACGAGTGGTTCTCCCGTTTCCATCCATAAAAGGATGAATAACGACCATTTGTTTGTGAAAAACTCCAGCAATAATTAAAGGATCAATTTTACTCTGATTATCTTTTACAAATTCGATCAATTCTTTAACTAATTTTTCAACGTCCTTGACATCGGGTGGCAAAAAAACGACTTTTTTAGTTTTGGGGTCGTTAATAATGACCGGTTGCTGCCTTAACTGGCCTGATTGGTATTCAGGGAGAAGATTTTGAGTAACCTGTTTGTGGATTTTTAAAATAAGTTTTGTAGAAAGTTGAGCTTTTGAAGATTTAAGTTTTCTATTAAGGTCAGCAAGAGCATTGTTGTAATTAAGAACCTCTTTTTCACTCTCTCGTATATGTTCGGGTTTTGATTTGAGGATTTTTTTAACTTCAGTTAGGGGGAGCGGATTGCCCTCTATGCTGGTAGAGGCAAAAGCGGAAACAGCCCTGGCAATTTTTTCAAATTCCCCCAAAACCAAACTGGGAAATCTCTGTTGGTTTAACCTAATAACCAGGCTATTAACCTGCTTTATTTGGCTTAACAACTTGTTGGTAATAGTATATTTTGGCCTGAACATATAGACTAATTATAGACGAATATTAGACAAATGTCAATGGATTTTTAGCGCTTTTCACGGCTAGTGACGAGCCGGATATACCGTGTTGTCCAGCCTGAACGAATCCGCCGGCTGGCGGAGAAGTGAAAGCGCAGCGGGGTCGAAGTGAGTGGAACGAACGGAGAAGTATTTTAATTTTTTTTAGAACAGACCGTTTTCCAGTAATTCTGCAACTTCTCTACTTAGTTTTTGTCTTTGTGGATCGTCGCTTCCTTCTGTAAGAAAAACAATTCCGGAAAGAAAACGGTGTAATCCGTAATTCGCCTTGTCAACCGCCCGCACAACTTCTTGAACTGTGACTTGAACTGTGACACCTTCTTTGCTAATAGTAATCGGGCAAGATGAATCAAGGTGCGCAAGTTCTAAAAACGATTGCAACCCCCTAGGGTAGTTCGGTATCATTCCCTCCATGATGAGAATGGAGGTGAGGAAAATACCAAAATTTAGTAAATTAACCGCAACCGAGCGAATCTTGATTGCCCGGTTAAAAAAC
>JADHWP010000022.1 GCA_016783425.1 Candidatus Shapirobacteria bacterium
ATTTATTTTTTTATCTATCGTTTTCTTCTTTTTCATCCAATTTTTTAATCTAGTTTGGAAAATACCTCTCGTGGGCAAAAAAAGTTCAAGCCCGCAAGAACTAAAGACAAACTATTACAAGGGACTTCTCGGCAGATTATATCTAAGGGGATTTAGGGACTGTGGCGGTTGGCTCTTCTCGACATGTAATACGCCGGACGTTTTTCCTTTTTTGCGGGACCGCGTTGTAAAAGGAGCTGATCCAGATAGTTTCGTATTCGTCGGAAGTATTTCAAAACTGCCTGATTGGACAGCAAGAAGTGACATTTATAAAGATAAGAATCACGTCATTATCTATGATGAAGTTATCCCTGACAGCGACTCGCAAAGTATTCAGGTCATGGACGGATACGCAAAAGATAAGAATAATATCTATATGTATGGGTCAGTGTTTAAAAATCTAGATATTTCAACCTTTGAATTTTTGAGCTGCGGCTTTTTTCGTGATGCGTCAAGCGTGTACAGTGTCTTTTATGAGAATGGCAAAAAACCGCTGAATTTCGTTGATAAGGACTCGTTTGAGATGGTCAATCGTGAAGGGAAAGCGTGCAATTTGGTTCCTTATATCGCCAAAGACAAGAATAACTTTTATCAGTCTGATTCTTCTGGTGTAAGAATAGTGGAATCAAACAGCTTGCCTAATGAGCAATAAGGCGATTGTGGGGCACTAAAAATGAAAGAGTTTTCCCCACCGCCTCCAATTAGGAAGATAGACCGCCGGCGCTGGAGTGGGAATACTTTCCCAATCCGGAACAATGATTTTTATCTGATTGGGTTGAGCCAAGCCCAACTTTTCCCGCGCCTCCTTTTGCACAAAATCCGAAGTCTGGACATACTCCTTTTTTTCCCGCGCCTCCTGATACTGGCTTTCTAAATCCGCTATTTCCTGCTCTTTTTGTTCAGTAATTTTTTCAGCTTGCCACCAAATTTTTAGCTGGTTTAGGTTATTAACTAAAAAGAATAAGGAAAAAATCAACAGTAGCCACCAAAAAAAGGGGATTTTTTTGTCTTGCTTTACGCCTTTTTTCATGATACTATAAGCTAAATGGCTAGCGAAGATTTACTTAACCTAGATAAAGCAACCGAACTATTTATCAAAAACCTTAAATCCCAAGGACGCTCAAACAACACCATTATAGCATACAAGGGTGACTTGGCTCAGCTTTCCAGTTTTTTAATCGAAATGAGGGTGGAAAGCGTGGATCAAATAGCCACTGCCAATATTGAGGCTTTTAAAAAAGGGTTGGAGCATAAAAAATATACTCCCAAATCAATCTCTCGAAAACTAAATTCCGTTAAAAGTTTTTTTCGGTTTTTAGAGCAGGAGGGGGTACTATCCAGCGATCCGAGCAAAACTATTTCTCATCCTAAACTTAAGCCCAGCCTGCCCCGAATTTTAAAACCTTCAGAATACCGGGCTTTGCGCGACGCTTCCCGCCACGATCAGCGGGCCACTACCATTGTGGAGCTAATGCTCCAATCGGGTTTGCGAATTGGAGAAGTCGCTAATTTACAGCTTTCTGATATTAAACAAGACGAGCTAATCATTCAGCCTTACGAAAGCCACCCCGCCCGCAAAGTCCCCTTAAACCAATCCGCTAAAAAGGCCCTGGAGGCTTACCTTAATGTCCGGGGAGAAGCCAAAACCAATCATATTTTTATTACTAAAACCGGCCGGGCTTTATTAATCCGCAATATCCGCTCTACTTTAAAAAATTATTTGCGTAAATCAGATTTAATCGACGTAAAAATTAATGACTTGCGCAATACCTTTATCACTTACCAGCTTTCCGCCGGGGTCCCTTTGGACATCGTGGCCAAAATTGTCGGCCACCAGCGTATTTCTACCACGGAAAAATATCTTAATTTAGTTACTCAAACGGAAAACAAAAGAACAATTAAATTAAAAGAGCTTTAAAGCCCGGAACGAGCGTTAATTTCCGCCTCCACTACTTCTCTGGGGCGGCCGTACTTTAAGGTGCTTAATCTTTTAATCGTTTCCGCTAACTTGAAATTTTTCTTGGCATTTTCTACTTCCAGATCTTTGGTGGTATCCATCGAAAAAGGGGAAACCGGTTCATTGCCCACCAAAGTTTTAATGTAAGCATTAAAACGCTCTACATTAAGAAGATCCTCCTCATTAAAAATCGGCTGGAACTCCCGAGTTAAATAGTTAGCATCCGAAACTCCCACTCTAAAAGAAATAATCGTCCCCACGTTGCCAAAAACCGCGTTTTTTACTTCTTCTTCCATTTGGCCCACAAATTGGTTGGCCACCGTTAAGTTTAAATGGTATTTCCTGGCCTCTGATAAGATTTGGGCAAAATCCGGAGTAGCAAAATTCTGAAACTCATCTACATAAAGGTAAAAATCCCGCCTTTGCTCTTCGGGAACATCCTGCCGAGACATGGCCGCCATTAAGATTCTGGGCACCATGATCAGTCCTAAAAAGGAAGAGTTTTCTTCTCCGATTTTTCCTTTAGCCAAGGAAATTAATAAAATCTTTCCCTCATCCATCACTTTCCGAAAATCAAAAGAAGACTGGGACTGGCCAATAATGTTTCTGATCATTTTATTAGTCACGAACCGGCCAAATTTAGAAACGATATAGTCCAAAGTCTCACTTTTATGAAAATCCGAGGTTTGGGCAATCTGATCGGTCCAGTAACGCCTCACTACCGGATCGGTAACTTTGGGTAGCAACTCCTGAACATACTTGGAATCGGTCAAACAGCGAACCACCTCAATAAAAGTATTGCCCGGCTCACTCATGACCGTCAGCATCGCGTTGCGAATGGCATGCTCAAATCTGGGCCCCACAATCCCGGTTTTATAGGGATCATAAAGCTTGTACATTAAATTAATAATTGAGCTGGTCACAAAATGTTTTTCATCTTCCGAATTTACCTCCATTAAATTAATCCCCATCGGCCGCTCTAAATTAGAAGGGTCAAAATAAATTACGTCTTCGGCCCGCTCCGGAGGAATCCGCTCTAAAATCTGCTCGACCGCATCGTGGGGATCAATTAAGCAAAGTCCCTTGCCCGCTTCAATATCCTGAATAATCATTCTCTTTAAAAGCTCGCTTTTTCCGGTTCCGGTTTTACCGATAATATAAATATGACGGTTGCGGTCTTTATCTTTTAAAAAGATATTTTTATCCTCCCCCCGATAACGGTTTGTGCCCAAAAATAAACCCCTGGGCGGAAGCAGGCTGGAAGCGGAAGCTTGCTTGGATCGTAGCCAATCAATACCCGGAGTCTCTACCATTTTATTGGGAAAATGAAAAATACCCGCCAGCTCTTCACTGCTTAAAATCGTTTCCTGCTTCCACCAAAAAATCGGCTGATAGCGATAAATAAAATCCATCATGAACGATTTTTTAAAGCGGATCTTTTTGCCTTTAAACCGATTCCAGGGGGAAGTAAATTGAGCGAGGGCGGTCTTAATGTTATCCAGATTAGACTTGGCTTCTTCACTGCTGGGAGCCACCGAAACAATTCTCAAGCTGGTTATAAATCCCGGCTTACTGCACTTACTCTCAATTGCCTCCAAGGTTTGGGCATCAACCTTAAATTTCGCCTTTTGCGGATCAGCCTCCCCTTTTTTAACCCCGGAAACATAACTTTGGCCTATTTTTTGCCACTTGCCCTCCGCGGGAGAAATTAAGACTTGAATGGCCAAGCCCTCTCCCTCTTTAAGCTTAGCCAGGGTGGAAGTTACCGTCGAAAGAGGATCAACCGACAACTCCTTATAGTTTTTTAAAGGCTTATAAGGCTGGCTGGCTAGTTGCAGCCAGGCATAAGCCACTTTTCCCCGTTCACTAAAGATGTTGTATTCGTCTACCTTTTTAATTTGCGCGTCCTGATAAGCGCCATAAATTTGGCGCTCTACCAACTCCTGAAGCTTAAGCGGGCAGGAAGCGTAAAAGCTTATCTTGCCGGGCTTGCCGACAATCTCAAAGCTTAAGTGAGGTTGAGGTTTTAAAAAATTAAACTTACCTCCTTTATAAAGAGAGGCCAGGGAAGAAAAAACCTGCTCCATGGCTTCGATTTTAATTTCATTCTCGTCAGGCACCCGAATTTGAAGTAAAACAAATTTTAAAGAATCCTCTTCTCTTTTGCGCCAGCGCCACCAAAAAGAAAAAACCACTCCCAGGCCAAATAAAACCACCAGAGTCAAACCAAAAATACCCAAAGAAATTAAAAAGCCGATTATTTTCCCCTGCCAGGTTGAGATTATAGTCATGATTCTATTTTTTTAGTTTTAAACAATACTCCCCCGGGATTTATCTTTATCAAGCGCAAACACCACTCCGCTAACCAGCGCACCGCCTCACCGACCTCTTTTTTCAAGCCTCCCACCAGGCCTGACTTGCTCAAGGGCAAAGTAATTTTAGTCGGCTTCGCCTGGGAGGAAGTAACAATCACCTGGCCTTGATCATCCGTAGCGGGTTTAGAAAGATAAAGATCTTTTTTTTCTACTTTTTCAATCCAGCCTTCAATTTCCTTAGGGATTCTAAATTCTATTTCGCTCGAGTGAATTAATTCTTCCTTACCCCTGGCTCTACCTAATCTTTCTTTATTTTCCATTATTTTTCAGTATAGCACCTTAATATATCTCTCCTCTTTTTCTTTTTAAAAACGAGCTCCAGCCTTCCACAAAGTCTACCAAAGTCATAAACGGCGTATCAATCAAAACCGTAAAAAAAACCGAAACAACATTATATTCTTTCCATTTATTGGCCAGCCACTGGCCGATTTTGGCCACGGGAATAGAAAGCATGTCAATAAAAAACTCCCAAAAAGAAGTTTTTTCCTCAACGGTTAACTCCTTGGCTCTTTGTTTGATCACCAGGGCCGCAAAAACAATCACGGCCACATTTAAAGTATCCAAAAAAAGCGAGGTGGGCGGAATTTTAGCATAGTAAAAAACAGCAAAAATCAAGCCTAAAGAAAAAATGCTTCCGACCAGATAAAAAAAGTTAATAATTAAAGAAAAAATCGGTCTTTTTTTAGGACTGGCATTAATTTCATAAGCATCGCCCTGGGTGGTGGGAAAAACAATTTTTAAAACACCATCCATTACTTTTTTAAAGTTACTTTTAGCCGGTGGCTTAATTAAAGCCACCAGGGCAAACATTAAAATACTAGGCACTAAAATGTCTACGGCAATCGCAAAAAGGCTAAAACTGCCGTAAAAAAGTTTAGCCACCGGCACTTCAATAATAAATAAGGAAAAGCCGCCCGCCACAAAAATGGATAAAGTTGAATAAATAGCCGCCCGAAAAAGCCGCCCTTTTAAAGTGGCCAACCTTTTATCGTAGGCGTCTTTAACCAACTCCTTTAAGCGCTTTTTTTTGCTCAAAGCCGGCAAAACCGGTTCTCCTTCTTTGTTTAAATTATCCAAAACATCCCCTAAAACAAGGTACAAGGAGTCATAACGTTCCGCCAGCTTAAAAAATTCCCCGGACAAAGGATGAGAAAGATGACCCTCCGTCTGCTCCCAAAGGTAAAAAATATTTTTAGCGGCTTGGTCAATAATTTGAACCGAAGGCTTGGTCCATTCGGGATAATAATACTCAAAAAGATGATAACTGGTAGAAGCTCCATCAAGATGGAAAAGGGTCCGGTGGACCGCAATAATCACCTGAATCCTTTTTTCGTTTTCATCCATTACCCCCGAGGGGATTACCTTTATTTGGCTGTTTAAAGAGTTAACCATAAAACTAATTAAGGCTTTTTGCTTGATGGGCGGATCTAATACTTCTTCAATTTCGCAAGCCGCTATTTCCAACAGCCAGTTGTAAAAATTAATTTTCTTTTTAAAGTTGCGGGGAATATGGTTGGCGGACCAGGGGGCATTTTGCAAAATATAAATGTATTTTTCCAAAACCTCCTCAACCAGCCTTATTCTACTTTTAGGAATCTCATCATTAGGCAGATGCCCCGCCCGCACTAATTCCAGCACCAAAGGCTCGGCCATTCCCTTGGCCTCCAAGCCGGGATTGATTTTTAAACCGGAAATTTCCGTTACCAGTCTTCTTTTTAAAACCCGTTCAACGGCGGTCCTTCTGATTAAATGCTCTTCTTTCCAGTCAATTACCCGGCGCAGTTTTTCGTAAAAACCGGCTAATCTAGAAGCTACCTCGTCAACATGAATAGTTGCCCCTCCTTCGCTCATGGGAAGCTTATAAGAGGCCTCATATCTGTCCGCCAATTTTTCTACCTCAATCACTACTCCCGCCCCACTCTTTATCGCCAGTTTCGCCTCTTGCTTTTCCTCTTCTTTTTCTTCCTGATGATTGTTTTCAAAGAGAATAGTTGGATCACTCATTTGTTTGGATATTTTAACACAAATTCACGATGCTAACGTAAAAGTTTTTGCGCTCCCCTGCTTATCAGTAGGCCAGAATGACTTTTAAAACTCGCTACAAAACCACCCTTGGATCCAGGGTAATTGTTTTGGATAGGTAAAAACAAAAAAGAACAGACAATATTACCAGAATAATTTGGCGCAGTCTTTTGGGCAGTTTATTTAAAAACAAATAAATAAATACCCCCAGGATAATATGGGCGAGAGGATAAATAATGAAAGCGATTACTTTGCTTTCCCGGATTAAATTAAAGTCAAATTTAAGCAAAGCGCCGGCAACCACTGCAGGAAAATCCTGGTTTACCACTGCCAAAGAATTTGGCGAGAACTTAAAACCGATAAACCTTAAAGAGTCCCAGGCAAATCCCAAATAATGCTCGTTTTGCAGTCGTGTATACCTTAAAGCGCTAACGACAAAATCAGCGGCAAAAGAAAGCGGCAAGCTGAACATTAACAATTTAATGTTTTTTGTTTTTTTTGCAAAAAGCTTTATTAAGGGAATAAAAAGGCAAAAATAAATAATCACCAAAAAAAATTGAGTTGCCAGGATATTTTTTAAAACCGGCCCAAAAAATATTTGCCGGCCGAATTTGGAATAACCCAGGAGCGTGGTCAAAAAAGAAGCTAAAATAAATAAGGATACATGCCAATAATACTTGGCCAGGTTATATCGACGGTAGAGTATAAATCCCAAAATAAAGGCCGGCAAGACAAAAAAAGGACCGCCAAAACTATCTTTTTTTGTGTAATCGATCGGCAATCTTCTCTCCAAAAAATCAGATTTATCAGCCTGAAAGTAATCGGTAAAAGCCAGGTTTTGCTGATAGACAATCTTTTCGTTTAAATATTCGTTTTCTCTTTTTTGCGGCGTTAAGATCCATTCGCTTTGATCGTCTTTTAAGACTAATTTTTCCGGGTTTAGGCGGTAAATATCCCGATAGTAGTTTGAAAATTCACCCATCGTCACATCTTGAACACCTTCAATGTCCGCCAGCGCTTCCAGCTGGTTTTTATATTCCGGAAACGACTTAACGCTCTCCATTCCGGTCTCCAGGCCAACCGTAATTTGGCCAACAGGCAAACTGCAGTCCAAATAGTTGTTTACCAGTTTTTTAAAATAGGCCGTGTCCAGCCCTCTTTCGGTATAATCATTGGCTTGAAGAGAATAATTAGAATAGCTTGTACCTTCGCCATCTGCTCTGGAAATGTCTCTTTGCGCCCATTGAAGAACAACCACATCCTGCCTGGTTTCCTCTTTTTGGGCGGGAACTAAAATATTAGCTTTAGAAGGATAGTAGGCCACTCCCCACCATTGCCCCCAAACCCCATAGTTGTCGGTTGTTTTCTGATCGGCGACAATTAAAACAGCTTTAATATCATGCTTGTTTTTCAGATATTCCAAAGAATATGAATCGACCCACCAGGCTCCGACGGAAGTCGGATAATCTCCAAACACTTCCTTAAATTTCGCAAACCCCGTGTCAAGAAGCTTTCTTCGCTCATGGGGGGAATAACCGGAAAGAAATACCGCTTGGGGATCAAACCAGGCCACCAGGTGGGGATAAACTACCCGGGCAGATTTAGCCAAACTTGGTGAAACCTCCAAAAAAAGACCAATTTCCTGATTATTGGAAAAATTATCTTTTATAAAACCGGTGATCTCTTCATCTGTCAAAGCGTCATATTGTAAAAGCCAGGTTGCGGAAAAATCATAACTGGCGATTAGCCCATACTGGTCTTCCAGCGGTTTTAAGCTGTTATCCAGCCATAAATTTCTCCCTCTTACCGGATTAATGAGGGTTAAATAACGGTTAGGGCAATTAGCTGGACCCACTTTTTCTCTTGTCATGCCTTAGTATAAGGGATATAATTGGCCTATGCTGAAAAAGGCTTTTAAGCTAACTTTTGCCTTTATCTCAATATTTCTAATTGCGCCGCCAAAAGCTCACGCTTATCTTGATCCGGGCAGCGGCAGTTACCTAATCCAAATTATTATCGCCTCTGTTGCCGGTGCCGGATACTTACTTAAAGCAAATTGGGGGAGGGTCAAAGATATCTTTTCCAAAAAGGGTAAAAAAAAGACAACAGATGAAAAAGAGGATAAATAATATTGAGGCCTCGTCCTTTCGGGACCCAAACGGATTTATCTTTTCTGTCGGCAGCAAACTTTACCGCCAAATCAATAAAGCCGGCCGCCAGGATTTTGATTTTTTAACTGATTCCGGCCTTTATCAAAAGCTGGTTAAAAACAAACTGCTCATTGCCCACAAGCCAGCGCCCCAAAAACTGGCTCCAGGCAAAAACGCCTACAAGATAATTAAGCCCCAAATTATTCCTTTTCTTTCTTATCCTTATGAGTGGTCCTTTAGCCAGCTTAAGGATGCCGCCCTGCTGACACTTAAGATTCAAGAAATTGCCCTAGAGTATAATATGAGCTTAAAAGACGCCAGCGCTTATAATGTTCAATTCATTGGCTACCGGCCCGTATTTATTGATACTTTGTCTTTTGAAAAATACAAACAGGGCCAGCCTTGGATCGCCTACCGGCAGTTTTGCCGGCACTTTTTGGCGCCTCTGGCCCTGATGGCCAAAAAAGAACTGCGTCTTAATTTACTGCTCCGTGATTTTATCGATGGAATTCCCTTAGATCTGGTGAGCAAGTTATTGCCCCCCGTAACTAAACTAAACTTCTCCCTCTTAACTCATATTCACCTGCACGCTTTAAACCAAAAAAGAATGGCTGATAAAAAAATTAGCAAGGTAAAATTCAAAATGACCAGGTTTCAAATGGCTTCTCTTATTGATAATCTCAAATCCGCCGTCGAAAATCTAAAAATAAAAAAGGACCAAACCGAGTGGGAAAAATACTACACTTTTACCAATTACTCCAGCAAGGCTTTTAAGGAAAAACAACTTCTTTTTAAAAAGTTTATTAAAAAAATAAAACCAAAATCAGTTCTTGATCTTGGGGCCAATACCGGGATATTTTCCCGAATTGCTTCTCAAAGCGGCGCCTATACTATTGCCTGTGATCTTGACCCTCTGGCCGTCGAAAAAGCTTATTTAGAGAGCAAAAAAAATAAAAACGAATTGCTTTTGCTAATCATTATTGACCTGACCAATCCCAGTCCGGCTCTCGGCTGGGAAAATAAGGAGCGAAAATCTTTTAATCAAAGAATAAGCGCAGACTGTGTCGCCGCCTTTGCCCTGATCCACCATTTGGCCATTTCTAACAACCTCCCGCTCGGCTTAATTGCCCAATACTTTTCCACTCTGGGCCGCTGGTTGATGATTGAATTTGTTCCCAAAGAAGATTCCAAAGTACAACTCCTTCTTCAAAATCGGGAAGATATTTTTGACAATTACACCAAAGATAATTTTGAAAAAGCTTTTCTGAAATATTATCAAATTATGGACGCCAAAAGGATTAAAGAATCCAAAAGAGAAATCTATTTGATGAAGCGAAGATGATCAAGATCAAAAAAAAGCTATTTTTAAAAACAAAATCTCTGCGCTTTCTTATTCCCCCTGTTTTTATGGCAGTGTTTCCGATTTTGTCTTTTTATCTGACCAATATTTCGGAACTTTCTCTAAAATTTATTGAAAAGCCCCTTTTCTACTCCATTATTAGCGCGATTACTGTGACCTTGCTTCTTTTTGTTTTAGCAAAAAGTAAAAACAAAGCTTCTCTGATCGCCTCTCTGTTTTTGCTTATCTTTTTTTCCTACGGCCATTTAAGTAATTCCCTTAACGACAAGCTGTTTATTCAATTGCCCAACAGCATTGTTCTTGGGCCGGACAAAGTTCTGCTTCCGCTTATCTTCGGGTTGTTTATTATTCTTAGCGCCAAAATTTTAAAATCAGAAAATAAATTAACCGGAACAGCCGCCTTTCTCAAGGTGTCTTTATTGGTCCTGGTTGCCTGCTTGAGTATGGTGATCATTAAAACTGAATACCAAAAGAAAGACAATGCTTTAGTCCGGCCGATTAAAACTGAAGACGAAGGCTTGATTGTTCGGGAAAATGCTCCGGACATTTACTATCTAATTCTTGACGGCTATGCCAGGCAAGATATCCTGCAAAAAGTTTATGATTATGATAATTCCGAATTCATTGATAATTTGGAAAAGATGGGCTTTTATGTCGCCGACTCTAGTAGAAGCAATTATCTTCATACTTATTTATCCCTGCCCTCAACTTTAAATATGAGGTATCTGGACGAGCTTCCGGAAAAATATGGCCCAAACCCCGCCAGCGGACTTGCCGCCAGAGAATTAACAGCGGAAAATGAGGTTTCCCAAAAACTCAAAAATTACGGCTATACGATCATCAATTTCGCTTCAACCTGGGAGGGAACAGATGAGAAATACCAGGCTGATATCACTTACAAAGAAGATGAATATTTTAAAATAATGGGCAAAAATATCGCCCTTGATGAAACGAGTATCACTTTTTTGCAAACCACTTTACTCTCGCCTTTGATAAAAGAGGTTTGGGGGGACGCGCTTCGGGCCAGAACTTTAGCTACCTTGCAAAAACTTCCCACGATTCCCTTTCAGGAAGGAAAGAAATTTACCCTTGCTCATATTATGGCTCCCCATCCTCCCTACGTTTTTACGGCCGAGGGCAATCCGGTCCCTAACGCCGAGCTGGAAATGGCGGATGAGGGCATTGACAAAAGACAAAAATATCTTGATCAGCTAGTTTTTATCTCGGGCCAAATTATCCCGGTATTGCAAAAAATCATTCAAAATTCCCCCCGTCCTCCGATTATAATTTTGCAATCAGACCACGGTCCGGGCTCTATCTTTGGAGAGCCGGAAAACTGGTTGGAAAATTATTCTCCGGAGGGGATGAGCGAAAGAAGCGGTATTTTATCTGCCGTCTATTTCCCGGATCAAAATTATAAGGATTTTTACAGCGCCATTACGCCGGTAAATACTTTCAGGATATTATTTAATAATTATTTTGGCGAAAATCTGGAACTGCTTCCGGATAAAACTTTTTATACCAGCTACGAGGCAATCTATGATTTTAAAGACGTAACGGATATTAAGTAAAGCAGGGAAAAACTTAAAATCGCACTAAGGCTTGACCTTCGGCAAACTGCCGGATTAGAGCGTTAAGAAGGGTTTGGTAGGGCACGTTGTTTTTTTTAGCCTTAGCCTTTACTTTTATTAGATCCTGATTATTAACCCTAATGGTAATTCTCTTGGTTTTATTAAGTTCTTGATAGTTCCTGGCAACTTGTTTAAAAAGCTTTTTCGTATCAGCTAAATTAGGAGCGCTAACATACTCTCCTTTTGCTAAGGCTTTTTCTATTCTCTTTTCTTGAGCATCCAGCTTTATTTTATTGTTCATTGTTAATACTGATATTTTACTCCCCAGGCTGGGTTTGGACCGGCAGCCGGCCCAAACCCTACCGGCAGAAAGTCAGGCCCCAAACACTTTTGGCGCCCTGGCGCTTTAGCTCTTTACCGGCTTCTTTTAGAGTGGCCCCGGTAGTCCAGACATCATCAAAAATAA